>JANLSE010000021.1:0-19240 GCA_031362265.1 Roseiflexaceae bacterium
CCGAGCAGCGCGCCGCCGCTGAAGTTCAGGGAGTCAAAGAGGTGCTGTTCCTTGGCTACCGCGATGGAACCCTTCAGCCAACGATTGAACTGCGCCGCGAGCTTACCCGGCTCATACGCCAGCTCAAGCCAGATCGTGTGATCTGTGGCGACCCAACAGCATTCTTCTATGGCGACGAGTACATTAACCACTCGGATCATCGCGCAGCGGCAGAAGCAGCGGTGACAGCAGTCTTCCCCAGTGCTCCAACACGGCCAATCTTCCCGGAGTTGCTGGCAGAAGGGTACGAGCCGCATCAGGTCAAAGAACTGTACATCACCGATACCCAAGCGGGCACCAGCGTGTTTGTTGACATCAGCAGCACGATCGACCGCAAAATCGAGGCGCTGCGTTGCCACAAGAGCCAGGTAGACCCGGGCGATGGCGCATGGATTCGCCAGTGGGCTACCGAAACAGGCAAGGCCGCCGGGATAGCGTACGCAGAGGGATTTCGGGTGATGCGGTTGGTTCGCGAACCTGAGGGGGGCACCGCACAGCCACCCCAATCGGAGTAACGCGAAACCTCAGGGTTACTGCCCGGTGACGCCTTCCGGCAGTGATCCTCGAAGCGATCTTTGGTTTAGCACCAAAGACCTTCCGAAAGGCTTTTACAGGAGGTGCGTGCGACAAGGACCAGACAGCAAGCAACTGAGCGCGCTGTGCCCCTCTCGCTTAGTGGGGGTAGCAAGCAAGCGTACAGGCCCAATAGACGGTCACACTAAGCACCGCGTACTTCCTAGCCCTGTCAGGCCGGTAAGTCCGTAGCTCTTACTGATAGTCCTCATCGGTTTGCCTGGAGCCATACCGCGCATTTGCGCGTTTCTGTATGGTATTTGGCATACACGATCCGCGACCCGTCCGTTGCGTAGCGCACTCTGCGTCGTACGTGGGTTCCCTATACCCAGGGAACGTACGCGAAACCCACGTAGAGCATACGGCTTTTCGAATCGCAATTCTGACAGGGACATACAGCCTGAGGAGGGCATGATGTTATCCATGGATCCAACCATGCAGCAAACACTCGCAGAGAATGTTTGGCTGCACTTTTTCCAGATGGGCCACATGAGCAGTACAAACGCGCGGCCTACCGTCCTTGTTCGTGGGGAAGGGTCGCGCGTATGGGATCAAGAGGGCAAGCAGTATATCGATGCCCTGGCGGGGTTGTTCTGTGTGAATGCAGGTTATGGCCGTAGCGAAATCACGAAGGCAATTGTCGAGCAACTGAATGAGATTGCCTATGTTGCTCCGTTCTCATTCCCGAGTGTGCCAATGATCAAATTGGCCGGCAAGTTGGCTCAAATCAGCCCAATGGGCCCACGTACACGCAGCTTCTTTGTTACCGGCGGCGCGGAGGCCGTAGAGGCCGCCCTGAAGCTGGCAAAGGCATACCAGCGCAAACAGGGATTCCACGAACGCCACAAAATCATCGCACGCCGGGTTGCCTACCACGGCACCAGCATGGGTGCCCTTTCTGTCAATGGCAATACTGGACTGCGCAATGGCTTTGGCCCACTCGTTCCAGGGGCGCGCCATGTGCCAATACCACATCGCTACCGCTGTGATTATTGCGCCCTCGCGAATGCGTGCCGTGGCATGTGTGTCGATGAGATCGAGCGCTTGATTGAATTTGAAGGCCCTGAGACCATTGCTGCAATTATCATGGAACCGGTTCAGAATAGTGGCGGCGCAATCGTCCCACCACTTGGATACATGCAACGTGTACGACAGCTTTGCGACAGGCATGGGATCCTACTGATCGCGGATGAGGTGATCTGCGGCTTTGGTCGCGTGGGCGGCTGGTTTGGCTCGGATACCCTTGGTGTCATACCAGATATCATCACCTGTGCGAAGGGTATCACTTCAGGTTACGCCCCGCTTGGCGCGGTTATGGCCTCACATAAAATCGCCGATGCCTTCCTGGGTGCCGAGGGCGAAAAGTTCATGCATGGGGTGACATTCGGTGGGCATCCAGCGGCCTGCGCAGGGGCACTCGCCAATATTGAGATTATTGAACGTGAACAGCTCTGTGCGCGTTCGACGAGTATGGGCGATTATATGATGCGTGAATTACACGCAGCGATTGGTGATCATCCCAATATTGGCGATATTCGCGGCCAGGGGTTGTTCATAGCACTTGAGCTTGTAACCGACCGCGAGAGCCGAGCGCCACTTGAAGAACCAAACCTGATGGCCTGGATCTCTGAGCAATTCAAATTACGCGGCTTGATCTGCCGTGCCGATGATCGCCTTGATCCCGTTATTCAGCTTTCCCCACCGCTGAATATCCCACGAGAAGATGCCGATCAGGTTGTGGCAATTGTCGCCGATGTCATTCATGCCTTGGGCCGCCGCCTTGGGACACAACCAGTTATGCAGCGTATTACGCAGGCAGTGCCAGTGGCGAGGTAACTCAAGACTAGAAGCCAGATTAGACAAGGAGACCGGGAGACAAGGAGACACGTGCTATAATATCGAGGATGTGTTCATTCAGAACTGTCTCCTTGTTTCCTTGTCTATTCAAATAGTCTCCTTGTCTCCACAGGTACCCATCTCATGTTCACCTCTCAAATCCAGAACTCCCTGCAAGTTATTGGTTCGCTCACTGCCCAAGCGGAAGCTATTGAGCATATTGCTGCGCTTGTGCGCGATTCGCTCTTGAATGGCAGGAAGTTGCTTACATGTGGCAATGGTGGCAGTGCCGCTGATGCAATGCATCTGGCCGAGGAATTGATTGGGCGCTATCGCAGCAACCGTAGGCCGTACCCAGCCATTTGCCTCGCAGCAGATAGCACGGCACTCACGTGTATCGCGAATGATTTTGGCTATGACCAAGTCTTTGCGCGCCAGGTTGAAGGGTTAGGCCAGGCAGGCGATATTCTGATCTGCTTTAGCACGAGCGGTCGCTCACCGAGCATTCTGGCCGCACTACACAGCGCACATGCCAGAGGTATGGTCACGATCGCATTGCTTGGCAAGGGCGGTGGGCCAGCTCTGGGGCTTGCGCAGCATGAGATCGTTGTTGCTAGCGCTGATAGTGGGCGAATCCAAGAGGCGCATATGCAGATTGTTCACTATATCTGCGAAGTGTTAGAATGAAAAACCATCTGAACATATTATTGTTACAAGGATCGGTATAATGACCACACCTCCACAACCACAGCGCGTTCTAGCGATTATGGCGCACCCGGATGATATCGAATTTATGGCTGGTGGCACCATGGCCAATTGGGCACGTAATGGTGCCGAACTACACTATTGTTTGCTTACCGATGGCAATAGCGGCAGCCGTGACCCTAACCTCACTCCCGAGCAACTCGCGGTGATTCGACGTGAGGAACAACGTGCCGCAGGCGCCCATTTTAATGTCGCCTCCTACCACTTTCTGGGTTACCCGGATGGACGTTTGTTCGACAGTGTTGAACTACGGTTAGCGATTGCACGTGTCATCCGGATTGTCCGCCCAGATACGCTTGTTACGAGTGATCCACAATCGTACTATAGCCCTACATACCTGAATCACCCCGATCATCGAGCGGCAGGCCAAACAACTGCGGCCGCGATTATGCCGATTGCCAACACCCGCCTCGCTGCACCCGAACTGATTGCAGAAGGGTTGGAGCCACACGATGTGATTCATGTCTATCTTGCGGCTACTGGTAACCCAACGGTGTGGATACCACTTGAAGCACAGGATGTGGAAGCGAAAATCGCCTCGGTTGGCGCGCACACAAGCCAAATTGGCAGCTGGCCCTACCAGCAGATGGTGCGCTCATTCACGGCAGAAGCCGCCGAGCGTGCACGCGCTGCCGGTGTGGAATGTGAGTTCGCCGAGGGATTTGTGTTTGTGAACCTAGATCGGCGTAGGCCGCCAGAACCAAAGGCCGAGTAGGTATAGAATAAGGCAGTGAACACAAACATAACCGTTCGCCCAATGCATACTCACGAAGCCGAGCAGATTGCTACAATCCTGCATGAGGTCATTGCATCACTTGATTTCTATGTTGAGGCGGCCCGCACTGCTGAGATTGAAATCTATACGCCCACATATCTTAGCGATCTTCATACGCATGATGCAGATGGTGTGCTCGTTGCCGAGGAAGCGGGAGCTATTGTTGGGTTCTGTATTAGTTATGCGGACGATGGCCCTTACTGGCTGGCCTGGTTTGGCGCGCGGCTGGGTT
Source organism: Roseiflexaceae bacterium (assembly GCA_031362265.1). GTDB lineage: Bacteria > Chloroflexota > Chloroflexia > Chloroflexales > Roseiflexaceae > JANLSE01. The sequence goes on from JANLSE010000021.1 coordinate 4,221, forward strand.
ACACTGGGCGTGGCGTGGGGAACGCCCTGCTTGCTGAGCTACATGCCCGCCGTCAGGCATCTGGCTGCCATAAAATCTGGTGCGACTCACGAACGGATAACCACGTGTCGCGCGCATGCTTAGCACGTGCTGGGTATCGCGAGATTTGCACGCTCGCCAATCACTGGTTTCACCAAGACTATGTTCTTTTAGAGCGGAAGCTGGGAACGAGCGTAGCCTGAGGCAGACGTTAGGCGACAAATTCTTCTCTGCAAATATGGCGAAAAGTACCCTTTGTATTTTTCCCACAGGGCTGGAATGCGCCAATCGTTACCGGTTATCCTTCTACGGCATGGAGGTGTATTACAAGCGCACTCAAACTCATCATAATCACTGCCATCGCTCATGGCGTAATCATAACAAACCTCTTCATCTGCGGCTATATCGCGCAGAGCAACGACAACAATCTGCCCAGATAGGCCCGCATTCGGCTCACAAGAATGATTCATATAATCCGCTGCCGCTATCTGCTCAGGTACCAGAAACAGTTCTTCCTCAATCTGTATGCCATGTACTGCCATTTCATGGCCGATCTCATCGAGCGAATCCTGCGTCACAAAGATGCCCCCAAATGCAACGAGGAACTCATGCTGGGCAATTGGCACTTTTGCAAAAACGCCCTTATCGCCAATCGATGGCCGTGCCCGCATCTCAAGCTTCGCTGAAATGACACTGTCTTTCCCATACATTCGCGCACATGCTCCTTCGCTCTACGCTATCTGTAACTACTGCCCGACTGCATAGATCGTTACGGCACCTTGTTGGAAGGCAACCGTACCAATCTGATCAAACTTGGCTAATGCATCCGGCGAATAGGCAGCGCGTTCTGTTGGCCCAACGTAAATGTAGCGCACCTTGTATTTTGAAAGAAGATCACGAGCTTGGGCAGAATCCAAGGTAGTATAGATCGTGTCAACATCCTGACGCCGCGGTTCGATCTGATCGAGCACACTTGGATCTCCGCCACGCCACTGCCGCTGATGGCCCGTCCATCCCATCACAGCCGCGAGACCTGTACTGGATGACACGCCACCTAAACCAAGCCCACCAGTGTCATAACCTCCATCGGTCGGCTCCAAAATAACTGATTCACTAGAGACATTCTGCCGCAACCAGGCGATCGCCGCCGCACCATCTGGGTCGCGCTCACGCGGGTTAGTGCCATTCAACCCGATTTGTGTACCTTCCCCGTACAATTTGCTCAGTGTGAGAATCGGGTAAACTAATGCACCCGCCAGCAGCGGCAGGAACAGTAGGATCGTCAGGATTTGGCCAAACCGCAGGGACAAGCGCGCCATGAGGGAATGCGGAGCTTGCTGTTGCACTGGAGCGGCAACCAATACCCGCCAAAGTCCATACCCCGCCAGGGTTCCCCAAATCAGCCAAACCTGATAGTAGAACTTGAAAATCGTGTTCATGCGATTTTCGAATGTATCACGAATATAGATAATCTCAGTACCAAAACAGATCGCACAGCATAGGGCAAACATTGCGAGGGCAAAGGATTCGCCCGCAAAACCTTCGCGAGACCGCTCAATTGCAGCCATAAAACTATATGCGGCAAGTGGAGCCAATACAAGCAGTGGGAAGCCAATGCCGATCCCAATGAGCAGCGTAACCAACATCACAACCCAGGGAAGATACCAGTTCTTACGATCCAACGTATTCGTAGTCATCCAACCAAGTAATGGTACTAGGAAGAGACCAAAGATAATCATAAACGTCTGTAGTGGGGTCTTTGACCACGCAACAATACCAAGTGTGCGCGAAGCGGTAGCGAGCAGTGGAATATCCACAAGCGGCGCTTTCCCTCCCACTAAGGAGCGAAATGTTAGGTGGAAGGGCACGTATAGGGCAAACGCCACGAATACGACGAGCAGAACCTGTATTCCAAGCGTGCGCCATGCGATGGCTTGTTTAGTATCATGAGTATCGCGTACAGCACGCAAGAAGATCGCTATCAAAAACAGCAGTAAATAGACTGGCAAATCCCAGCTATTAATGGCATACAATCCACCAAGCACCGCCCCAACTGTTAGCAGTTCAACCCAACTTTTGCGCCCCTGGCCATAGGTTGGCATCTCTGGTCGCACAACAACATGTAGCGCCAATGCCATTGCCAGCAACCCAAATGGTAATGCCATGACATGTGGGTGCATATCACCAAGCCAGAATGAGAAGAATGGAAACTCAGTGATTGCATACTGCCGAGAGCGGCCATTCTCATCTGGGAAACTATCCCATAATGCGCGTGATGAATTCCACCAGTTAAAATCCTTAATCTGATCGCTAGGTACTATTTCCGTAGTTCCCTCAAAATCAGCGCCACGAAATGGTGGATCTAATGTCACTGTTGCGCGATTACCAACTCCATTCACAAGCAACCGCAGCATATCCCGCCCTTCTAGAGCGAGAATTTTTTCTGTCCCAGATATGACCTGAAGTGCTCCACCCTGATTTCCAACTCCAAGCACCAAAACCACACTCAATAGCGCCACAGCCCATCCACTGCGAATAGCCTGCGGGCGCGCCACACGCACAAGTGTAACCACCATCCCAGCAATACCCTGAGCTGCCAACGCGAATAAGAGCGCCAGCGAAAGGTTATAACTGACCCCAGCCGGTAGCCCACCAAGAAGCGCAACCGAAGCCATAAGCAAATAGCCCAGATAGTAGTAGTTGATACTAAAGCCGGCCATCCATGGATCATGCGGCGGGAAGGTTGCACTACGCTGAATCGCATTAAAAAATGCAAAATCCATCGGGCGCTCAGTGCCCCACGGGTTTGGCCCAATAAAACCCCACTCATAACTGCGCTGTACTGCCAGATAGACAAACGCCGCCGTAAAGATGATTTCATACATCACTACCGTGCGCCAGTTAGCCCGCAACCAGGCCCAAATCGCGCGTGGGTGCCCTTCGGCATGCGAAAGCCCACCAAGCAACGCTACCGCAACGATACAGGCAATTACTAGCCCGGTGCCAAACGGGGCTAACCCAAGCATGGCTAATAACCAGGCCAAATATCCAACCATGAGCAGACCAAGTGGCTTTGCAAAGGGGTAGCCAGCAGCAGGCAACGCCCCTACCACCAAACGTGCCAATGGCAACCCGGCCAAGCCAATAATCTGCGCGATGAACCAATATGTAAGAATCTGTTGTGGCAAAATACCATCCTGCGAACAAGCGCATAACGCATAGCGCACAGCGCAATTATCATTTCAAAGTGCCAACTTGCGGAACAAACGTATAACGCAGAGCGCATACAACTATATACTGCTCACCTGCTCCTGCGTTTTGCGTTCTTGCGCTCCTGCGCTCCTGCGTTCCTGCGCTCCTGCACTCTTACACTCCTGCGCTCTTGCGCTTCACTCCGCTCCCATACGGTGTAGTGCTTCTTGCGCATCAATATAGAGTGGATCTTCCGGTGCAGCAAGTTCTAGAACACGCCGATAGTATTGTACCGCGCGATCGGATTGGCCGCGAGCTTCGGCAATTTGGCCAAGGTAGTAGTATGGCTCACCCACGAGAACATCCCCATCAAGCGCATTTGCTAATACCTGCTCAGCCTCATCTAACCGGCCCCATGCCACAAGTGCGGAGCCAAGCTTGGTATAGTTTGCAGGCGATGGATCAGCCGTAACAGCGCGGCGATAGGCCTGCTCAGCTTCTGATATCCGGCCCGCCAGAAGGAGCATATCGCCATAGAAATGCTGTATTCCTACATCATCTGGTTGTTCACGAGCGAATCGGCCCAGTAATTGGGCAGCGTCATCGTAGCGCCCACGTTCCGAATAGCGCTGCGCCAACTGCCAGGCAAGGTTCAGATCCTCAGGCGCAGCGGCCACCTGTCGTTCTAACCCTTGCAGATCGCCACTCGTCGTAGGCTCTTGAGCCGGAGTTGGCCCGGAAGTGGCCGCTGGGTGGCTGATCCGCGCCAGCTCATAGGCAAAAGGCTCAACGCGATAAATAGTTACGCTTGTGTTCTGATACACAATACTAAGTGGCCCTGCGGTTGTGGCCATGGCTGCAAATTTGGCTATTCCATCCTCGCCATACACAATCCGCTCGATTGGCCCAATATAGATATAGCCGATGTGATACAGGGCAATCAGCCGTAACGCCTCATTCTGATCGGTTGTGCGATAAAACAAGCCTACATCGCGATCACGGGCGTAGACGTCGGAGGGATCGCGTTGCTCAGCCTCATGTAGCGGGCTTACAACCGTTGGCAGGCCAGTATTAGCAGCAATTCGAATTCCATAGAGGCGATAGAATTCGGCACTCGATTGTATAACAAGCGGAGAGCCAGCTACATTTGCATTCAACCAACCAATGGCATTGCCATCATCGGCAAGCGAAATATCGACAGGCGCAAAAGTTTCTTCTGGCATACCCAGATACTGCGGGAAAATAGTATAACTAGAACGATCCATAAAGGCCAAGCCATCCAACGTTGGTACGGGCGACCCATCAAATCGGTATGCGGTGCGGCTGGGGATCCCTGCAAGTGGAAATACTGCCGCTAGAGCTACCAATGCCAGCAGCGCACCCCAACCTAGTGCTTGGGCAACCAGGCCAGCACGCCGAAGCCCCAGTGCTACATGTGGTACTGCCAATGCGGCTGCAAGGCCCAGCAGGATCCAAGCCTGTAACCCAAACTTGAAAACAGTGTTCATGCGATACCAATCACCACTCGCCAGATGATCGCGCACATAGATGAACTCAAAACCGAGCATCACCGCCAGCGCGACGGCTGCCATCCATGTCGCAAACCAGGTTCCTTGCGTAATTCGTCGCTCCAATAGTATTGGAACACACGCAAGCAAGAGTATCGCTAGCCAGATCCGCACGCCCGGTAAACTTGGTATTTGGAGCGGAACCAGCACGGGCAGCAATGCCAGAAGGACAGCCAACACAACAACAATAGCTGCTAACCCTATGAGTAATCGCGGCACTTGCGTTATGTCCAGTGGCCGTGCTACAAGCCCTAGCGCAACTGGCGAAGGAACCCGGCTTGTACGAATCGTCAGCACTCGCCACGCTGCCATAAGAATATTTGGAGCTATAAGTGCTAGTGGCAACCCAAAAGCCAGCAGGAGATCGCGTAGATCTGATGGTGCTTTGACCAACGCAACCCCGCCAACCGGGCTTGTAAACTGCCGAAAGAAGGGTAGGAATAACACCAATCCAATCCCAGCGAGTACACCAGCCCCAAGCACAGCCAATATCACATGCAATAGTGACAGCGCATGTTGTTGCATGGATTGAGCAGCCCGAAGCCCATTGGCACGCCAAGCCTGCCCGACTAATGCGCCAGTGAGCAGCAGTGCATATGTTAGGAAATCCCAGGAATTTGTGACCGCAAGTGTACCCAGGGTGAGAGCAACAAGCAAGTAAGTGGCCAGATCACAGATACCATCGATTGATGCCTTTGCTTGGCTGACTGTAATATCAACTGCAGGCAAACCGCTGCGTGAGCTTGTGCGCCGCGCAGTGTTCGAGCCCTCATACACAGCCCATGCCAGAGCGATTGCCAGAAGCGTAATGGGCATTGCAATCAGATGTGGGTGTAAATCCGCGAAGAGGAAGCCCCATAATGGGAATTCATTGATTGTGTTTGGAATAACACGGCTGGAGCCAACGAACCAAGAACCAAGCTGTTTACCGAACCCACCCGGCCATGATTCCAGCGCCAGCAATACTGGGCCAATTCCTGCCGACCAACCAACCTTGAAGGCCGCCGCCAGATTACCAGCGAGTGCCACTAGCCCAACCGCAGCCAACCCAACCCATGCCCGCCCGCTGATGCGCGCTGCTAAGGCAAACAGACCGCAGACAAACATGCCAAAGAGTGTTGGCACAATCAGGTTGAATGCAATCGATGGGGCGATCCCAGTGGCCTTAATCACAAGTGATACAAGGAAGAAGCCATAGTAGTAATAGTTGATTGTGCCATCGCTATAGAATGGGCTATAGGGAGGCATGACCGCGCTACGCAGCGTTGCATTAAGCAACCCAAACTCAAATGGTTTCTCGCCACCCCAGTATGGATGCCAGAGATCTGGATTAAAGGCTCGCAATAGCAGCAACCCCAGGAATGCAACTAGGGCTAACCCCTCGCCCTGAGCTATCCGAATCCGATATGGCCAAAAGTGTGCTAGCAGGCTCTGCAGGCCGCCCATGCGCCTCAGTATCAGCAGATTCAGCCCAATAATCAGCAGTGCGCCAAACAGAAGGCCTAGCCTGTCGTAATACCAGATCCCTGCACTGACCGGTAGCCAAACCGCATAGCCAAGGAGAATCAGCCCGACAGGACGCGCCCACAAATAGCCGCCATCAAACCAAGAGCGAAACGTGGAGGCTTTGCCGAATTTCCCAAACACAAGCGCTGCAACTGGCAGGCCCAAGATCTGGATGGCCAGCCAGGCCAGCAGCCACAACCCAATCGCTAACACTTGCTCAAACGCATTTGTGCGGCCAAACTGTGGGTAGGGATCACTTTGTGGTAGGTCGCCAACGCGCCCACCAAGCACACCTGGCGTTGCCGCCTGCGGATTTGGCAATGCATTTGGCTTCGTAGGTAAACTAGTTGTCAATACAGCCGGAGGATGGGCAGCAGCAGGAATATGGTATATGGCTGTTTGCCCAACATGGTACACCTGTTGGAGTAACCCACGCCTCGCAAGCGACTCAAGCCGATCCAAGCCAGCCGGATTATACATGACTCGTTCTAGCTGCCCAATATAAAGGTATTCGACGCCATACAGTTGCAGGAGTCGCAGCGACTCAGCTGGGTCAATCGCACTATAGATTTGGAGAATGACCTGTTTGCGGTTTTCCAGCACTGGTTCAACACTCGCAACGGCACGCTGTTGTGAGACATGCCACGGCCAGCCAAGCAATGTTGGCAAACCGGTATAGGTAGCGATGCGCCCACCCCAACGGTACGCCTCGGTCTGTGCTTCGAGAACGATCGGTGTGCCAGTAATATTGGCACGCATCCATTGAATCGCAGCAGCATCCTCTCCTAAACGAAAGGTATGGCCGCTCTCTTCCCAGACACCATTGGAGAGTACTGCCATGCCATCAAGCGTTGGAGCGATCTGTGGATTAACCCGGTCGGCTAAGCGCGCCGGAATTGCAAGCAGTGGGTAGGCAAGCGCGGCAATGCCAAGCACAAAAGCGGCAACCCGCCATATTCGCCCACCGATTCGATTGCCAACATACTCCCAAGCCCAGACAATACCTACCGCTGAGACAAGTGCAAGGATCGTCCAACTCTGCATACCAAACTTAAAGACCGTGTTCATACGGCCAATATCACCCTTGGCAACCAACAATTCGGGCAGCATGGTGAGCCCTAACCCACACAGCCCCCACACCACTAATACGAGTGTCCGCGCGCCTACCTCCGGAACATCCGGTGCCACGCGTTGCTGCAACCCTAAATCAAAGAGCAACAAGAGTGCTCCACCAATCAGCAGCGCCAGCGGGATCAATGCGGGAGCACCAAACACTGCGCTAAGCGCGATCAGCACGATTCCTGCCACAACCAATGCTACAACTGGAGTACGGCCAAGCCGGGCAGCGCGTAAATAGATCATGGAGCCGCTGCTAATGAGGGCAAACAGCCAAACGCCATTGGTTTTGAGCAGTTCGGCGGCTGGTGTACGCAAACCAAACCATGGCGAGAACCCAGCATATTCGGTTGCAAAACTGCGGGTAAATGGCAAGAACAATAACCAACCTACACTAATCAGCACAACACTCTGCAGTGCAGCATCGCGTAGCGCAAATTGCCAGCGGGTGCCGGATCGCATCTGAAGCCAGGCGATCAACCCAAGCGAGGCCAAACTCACACCCAGATAGCCAGGGTAATCCCAGGTATTGGTTGCACGCAACGCACCAGTCGCAAGGGCTAGTAACCCAATAAACCAAGCATTGCGCCACAAACGGGCCAGGGAACTACGCCAGAATGAGCGCTGATTGTGGGTTTGAAACGCAAATGTGGTTGTTTCACGAACAAGGCCAATCAGTAACCCAAGCACAGCAATGCCGATTGGCAACGCGATCATATGGGCATGCAGATCGCCAAACAGAAACGTGAAAAACGGAAACTCGGTAATTACACCATCGTTCAGCGCATAGCCCACTGTGCGGGTTGCATCCCAGAATGCCCATTCTGCGCGCCCTAACGCGCCCTGCTGCATGGCATAGCTGGTTAAGACGCCCTGCCATCCAGGGGCCAGCGGCTGAGCATGATTCGCGGTGCCTGGTAAGAGCCAATAGGCTTGGGCAAGATTGCCAAATAACGCGACAAAGATCGCAGCGGCAAGCCCTGTAAGAATTGCACGGCGCTCGACTCGAGTGTGGAAGGCTGCAGGAGTAGAGAATAGGTGTGCCCTTGCATCCCCAAATTGTTGCGCCTTTGCGCCTTTGCGCCTTTGCGTTTCTGGATGCTGACGACCAAGCCCTGAAGTGTGTAACGCGACCAGATTATACCCTGCACCCCATGCCCCAAGCGCAGTAAGTGCAAATAGGGTTGGCACGGCTAGGTTATAAGCAATATTCGGTTCAAGGCCGGTTAGATGCACCAAAACGCCAACAATCACAAAACCAAAATAGTAATAATTGATATAGCCACCAGCAAACCAGGGATCATATGGTGGAAATGATGCACTTTTGAGGACGGCCGTAAGAAAGGCCAGATCCATTGGTTTCTCACCACCGCGTGCCGGGTGCCATAGATCGGGATTGAGCGCACGCAACGCCACAAAGGCCAGAAAGGCCAGCAAGAACAAACCTTCGGCACTCAGCAGGGCAGCGCGGCGTGTACGGCCAAACTCCCGTATGGCATCACGCTGCGCCCATGTGGCAATTGCACCAGCAACAAGCAATGGCAGAACAAGCAACCATACGGTACGCGGGTTGAATTCGGCGATCTGGAAACTACCCAACAGCCAGGCAAGGTACGCGATCAGCAATAAGCCCAGGATCTTCGCCAGTGCAAAACCACGATCCGCCAATGCACGTAGGGGCCTGAAGAGCAGCGCAAAGGTTGCTAGACCAATCGCTTCCAGTATGAACAACCATGGTAGCCAGGGCACACTACTGAAAATTCCCTGTGGGTGAAACAATCTAACCCAAGTGCCAGCAGCACGAATACTCGGCCACTGAGTCTCGGTCAGACGTAGCGCCGTAGGAACTTGCCGTACCTGTACCGTTGGGAGCTTATAGACTTCGCCCCACGCGATATCGTCCATTATCAGTTGTGTGGCCAACTCACGCGAATACTTGGTTGTCTTCTTGAAGATCGACACACGTGGATGATCATAGACACTGAAGGCTTCTTCCGCGCCCTGATCCGGAATCTCAATTCCAAAGAGCGTTGGGTATGAATGAATATCGGCAACCTGCTCAAAGCCTAATTGACCATTGAACAGATAATGATAATAGCGAATAAGCGCCGGGTAGCGCATGGGGTTACGTGTCGCCGAATCATACACACGATTACTTGCCAGAATCACATAGTCGGCTTGATCAAGCTGATCGAGCAACCCTGGCACGAGTGTGCCATCCTGGGCAACATAGCCAGTATATTTAATAAGATCATCTTCCTGGTAAGGCGCTGTCTTAAGAATCGTATACGCATTTGCGTTTCCGCCATCGACACCGAAAGGGAGCACATCATCCCATATCTCGGAGGTAAGGGTTGCGCCTGGTGGCACGTGCGCCTCGACCCAACGTGCAGCGGTTATTCGCGAATGCGGATGAGCATAGATCGACGAGAATGCAAAAGCCCATAGTACAGTTCCAACCAAAACAATTGTCAGAGCGCCATACGCCATGAAGCCACCAGCAGGTGAAGATCGCCGGGCTGGGGCGCTGGGTTGCTCGGAAGCGGGAAGACTGGTAGATTGGGCAATCAATTCTGCAAGCAATGCTGAGCCTTCACTAATGGGTTGCTGCTCGCCGGGCGGATTGGGTGCAGATGAAGATGGTGCGTCTATTTCAGCGTCACCCACCAGTCGAGTTTGCACGCCACGGAGTGTTCTTCCCCATACAAGTTCGCCAACTCCCCAGGCGGCAAGTATTGCCAATAGACCATACAATAACGCGTAGTAGCGCATTGTCATACCAAACTGGCCACCCTGCCATGCAAAGTAGAACCCGATCCAGAGCACAGGGATCAGATGAACCACTTCACGCCGCCGGATCATCCGCCAGAGCGCTGCGCCCCAGGCAAGCCAGGCTGCGATTCCAAGCGGCAGGCCCATTCCCCAGACCACCATATTAGTTAATGGGAAGAGATAGGGCGTCCGATCAGCCCATTGCTGGCTGAAGGGCGCATCCTGCTTCCCGCTGACCAAATCGGCTACGCTGGTGATACTCTTAATAAAGCGTGGTTCAGGGCGCAGATCGAAAAATGAGGTGCCGATGAAGGTATCTGGTGCGAGCAGGCGAAAGGTGAGCAGGGCAATAGCACCCGCAACCGCAAGAAGCGCCATACCAGTAAAGAGGCCCATGTGGGTTGGTGTATTGGAATGTTGCGTCGCTGTAGCATTCGAGCGCTGAACTGGTTTCCGATCTGCCCAGAGACGCACCACAATTGCTGCAATTGCCAACATGCCAATCGTGGCCATTGTGACACGGCATGCCATCGCGCCACCAGTACTCATTCCCAACGCAACAAAGGTGAAGAAACCACCATTCTGTGCAGCGCGCACCGCCCAGTAAACTGTCAACAGTACGAAAAATCCGGTCGTAGCATCAACGGTGAAGAAGTGTGCGAGTTGGATCGGCAGAACCGCCAAGGCATACAATAAACTCGCCAACAGGCCAGTGCGATCGCCATATAACCGGGTAGCGATCAGAAATACCAGCAGTACACTGGCTAGATCAAACAATGTCGAGACAGTCCGCCCAACATTACGAATCGTAGCAGGCGGGATGATCTGCTCGCTGATCGGATGATCGGTACTGTCGTAATAGATCTCGGCTACTAGGCGTGTCAGCGAGGTTGGTAGTGTGCCATAGACAAAGAAACTCGACCAGCCATAGTTACGTGGGTTCAGAGTATTGCAGCCGCTTTCCAAGCTCGGCTCTGCGGTGGCAGGGCTGAGCTGCCGACCACCAAGATCAGTCATACGGCCAGGCTTTGGCACGATACCATTGACAGCACAGGCACTATGAAAATAATCGCCTACGCTGCGCGGCACCTGGAGATTGTAGACCGTATAAATAATGAATCGCTCATCTGGATGCTGGCTCGTATCGGCATCCCAGGTATGCAATCCCATGAAGCGAAAGTGTGCACCGATAAGCAAAATACCAAACAGTGCCAACCAGGTTTGCCAAGGCGCAAGCCATTCGCGCGGCATTATTGGTGTCTCCGCGTCAGCAACGGGGCGATATGTGCGCATAACAACCTATGATTCGCTCAAGAATGCCGGGTGGTATTATAGCGCAGGAAACTATGATCCTGGCCGTACATGGTAAATCTGCACATCGGCATTCTCGTAGACTTTATCCCATAACTGGCCATTAAACTGTGCAAACTTATTCAAACCATCACCGGCATAATAAATCCGCTCGAGTTTACCAAGATACACATACTCGACACCATATTTGCGCAAGAGGCGTTGTGCAACCTCTGGGTTTGGATCGCGATAGATCGCGCCAACATCCTCAATACGCCGATCAATATATTCACCAGGCAAAATAGCGCGCTGCTGCTTCTGATGCCAATCCCAGCCGATTACCGTTGGCAGGCCAGTGTAGATCGAGACACGTGACCCCCAGCGATACAGCGGTGTATTGGCCTCCACAATTGCCGGGCGGCCAGGAATATGTTGTTGCATCCAACTGATCGCTTCACGGTCGTTTTCCAGAATAATCGGTTGCTCCTGATCAACATAGACTGCCGTACGCATATAGGCGCGGCCGTCGAGCGTCCCCACATCCACCTTATCAAAACGATCTTTGATTCGCCCAGGTGTGGCAGTGACAGTATAAAGGACACAACCTGCCAATAAGAGGGCAAAGGCCTGCCACCAACGCCGTTGCAGCATTGCTCCGCGCACAGGGGTGCTTGATTCAGGCTGCTTGGCTGGTAATGAGCCTAATCGGGCCGCGAGAGTTGGTAGTATCGCTGCTGAAGCAACTCCCCACATCACCCAGACTTGCAGGTAGAACTTGAAAACGGTATTCATACGGCTGATATCGCCCTTCAGCACAATCACCTCAACAACGGCAGTGAGGAGCGCACCAACCGCGATCAGTGCAAACACCATCTGACGCATAGGATCCGGTTTTGGGCTAAAGAATAATAACAGTGCAATACTTGTGGTAAGCAACGCCAACGCTTCCGGGGCATGGCCAAGTACCGCTAATGCAATCAGAATACCGGCCAGTGCTGGCAGAAGAGCGGCGCTAACATCTGCAACTGGTGTGAGTGTCACCATACGTGCCACGAGTGAGCGCAACCGTTTACTACGTTTGCGCCAGCGGTACGAGAGTGTCATAAAACGCACAGGCACATTGCGATTACGCCCACGAGTCAACTCAGTGAGCATGTAACTCCACAGCACAAACAGGAAGAACCCATGCACAATCAGGTAGGCCCAGAGTGGTGTACGCGATCCCTTCCATTGTTCGGCCCCAAAGTAGGCGCTTGCACTAAAATCATGGAAGGGCTTGAAGAACAGGAAACCTAATCCGATCACCAAAACCCAGCGCCAGCCCGCATCCCAGATCGCCTCGGCATTAACACGACCCTGGCGAGCGTACGAACGTAAACCCAATGCGCCAGCAAATAGCATCGCATAGGTTGGAAAATCCCAGGTATTGGTTGGCCAAAGTGCGCCAATAGTGAGTGCCGCTAGAAATAATAGCAACGCTTCATCCAAGGCCATAGAATGCAACCAAATGCCCAAACGCGCAGTAATAGTTGGGCGCGGTGCTGGTTCGGCCTGTTCGGCTGGCGCCACTTCGCTGTCGTGTGTCTCTGCGTTTTCGCCGCTCACAACAACCACGCTTTTGGTGGCACCACGTACCACATTCACGCCGAGCGCAAGCGCCAATAGTGTGAGTGGCAACGCCATCATATGTGCATGTAGATCGGCAAACAGGAACGTAAAGAAGGGGAATTCTGTAATTGCGCCTGCCTCACCTTCACCAGGCGGGAAGACCCGTGTCGCGTTCCAATACCACCACTCTGGGCGGAATCCTAACTCTTTCTTATTGAATGTTAACTGAATCAACCCATCGATAACCCGTGGTATTGGCAAGAACAGTGTGCGCACTCGGTCGATACCTGCACCAACGAGAGTGCTCGCGCCAACCTGATCCGCTGCTGGCCGCTCGATATCGCCTGGGGGATTAATCGTGCTGATGTTCTGAACACCATCCCAGAGAAGTTGCACCTGGCCGAGATTGCCAATCGCTGTGACAAAGAGTGCGCCCATAATGCCAGCTACCAACCAGCCACGCGGGCCAGTCAAGAGACTCACAAAGCGATTACGAAATGCCCGGCGTACAGGCAGTTCTACCAGATTAGCAGCCACGCTACATGCACCTGTCGCTGTCAGTGCAAACAGCATCGGCACCGCAAGATTATAGGCCGTGGTTGGTTCAACACCACTGAGATGAATGAGGGTTGCAACAAGCACAAAACCAAAATAGTAATAGTTAATATAGCCACCGGCATACCATGGATCATAGGGTGGGAAGAATGGCGAACTGGTCACGGCATTCAGGTAGGCTGTGTCCATTGGCTTCTCACCACCAAGCCCTGGGTTCCAGAGATCGGGGTTGTACCAACGTACTACAACCATCGCCAGGAAACAACCCCAGAATAACAGTTCGTGGACCAAAAAAGCTCCACGCTGCGCACGCCAATGCGCTAGTAATTCATTCCTGCGCAGGTAGCCGATCCCCCACGAGAAGATGCTAAAGACAACCAAAACCGCCAGCGCTGACCACCATGTGAAGGGCAGCATCCGCTGGGCTGCGAGCCACCAAACGAGCCAGGCCACCACTAGAATACCAAGAGTGCGCGCGAGCGGAGCGCCTCGATCACGGAGATTCGCAAATACTATAAGCGTTAGTGGCAGTGCTGCTAGCCCGATCAGAACGAGTACCAATGTCCAAGCTACTAATGGCAAGCTTTGCGCAAATAGCGCCCATGGTGCTGGGCCTAAGCGTGATTCGACGCTACTGTACACTTGGCGTTCCGCGAAGCTAAATTGCAGCAGATCTGGAACGGCAGTCGCCTGTTTTGGTGTGAGCCGGGCAACCCCATCCCAATCAATACCAGTATTGAGTAGATTACGCGCCCGTTCTGGGTCGAAATCTGGCTGTTTCTGAAAAACCTGAACACGTGGATGATCATAAACACTGAATGACTCTTCGGCTCCCTGATCTGGGAAGCGCAGGCCAAACAATTGTGGGTAGGAATTGAATTCGGCAACCTTATGAAAACCGAGCTGCTCATCAAATAATAAAGAATAGTAGCGCGTTGTCATTGGGTAGCGTATTGGCATACGCGGAATTGAGTCGTACAGTCGGTTACTGGAAAGGATCAGATAATTGGCCTTTGTGAGGGTATCGATCATCCGGTTAAGCTTGTCTGGCGTATCATCTTCATAATTTGGCATCTCGACGCCAGTAACACGCTGTTCACCATATGGATCTACCCCATCGATACCAAGTGGTAACCAATCATCCCAATGCTCATTGGCTAATACGCTCCCCTGCGGAATGGTTGCGATCATCCAGCGTGAGGCTTCAACCCGCGGGTGTACACGAGTATAGATCGATGTGAACGCACAGGCCCAGCCAAGTGTTCCAACCAGAACGATGATGGTGGGTAATGCAGCGAATAATTGATTGCGAGTGAACAGACCAGGTTGGCTAATTGTAGGAATAGGCGCGTCAATCTGCTCACTCGTTGGAGAGATCGTTGGTTTGATCCGCGC
>JANLSE010000066.1:0-9076 GCA_031362265.1 Roseiflexaceae bacterium
GATCATCGATTACAATGACCTCAAAATGGCGGTATGATTGTAGCGCTAGGCCGTTCAGGCAGGCTCCAATACGGGCCGCTTCGTTACGGGCGGGAATCAGTATAGAGATAAGTGGCCTAGTGTTGGGAAGAGCAGACGGTACAGGTGGATGTGTTGTTTGTAGAACACGGCGTATGTCAATTATATGCAGCAACCCAGCGAGACTTAGCAACACTATCCAGAATATGCTCATTGCCTGTGCTCCAGGAATTATTCCTCACGCCTGGGTTCATAGTAATGCATAAATAGCATCTCTAAAACAGCCAGATAGGTAGATTATGCCATTTCGACGCCAAAGCTTTGATCCCGATCTTGCAGTAGTTCGGCCAGCAGTAGCAGGTGATCTAAATGCAATTGCACGATTGTTGAGCACTGTGCGGCACTACCTTGCCTATTTTGCAGGCGATTACCTGCCGGAGCTATTAGGAAATGCACCAGCGAGTGTTTTAGAGACACGTGATAGGACGATCTGGGGTGCGGTGGTAAGTGGGCTACCAATTGATGGAACCACATGGCTACGCGCGCTTGTTCTGGCGGATGGGCTACCGGTCGATCTTGGCGTGAGTGTATTATTACCAAGTCTCCATACTGAGGCGCGTCGTGCGGGCGTTCAACAGATATACTATGGTGGCGATGCCCTGACGGATTCTTGGTTAGCTCCGCGGCTGCAATCAATGGGCTACTCACATGATACATATGTGATAACGTATGCCAAATCGCTTATGGATGTTCCCAGTAGGGGGCATTCTGGAGTGCAGATACGTGTTGCACGGCGAAGCGATCTTCCCGCAATTATTGCTATTGATGCTGCCTGCTTTGAATCTCAATGGATCAAGCAGCATTCCACACTTACGCAAAGTTTTGAGGAAGCTGCATATGTTTCAGTCGTTGAGATCGATCAAATAATTATTGGATATGCACTTGTTATGGGGTATTTTGGTGGTAAACAGTTCCATTTGGTGCGGGTCGCAGTCCACCCACAATTTCGTGGCCAAGCCGTTGGGGTGCGATTACTGGCCGATGTGATAGCGTATGCCCATGCGCAGCGCGCCACAATGGTAACACTGAACACGCAAGAATATAATTTATCTGCGCGGGGCCTTTATGAATGGTTTGGTTTCCAACCAACAGGCGAACGCCAGCTTATTTTACGCTTCGATCTTGAGTGAAGTTGTCAAAAGTGTAAAGAATAGTTACGTAAAGCGCAAGGCACTCGAATGCCTATGGTATACTTAGCGCCGCGTCGTTCACTCATAGAGGAGTGCGTTTTCATGCACGCTATTAATCAAACCGCCCAGCGAATTGTTGCAAATGTCGAGTCGGTTATTGTCGGAAAGCGCAAAGCGGTTGATCTTGTTCTGATTGCACTTCTATGTAAGGGCCATGTCTTACTAGAAGATGTGCCAGGAACTGGGAAGACCATGCTCGCAAAGGCGATTGCGCGATCCATCGGTTGTAGCTTCAAACGGATCCAGTTTACTCCAGATCTATTGCCATCGGATGTGACAGGCATATCAATCTATAATCAGCAGAATGGTGCGTTTGAATTTCGCCCAGGCCCAGTCATGGCCCAAATTGTGCTTTCGGATGAGATTAATCGTGCGACTCCCAAGACTCAAAGCGCGTTATTGGAGGCGATGGAGGAGCATCAAGTAACCGTTGACGGTACAACCTACCCCTTACCGGTTCCGTTTATTGTGCTTGCAACACAGAATCCAATTGAGTATGAAGGTACATTTCCCTTGCCAGAGGCACAGCTTGATCGCTTTCTTTTGCGTGTTAATCTGGGCTACCCAGAAAAATTTGATGAGATTGCTATTTTGCGCCGCCAGCGCCAACAGCATCCAATCGATTCGCTTGAGCAGGTGGCAACCGCTGCTGAATTAACCACTATGCAGGAAGAGATCAAATCGGTCTATCTTGATGAATTAATTGAGGATTATATTGTATCCTTGGTTGGTGCAACCAGGCGCCATGAGGATGTATACCTTGGGGCAAGTACCCGTGGTGCATTAGCACTCTATCGTGCATCACAGGCACGCGCAGCGCTTGATGGCCGCGATTATGTCATACCCGATGATGTCAAGGCGCTTGCCGAACCAGTGTTGGCGCATCGGCTGATTATCAGCCCAGCCGCACGTATTCGTAGCCTTACAGCAACCACCGTTATGAGCGATATCCTAAATACCGTCCCGGTGCCAGGTGCTCGTGCAGGGCGGCGCTAATCTCGCGAGAGTGCAGAACGTGCTGGCCTTCCCAGCCAATGTTCTGCACTCAATTGCCCAGTAGCCACAATTCCCAATCCACATATATATCGGATGAATCTATGAGTCTGTCAATCGCTATTCTTCACTATGCTGCTCCACCAACGGTTGGCGGCGTGGAAACAACTGTCGCCGCCCATGCGCGTGTGATGAGCGCTGCCGGGCATCAGGTACGGGTTATCACTGGCCGTGGTGGCCCACTTCCTCCAGCTGAAGTGCTGGTTGAGCCAGATTTAAGCTCACGGGGTGATGAGGTTGAGTTGGTAGCTGCCGAGCTTGCGGCAGGTGTAGTGAGTGATGCGTTTGAGTCGCTTACCGCGCGCATTGCCGATCGACTTAGCCAAGCGTTAGCAGGGGTTGATATCGCAATTATCCATAATGTGCTAACCCTGCATCGTAACCTGCCGTTTACTGCGGCACTACACCGGCTGCATAGTGCAGGGCTAGCTCCACGACTGATTGCTTGGTGCCATAATCTGGCTTGGGCCGACCCTTTGCTTATTCCCGAAATGCATGAAGGGTATCCCTGGAAGTTGCTTCGTACTGCATGGCCTGATGTTCGTTATGTAGTTGTATCGAATGACCAACGCTCGGTAGCTGCACGCTTGCTTGGTGTACCACTAGAATGGATCAGCGTTGTCACACCAGGTGTCGATCTTGCTGCATTCCTGAAACTAGAACCAGCTACCGAACAGTTGATTGAACGATTTGATTTGCTACGTGCTGATCCATTATTGCTCTTACCAACGCGAGTTACGCGCTACAAGAATATTGAGCAAGCCGTTGCGGTAGTTGGTGCACTAAAGAAGCTGCGTGCGCGGCCAAGATTGCTTGTGACTGGGCCGCCTGGCACTCCCGGCCAAGCAACTACTGCCTACCTAGGGTACCTGAAAACATTACAACGTGAGACAGGTGCTGGCGATAGTATTGTTTTCTTGCATGAAGCGGTGCGTGATGCGACAGGCCAACCATTGACTATTGGTGATGAGTTGATGTCGGATCTGTATCGTTTAGCAGATGGCTTGTTTTTCCCAAGCCGCTATGAGTCGTTTGGGATACCCTTATTAGAAGCGGGCTTAGCAGCGATTCCTATCTTTTGCAGTGATATCGCAGCATTTCGGGAGACAGTGGGTGACGCAGCCGTTCGCTTCCATCCGGAGGCACCACCAGAGGATGTGGCGCGTCAAATCATAACGGCGCTTAGTGGGGATAGGCGGATTGCGCTCCGCCGACGTGTGCGATTGGAGTATACATGGAATGCGATTTACCGACGTTCGATTGCGCCGCTCTTGCAGGGATAAGCAGCGTGAGAAGGTTGGCACATTCTTAGCTCACACAGCCGTATGCGTTTGATAACATAAGGAAGAACAATTGGCAATGATCGAGCGCTAACTCGAAGGAATAGCGCTCGATCTTGTTTGACCTAAGAGGCTTTGCCGCCAGCAAGGCGATGCCAGTTGCGTGCAATCGAGCCGATTTGGCTAATACGCCAGATGAGGCCGCCAAGATGAGCACCATAACGCTCAACAAAGTGCTGGCGGGCCTGCAGGATACGATAGCGATCCTGGGCGCGGGTTAGTGCGGGCCGTATGCTCTCTTCAGAGCCGTGTGCCCCTTCACGGATATTAAAGGTCACGCCATCTAAATCGAATGTTGCGGCCACATCCACAAGATCCGGGATCGAACGATATAGCGGTTCGAGTGTCACATGGCCACGAACCCGCAAATCGAGCACACGTGAGGTTTGAACCACCTCTGAGAGCTTTGTGCGAATTGTTTGAGAATCGAGTGCTTGCATCGCATCGAATGCAATAATAAGCCCTTCGCATCCAGCACGGCGGCAGAGTTTGAGCAGTTCTGGGGTCAATGCATCAAGATCAACTGTTGCTTCCCAGCTTACACCTAGTCGTTCCATCATGAGGCCATACAGGAAATCGTGCATCCAGGCAGGATCTTTTGTGATTTCAGATCCCTCGAAGAGAATATGCCAAACACCATTCTCGTGAACGATACTGCGTAATTCTGCCACAATTGTACGTGGGTTGCGCAGTGCTGCGGTGCCACCAATCGTCTGCCCAATGGTGACGTTTGTTTGGAGTGCGCCACTTGGCGATTTGAGTTGATAGCGCTCGATAGCCAATAAATGCCGAGCAGGAACCGGCAAACTATCAATATTTTTCTCTAGGGCTTGGATACTGTGTAGGATAACACTCTCATTATCATTTGGATTTGCCAGATCGAGTTGCTCAAGAATCTTCGTTGCAGATTGAATCGGTGTAGGGCCACGCAACCCGTCGTTGAGGTGTACCCAGGTAGCATCGATATTTGCAAGAATGCGGTGGATTTCGGCCGCTGCCATGCGCTCTTCGGCAGCCACAACCACAATATTTGGCCGAAATGCGCGAACGGCATCTAGGTATTGCTCGATTGGTATGTTGCGTGATAGCGCGTAATCATAAATGCGCACTATATGGCGTTGTTGTTCGATCCATGCAGCAACATAACCCAGCGGTAAGGGTGGTGCTATGATGGTATTTGTTACTGGCGGTAACGCCACGATCGCAATCTTCACTAATGCCTCATTCTGCCCGAGCAAACGGCGCAATCTACATTAAGAGTATTGTATTCTTGCTGATTGATTGATAAATGACTGATTGCGTCTGAGGCTTAACAGAATGTTAATCTGGGCTGAACGGCGGCGCTTGAATCTCGTCTGCCACTAGTTTGTATGTAAGCTTGTAGTAGGTTGATTCAGGGCTGCATAGAGCATGTTTGTGCCTGGTTGGAAACATACCATAGCAGCCCTTGAAACGAACTGATCGATTTAGGTTCGACGTTGGTTCGGCTTTCGACATAAGCCATTTTCTAGTTCTTCGCGCGAAACCCATAGCGTATGTTTAATATGTGTACTGGTAAAGTAGCCTTCGCGAACCCAGGCATGCATTGTTTCGGGGGTGACGCGATAAAGCGTGGCTGCTTTGCGAAGCGGTATCCACTGTTGCTCTATAGCTAAGTGGCGGGCAAGTTCGGTTATGGAGCGCCAACGTTGGGGTGTTCTCATTGCTGCCCTTCACCCAACCATTCCAAAAATGCCTCACGTTGGCAGCGCCAAACACCACCAGGAACAACTTGAATTCCTGGGAGTTGTCCCGTACGCAATAATTCCATGAAATAGCTACGACCGAATAATGGGATGATATCGTGAGATGCAACGACATTCGGAAGAATATTAGCCCCACCACGATTTGTGAGCCGCTGTCGGGCTTCGGATGTTCGAGCGTGCAATGGGCGTGGATGTGGTGGCATGCTATACCTCAGGCGCTATCTGGGGTTGGGTAACCCAGCACATGCTGAATGATACGTATTGTCTGCCGTAAGCGGCGCGATGGGAATCGGCTCTGTTCTGCCGATACATGCGATAGAATCTGAGCCATGACTGTGCGCGGAACGAGCACATAATCAGCAGCAGGGGGAGATTCAGGAACTTGAACATACATAGGATGTTGCATAGCGGTGCGGTTTCGGACGTTCATTCGACACTCCATAACTGACGATGGGCGGTAGGAATATACTGATGTGTAGTATGGGGCGAGTGGAGTTGAGAAAGAAGCGCCTAAAGTTCCTATTGTGCTTTGGTGTTAGGGACTCAAGCTAGGGATGACCAAGGTAAGGGATCTTGTGTTGAGATAGACCTGCCGTATCTTTGCGGGAAACACATCCTCTGTTACAATTGTTATAATGAAAAAATTGAAATTAGATTACAATGTTGGTATGACAACCTGATATGCAAATGCAGATGTGGACACAATCATGCAACCACGGACGATCTCTTGGGAACGACTCATATTTATGATGGTAATCACATTCACCATTTTGATCGGCTGCGCCTATGTGATCGCGATTAATTTTCAGGTGCCAATCCCGTGGTTGGCGATTTTACTTATCTCAATTGTAGGCACTGCACTGTCGCATGTTGCTCGTCAACGGCGTGATCAGCGTGATTTGAATGAATAGTCTGAAAGTTTCGATAAAAGACCGTAACTTTTTTGATACTCATGCTGTTCATATATGTGAGCGATCTGAAATCTTAGCTTTGCGCACGTGTGACAGATCGGAAGGAGCACGGACAAATGCATATTCTTGTAGCGGATGATGATCTACCAAGTGTGAAGTTGACCTCGTATTTGCTTGAAGAGGCTGGCTATCAGGTTGTCAAGGCATATGATGGATCAACCATTGTGCAATCGGTTGAGCAGTATAATCCAGATCTTGTGTTGCTTGATGTTACGATGCCAAAGGCGAATGGATTTGATATTTGTCGCCAGATTCGGCGGACATCTGATGTACCGATTATCTTCTTAACTGGGCGCTCGCAATTACAGGATCGAGTTATGGGGCTTCAAATCGGTGGTGACGATTATCTGGTGAAGCCATTTGAGCCATCGGAGTTGCTTGCGCGTGTTGAGGCAGTATTGCGTAGGCGCAACAGCGATATGCTGAATCCTTCTATTCGGCTTAGCCAAGGCGATATCACCCTTGATCCCGTTGAGCACAAAGTCTTGTTTGCCGATAATCGGACGGTTGAGTTAACGCCACTTGAGTTCCGCTTAATCTATTACCTGATGAAGAATTCTGGGCGTGTGCTTAATACAAGCCAGATTCTCAGTAAAGTCTGGGGATATGATTATGAGGGCGAGAGCAATTTGGTAGCTGTGTATATTCGCCGGTTGCGAACGAAGATTGAAACAGTGCCAGAGCAACCACGCCACGTTATTACCGTTCGGAATCTTGGTTATAAGTTTGAAGTGTAGTCCCATCTTCGCCCTGTACGCGATAGGGAGTAGCTATGATTGCTAGTGATATCATCCCTATACTTACCCGCCCATTGCTGGGTGATCAGCGCGCAATTCGTTTGCGTATGATTATTCCAGCGGTGTGCCTTGCGTTTGTATGGTGGTTAGCTACATCAATTACAAGCGCAAGTGTCTGGTTTAGTTTGGTTGTGTATGCTGTGGTGCAGATTGGGCTATTAGCGCTTCGTCGGCATCCACGCTTGCTTACGCATCCTCGTATTCCAGCTCGAGCTGCAATGGTGGTTGATCTTGCGTTCACCTTATTCCTTGCGGCCAGTTTGTTGCCTTCGATGCAGGCTGCATACCCACTGACAGTTGTTGTTGGACTGCGGGTATTTTCTGGTTGGCGACGCCTTTCATTCGCAGCAGTTGTGCCATTAGTTGCGCTTGTTGGGTATCTTGTTGCAGCTGCATTAGTGATGTATGCCCCGACTGTGAACGGTTTCTCGGCTATTACTAATTGGTGGTTATTGATCGCTGGTGTTGGTCTGAGCAGTATTGCTGTTGGCACTAATACACGCCAGCGGCGGCAAATTGCTGAGCTGCAGCAGGTTCTTCGCACAGAACGCCAAGGGCGTGAAGCGCGCGTTGGTGAGCTTGAGCGTACTGCAAACGAGTTACGCGCACGTATGCGTGAGCAACATCTGCTTGAAGAGGGCTTGCGGGTTATTACAAGTTCACTAAGCCTTGATGAAGTATTGAATCAGATTGTTGATAGTACCGCGCAAACACTTGGGCGTGATCGGATTGTTGGCACTGCATTAGCACTCTTTGTGGATGGTGAACTGATCCATCATGCAACAACACGTGATGGAAGCGACGGGCGCGTTTGGTCTGAGGCGTTGGCATTGCGAACAATGGAGAAGGGTCAACCGATTGCCATTAATGATGTGATTGACGATCCTGAGTTTGCGGCCTTGGATCATCGGCTACGCTCGGCTGTTTCGGTTCCATTATTTGTTGGTGCTGGTGTTGCGCGTGGTGCCCTCACCGTTGTGAGTACTGATCCTGCTGCGTTTTCGAGTAGCCATACACGGCACCTTTCAGCTTTTGCAGCGCAGGCCGAAATAGCAATTGGGAATGCTGAATTGCATAGTAGTATGCAGAAACAGCAATTGCTCCTAGAAGCAGTTGTACGAGATATCAACGATGGCCTCGTGGTGGTTAATAACCTCTCGCAAGTTGTATTGGCGAATCCAATTGGGCGCCATTTGTTGGGTGAGACGATTGAGGCAGCCCCAATGCAGGCGCGTTTGCTTGAACTAGCGCATGATGCGCGAACAAGTGAGCAGGCAACGATTGTTGCTGAGTTAAAGATTCGCGATGAGGATCAGGCTGAAGAAATCCACCCATCGGAACGTGTCTATCAGGCATTTGCATCACGTATTCAGCAGCAGAGCGAAGAACAGCTTGTTGCGATTGTTCTGCACGATATTACTCATTATCGGGCGGAAGAGCGTGCGCGAACCGACTTTATATCGATGGTTTCGCATGAATTGCGCAATCCACTGCATTCGCTCAATGGTTTCTTGAAGGTTGTCATCCAAGGTCGGGCGGGTGGATTATCACCAGTTCAGCAAGATTTCTTGCAGATGGCGGATGAGCAAGTTGAGACACTAAAGGGTCGAATCACCGAACTGCTTGAATTCAATCGCATTAAGGCTGGCCGGTTAACGCTTAAACCCAAGCCAAACGATTTAGGCTTGCTGATCAATGGCACAATGAATCGGCTAGGCCTTCAGGCTGAGCAAACAAATCTGACATTGCTCAACCATATTCAGGGGCCGTTGCCTGAATGTGTTTTCGATGCCGAACGAATTGGCCAAGTATTGACAAACCTGATTGAGAATGCAATCAAAGCGACCCCGGCCGGTGGGCAGATCACGGTTTCATCACAACTTCGTGAAGATGAGATCTGGG
>JANLSE010000136.1:0-13175 GCA_031362265.1 Roseiflexaceae bacterium
CGATGAATGGGATCGGTTCGAGGATTTTGCGGCCTACGATAGATTTACTCGTGCATGGCTCTTGGGTTGCAGGCGAGTTTTGAAAGGGCATGGCACCATTTGGGTGATCGGTAGCTACCACAATATCTACCGAGTTGGCTCAATCATGCAGGATCTGGGCTTCTGGATGCTGAACGATCTTGTATGGGTCAAAACAAACCCGATGCCAAACTTCCGTGGTGTGCGCTTTACTAATGCCCATGAGACCTTGATTTGGGCCAAGAAGAGCCAATCGCAAAAGCGCTATACCTTTAATTATCATGCGTTGAAATCGCTGAACGATGGTAAACAGATGCGTAGCGATTGGGAATTGCCACTCTGTACCGGTGCTGAGCGCCTGAAGATCGATGGCGAGAAGCTCCATGCCACCCAGAAACCGGAAGCACTACTCTATCGGGTGCTTTCCGCTACGACGAACCCTGGTGATGTGGTTCTCGATCCCTTCTTTGGTACCGGGACAACCGGCGCGGTTGCGCGGCGATTGGGTCGGCACTTCATTGGGATCGAACGCGACGCAGCATATGTTCAGGCCGCACAGTCACGTATCGCCGCTATTACCCCTGGTGAGCCGAGCGCGCTAAAACCACGCCCCAACCGCCGTGGAGCGCCACGCATCCCGTTTGGCACCTTAATCGAGGGTGGCCTGCTGCTGCTAGGACAGAAACTCTACTTCAATAAGCGCCCTGAACTGAGTGCAACGATCCTTGCCGATGGTTCACTCCAGCTTGATGATGGTCGTAGCGGCTCAATTCACGCAATGGGTGTGCTGGTAGGCAATCTTCCAAGCTGTAATGGCTGGGATCATTGGTTCTATGAAGAAGGCGACCAATTGTATCCAATTGATCGCCTGCGAGAACGTATTCGGGAAGAAGCGCAAAGCACCTGAGCGATGGAACATTAGAGCATTGGAGCATGTTGCTATTTTGTCACCCCATCTCCTCGTCTCCTCGTCTCCTTGTCTCCTTGTCTTGCTATCTCCTCATCACACCCCAGCTGCCAAGCGTAGTTCGCGTTCAACAACCCGTACGACCAAATCGTCCAATCGATCAACACTGAATTGTTGCGGGTCAACATCGAGTGTTGTGGTATCGCCAGGAGCCCCACCATTTTGGCCCTGTTGGTATGTCAGGAAGATAAAGCTGGCTAGTGTTTGCTGGGCCAATTGGCGGAACTGATATTCAGCAATTGGATCGGTATTGCTTGCACCAATCGGGTAGATTTTCACACCATGCGCTACCGCCTCGCGGATCGCATCGGTATAGTCGAATGTCTGGCCATAATCGAGATGTGCAGGTGCATCGGCCACCAGGAATGTCAGCCGTACCGCGTTGTCCGACCACTGCATTTGTTGCATTGCCATCTGGAGGCCGCTGTTTAGATCTTCGGGAGTATCACCGCCACCACCAGCACTCACGCGCATCAATGCATCGCGGAATGCGCCAACATCACCGGTGAAATTGGTTTCTAGGCGGGTTACATACTCATCGCCGCGATCACGGTAGCTGATCAGCCCAAAGCGCAGCTCAGGCCGTGGTTGCATGCGGTCAATTCGTGCCGCAATGTCGGTAATGGTTCCCTGAATGCTGCCAATTTCATCACCCATGCTGCCTGTTGCGTCGAGCAAGAACAAGACCTCAAGACGCGGTGTTTGTGGTAGCGCCTCGGCTCCTCGCAACACAAAGGTAACACTCGGGCGGTCATCGAACCCACGAACAATCTGGCCAGTTGTGCGTGCCTGGCCTTTGCCGATTTCGACCTGTAAATCGCGGGCGTTCTGCGAAAGGCCAATCGCGCGTGGGAAGAATGCTACTAGGCCGCCAGCAGTTGTTCGGCCATTAAAGATATTTTGCTGCCCACTGTAGATCCGCACCTGAGCGTCGAGTACGGGTTGCTGGCGATCATTAACAACCGTGATCAAGATGCGCTCACTGATGTCGACCGGATGGACGCCATAATTCTGGAAGGTTGCCAGGTAGTTCAGATAGCTACTAAAATCGCGGTTGTCATCAACTACGCCAGCCTTGAGCGGTGTGTACTGTTGTTGGTCAATCGCTACAGGAACGGTTGTTGGGTACAGCTCTCTCGGTGCGATCGTTGGGTATGGCAATACTGCTGGCGGCGCTCCAGCGATGGCACCCGGTGCAACAGGCGCAGCAGGTGCCACTGAGTCACTAACCTCACTGGCAGGGGCCATGGTAGCTTCAGGAGCCGCAGTAGGAGCTGCTGCTGATTCACGTGCATTAGCAGGCGGTTCCATTGGAATTGCTATACTCGTTGGGGCTGCGGGTGCCACCGCTGGCGCCGCTGTTGGTGCTGCTGCAAGGCCACCTGCACTGCCGCCACAGGCTACCAGCAAGGGCAGAAGCAACACAGCCAGGAGTAGGGAGGTGAGATGTGCGAGTTTCATTGTGAGCCTCCTCGGTATGGGGAATCAGTAATATTCCCATGACGGAGGAGTAATGCGAAAAGTTCCTTGGTTCGTTCAACTCAAAAGGTCAAGTGATTACGGCATTGCTCGTGCCGTGATGATATCCTGTTTGGCCGCCCATTGGTTCAGATCTTGGCGATTAATTGCTGCTGCCATCATGTCGGGAAAGAGATCAGGAGTGCAGGCAAATACCGGCACTCCCAATGCTGCCAGAGCTGCTGCATTCTGCTGGTCGTAGCTTGGCCGCCCATCATCTGCGAGCGCCAACAGAGCGATCACGGTTATGCCACTGGCAACCATCGATCCGAGCCGTTTGAGCATCTCCTCACTGCCAGCGCCTTCATACAGATCCGATATCAATATAAAGATTGTATTTTGGGGCTGCCGAATGAGTGCCTGACAATATGTAAGTGCGCGTGGGGTATCATTGCCACCCCCAAGTTGTGTACCGAACAGCACATCGACTGGATCATGCAGTTCTTCAGTCAGATCCACAACCGCCGTGTCGTACACCACAACGCGTGTGCTGACTGCGGGTAGCGAAGCGAGTACTGCACCGAATATCCCCGCATACACCACCGATGTTGCCATTGAGCCGCTCTGATCGACGCACAGAAAAATGTCGCGTAGTGCGGCGCGCTTACGCCCATAGCCAATCCGTATCGCGGGGATAATTGTGCGATATGCGGGTTGGTAGTGGCGTAAATTTGCGCGAATAGTACGGTTCCAATCGATTTCACTATGGCGTGGCCTGCGGTTGCGAGTTGCACGGTTCAAGCTTCCTAGTATTGCTTGGCGCATCGGGTTTGCTAACTTGCGCTGTAGCTCCTCGACGACTTTGCGGACGACCATACGTGCCGTCTCGCGGCTCTTGTCTGGCATAATATTCTTTAGTGAGAGAAGTGTCGAAACGAGATGTACATCAGCCTCAACGGCCATCATCATTTCTGGTTCGAGCAACATCCGTTTCAGGCCAAGGCGATCCAGGGCATCCTGTTGCAGTACGCGCACCACACTTGCAGGGAAGAAACTACGGATGTCGCCAAGCCAGCGTGCTACATGGGGTTGCGAAGCGCCCATGCCAACATTCTTACGGTTGCGCTCTTTATCTTCTGGGTTTGGGCCATGTTCATATAAGAAGGATAGTGCCCCATCGAGCTTGGCATCCTCGCCATTAAGCGCAAAACCAGTGCCATCACTCTGTTCGCCACCCAGCGCCAATCGCCAGCGGCGCAACCGCTCGGTCTCAGTATCACTCACGAAATCTCCTTACGTAAAGATACGCGGATGCAAAAGAGGAACCAAGGAACAAAGGAACAAAGAACAAAGGAACAAGAACCAAACGAACAAGAGAACCAAAGAACAAAGGAACAAAGGAACAGTGTTATGCTGTCTCCTTGTCTTCTTGTCTTCTTGTCACCGTGTCACCTTTTGCCCCGAGTAGTTGTAGAATCACAGCCAGTGCCGCTTCTCCACGCGCGATATCGAATCGTGTGCTATCTGCCCGCTCGGAATGGGTGCTTGGCTTTGCGATGTGAGTGGTTCGGGCGCGCTCGCCCAATGCGCGGCGTTCGGGTGCGCTAAATGAAGTAAATGTGCGCCGAAGAAATGGCACCGTTTGGGTGAATATATCTGGGTGTAGCGCTAGCATCCAATCATCAATAATCTGCCAGAGCCGTTCATCATGCACAAGTACGCTGCCACTACCGCGAATAAACCCTTCAATCCAGGCGGCGGCTTGGATGGGCTCACTAGCGGTTGAGAGCGCAACACTCAGGTAGCGAGTCGCTTGTTCATGGTTGAGGATCGTCGCATCTAGCAAGATTCGCACAGCCCGGCCCGCAATCAGCCCATGGCAGGTTTCTAGTGTTGCAACACGCCGGAGCGCAGCCTGCCAGATCTCGAGCAGATCGTTCCGTTCGAGTAATGCAACCGCCTCATGGGCACTAACCAGTAATTGGAAGAGTTCCTCTGCCGCTTGATCATTCAGTGCTGTGCAGGCGCCAGGTAACCCGATACTCATACGCGCCACAATGCCATCGACAACCTGTGTAACTGCCTGTGTGTCGGTGTTGCGCACATTACCATAGCGCAATACTTGCGCCAGCGGTGGGAGTGCTGCCATCAAATGTGCCACATCACTTGAAACTGCGGCCTCCTGGGAGATGCGCTGCATAAGAAAGGCAACTGCACTGGCTAGATCGGCCAGTAATGCCTGATCAACAAGTTTAGTCAGTGTTGGGAGATCAGTTGCTCGCGCGGCTAGATCGGCCACATATGCTGCTGCTGCATCGCTCATTGTATTACCCCAGATTCCAGCCTCGATCACCGTAACTGCCAGTTCGGGTTGCCATTCAAGCCGCCAAAGCTCGTGAAATGTGCCCTTCCCGCCACCGCTGCGCTGTAGTTTGCCCCAGCCGATCCCAAGTAGATTGAGGCGGTGTAGCAGGTGGCTGCGTTCCAGATCGTTTGGCTTACGTAGATCCAAATCATAATCGCGCCAACTTGCCTCAGCCGGTAGTCGTAAGCGCTTCTGAAGGGCTGCCAAATCACGCTGCAATGGTGCGAGTGGGGTTGCCTCAGGAACTGTACCCAGCCGCTCGCCAACAATAAGCTGTTGGTGAATCAGCTTCATCGGTAGGTCACTCCCCGACCAGAAGATCGATTGGGCGGCCTCGGTAAGCTCCGGTACCCTGGCAGTGGGCGCTCTCGTAGCGCAGCTAGCGCCTCAGCGAGGCGTACGGCCTCAATCACATGCGCTGAAGACGCATCGAGCCGCTCTGCACGCAAGAGCCGTGCGATACGTGTCATCCAGCGTGTGGTAACCTCATTTGAACGCTGTGCAGTATGATTGGTTAACCAGAGGTGCTCATACCAGCCTGGTGATTCAACACCAGCCCCATAGCCGCTGCTGATTGCTAGCCGTCCGTATGTCCATGGCACCCAGGTGGCGCGTACTTCGCTGGAAGGCATATTCGCGAGCAATACGCTGTCGCTTTGCTGAGTGTTCAATTGGGTGAGCGCAGGGGCATGCCAGGCCCCACAAACAACCGCAATCCGTTCGAATCCTTCACTTAATGCTTGGCGGATCGTCTGGCGCATCCAGGCTTCGCGCCGCAATTCGGTCAGATCCGTCGTGGGTGGTTGTGTCTCGCGAAGCGCTGTCATCGCTTCGAGAATTGCCTCAAATAGGCCACCATGATTTTGGCGTTGCTCGATCATATGTTCCCACCAACGCTCACCATCACTATAACCAGCCGCAAGGGCGAGCGCGCCAATCGGGTCGCGGGTTGGATGAAGCAGTAATGATTGCGATTCAGTGGATGCTGGTGGATCGGCCAAATCTGGAAGCACTGCGGTTTCTATAGTAGGGTTAAGCTGAAAACGCTGTGGAAGATCCATAAATCGGGCTGAAATCTGGTGCTTCGCCGCATACTGTAATGCCTGCCATTCGGGTGAGAATTCTGCAAATGGGTAATACACTGCATGGCGTGGTGCATGTGGGGCATAAATGAGTAGTGCACATGGCGGATGCATGCTTGGATCAGCCGCCAATGGCAGAACCTCCGCTGCATCGGGTGGCCCTTCCACAAGTACGGCATCAGGTGCTAGTGCCGCAAGCGCATGTTGTAGGCTGCGTGCTGAACCTGGCCCATGGTGACGGATACCAAAGATTGTAACAACGCCGTTCGCGTGCATGTCATTCACCTATACAGTTGCCCAGTTTAGTTTCACGCAAACGCCTTAGGATACTTCGCGGCAGGCACGATAGAGATCCTTCCAACCATCGCGCTCTTTAACCACCGTCTCAAGGTATTCTAACCAGACAACCTGATCCTGCATTGGATCCTTTACCACTGCACCAATCAGCCCAGCTGCAACATCTGCTGCACGTAGGCGGCCATCACCAAAGTGTGCAGCGAGGGCCAAGCCGCTATTCACCACCGAAATGGCTTCGGCAGTACTCAATGTGCTGCTTGGCGATTTAAGCTTGGTTTTACCATCGGCACTCAAGCCGGCGCGTAATTCACGGAAGATCATGACAATCCGTCGAATCTCTTCGAGTGCGGGAGGCTCGGCAGGTAGTTCAAGTGAACGGCCAAGATCGGCCACGCGCCGCTGCACGATCGTCACTTCTTCATCCAGGCTATCTGGCAATGGTAATACAACAGTATTGAAGCGTCGTTTGAGCGCACTGGAAAGCTCATTTACCCCACGGTCGCGATCATTCGCCGTTGCAATAATATTGAAGCCCTTGGTGGCCTGGACTTCGTTACTGAGTTCCGGGATAGGAAGGGTCTTCTCAGAAAGGATTGTGATCAGGCTATCTTGTACATCGGCAGGAATGCGAGTAAGCTCCTCGATCCGTGCGATCTTCCCTAAGCGCATGGCATACATCAATGGGCTGGCAACAAGTGCATCCATGGATGGCCCATCGGCGAGTAGCCGTGCATAGTTCCAGCCATAGCGGATGGCTTCTTCGCTGGTGCCTGCTGTCCCTTGAACTAGGAGCGTTGAGTCGCCAGTGATTGCTGCTGCCAGATGCTCGGATACCCAACTCTTTGCAGTACCAGGAACCCCAATCAGGAGCAATCCACGATCGGTTGCAAGGGTGGCAATGGCTACTTCGATGATCCGCCGACTACCAATATACTTGGGAGTAATATCCGTACCATCGGGAAGCTTTCCACCCAGTAAGTAGCGCGCCACCGCCCAGGGTGAGAGTTTCCAGTTTGGCGGGCGCTGTCGATCATCACTGGCCGCAAGTGCAGTCAGTTCATGGGCATATTGTTGTTCAGCATGCTCGCGCAGGATTTGTGACATTGAAGTACTCCTTTTCAGGATACATATGGAACGATAGAACGGAAAGCGCAGAGCGCAGAACGCAAGAGCGCAGAACGCAAGAGCTATGCATAACGTGTGCCTGTTTTGCGCTGTGCGCTATGCGCTATTGGTTTCCCGGTCACCTTGTCTCCTTGTCTTGCTATGGCTGCTCTTTGATAATCGCTTCTGCCATGTCGTGGCGAAAATGTAGTGTTATGAGTAGGCGGTCAATTGCGCCCTGCCAATGTTCGCGGGTTGGTTGTTCTGCTGGCCAGCCAGATGCAACTTCGTGCACCAGTACTGGCGGGATGCGGCGCGCGAATGTATCGAAGGCATTGAGCAATTGATAATCGCGCTGATTTTGATGGCTGATCATATGTTTGTGTACCGCTCGCAATACTGCGCGGGTCAGTTCTGCACTCCAGAGATGTGTTGTTTGCTGTAAGAGCGCCAATGCAGCACTTTGGGTGAGCGGCCCATGTAGATCGTGCAGTAACCCAAGCAGGAAGGCTTCTTGTCGTTCGGTGGGGAGTACGGGAAATAATGATGTGATTGTTGGATCGCTCTGCAGCAGTGCCTCGGCCCATGCACTATCGCTGTTGTTTTGGATGGCACTAATCCAAGCCGCTTCCAGAACAGATTTCCACTCATTGCGGTTGGCTGCATCCAATAGCTCAGTTGGTGTGGTATGCCATTCTGTACACCAGTGTTGGGGTGGGATTGTGCGTAACATCTGGAGCAACCATTGTGCTCTCTCACCAAGTTTCTGATGTTGCATGACTGGCTTTGCATCTACACCATCGCGCACCATGGTTTTATCGCACTGCTCCGGGAGGGTAACCTCGATTGTACTTGGGCGGCCCTTTTGGAGCCCCAGTAATCGTGAGGGTGCGGCCGCAACCCACCCAAGTAATGGCGATACACGGGTGATCATGCGTTGAACAAGCCGCGATTCGGGCAAACGCAATAGGAGATCCACCGCAATTGTACGTACTTCCTTGCTACGATCATCCAGCGCTGTTTCGAGAAATGGCTCATCGGCCATACTCAATCCATGCGCCAACATGCCCAGGAATGCGGCACGATCATCGGCTTTTTCGGTAGCCCAGGTTGTTGCAATCAGGTTACGCGCCTGCTCAGGGCGGTCCATTCGGAGGGTTTCGAGGAGCGCTACACGTACTGGACGTGAACTGATTTCCCAGATCTGTGTGAGGGTTTCCCAGCTTTGGCTTCGTTCGGTTTGATCAAGGGCAGCATACTCCCAATCGCGGTTTTGTGAAGCTAACCAGTGTCCGCGCGCTCCGACCACCGCTCGCACCAATGGCCGCAGATGGGCCTGTGCTCGGCCAGCTTCAAGCAATTCTGGCAAGCGACTTACTGGTACACAGAGGCCAGCATTATCGAGTAGCATCAGCCATTCGCTCAGTATATCGCGCTGTGAGCCACCTAACATTGCCTGAAGATGCTGAGCAGCGCGCGCCGAGCATTGCTGGCGAAGCTCGGATGGTGCCAATGATGGCGCGCTAGCGACCCTGCCCTCCGGCAGACGCCCTGCCTGCTGAAAGGCTGTGAACATGGCCGCAGCACTTAAGATCGCTTGCTCTGCTCCCAAACTGCTATCGATGTGGCGCAATGCAAGACCTAACCCGCCCTCGGATGTTGGTACTGCTACTCGCCGCCGCTCCGTACCAAGTACTGCAGTGGTAACCAAGTCTTCCCAAGCTTCACTTGACATAATAATCCCTTATGCTGAAAACTGTGATCCCTGTTGTGAGTTTATTCCGCTCATGAAGATACGGATAAGGCTACCGAAACGCAAAGGCGCAAAGGCGCGAAGATGTAGAGCATAAAGTGTAAAATGTAAGCTCACGCTGTCTCCTTGTTTCCTGTTATGCGCTATGCGCTATGCGCTTCTGCCGCTCACCCAGCCGCACAAACTGCCCTTCTGCCCAAGCACTCAGTGGGTGTAATTGTTCACCATCCCATTCGCCAAAGAGGCTGATTGGATGCCCACCGCTAACTCCAAGCATGCGCCAACCTTGGATATCAGCAGTTGCAATTGGCAGGGATACCCCCTCCTGGTCGGTTATTGACCACCCGTGTGGGGTATGTTGCGGAATCACCTGTTGGAGTGGGCAAGGGAAGGTTTCTAGCCAGGGGTTGAGTGCCAAGCCAGCAGCATAGTGAGCAATTGCGGCACGAATTGAACCATACCCAGGCATAGCTTCCATTGTTTGTGGTGGCGTCTCACGTTCCTTGACCAGTGCACGGAGCGGGAATGTTCCTCGGAAAAATGTGAGCTCAGCGTCGATGAGGGTTCCTGGGACGAGTGACCGATCGAGCGATTGGCCGGGCGCTGCGAATGCAAGAATTACTGCCTGACGTTCGGTTTCAATGCCCCATAACCAGGTACGCTGAACCCGCAGTTGTTCCTCTTCAAGCATACGCTGGCCAAGCACAACCCATGTGTCGTGGATACCAGGGTTACTGCGAATCTGCTCTTGATCTTGAGCCCAACCAATCTGGGTGCGCAGCTCTGCCAGTAGATCTGGTGCCAATCTATCGCGATGTTTATAGCCTTCAACCAGAAGATGAATAAGCGCCATATTCCGCAGTAGGCGTGCCTGCCATCCTGCTCCTGATGCTGGGATTCCGGCAAGCTGCCTAATCATACGTGCAAGGCCAGGCGTTTGAGCATCTATCAGGCGGGCCGCAACCGATTCCCAATTGCTGGCTGTGCGGCTTTGGGCGGTAGCAAGGCCCTGGCGAATCAAATCGTTCATCCAACGCTCTAATTCGGCTATACCAGCGCTAACATTTGCTTCACGGCTAGCGCTGGATTTTGCGCGTGTAGTAGTGCGTTTACTCGTTGCAGCAGTAGAATCTGAGGGTGGCTCAGCACGTTTTGTACTCGCTTGCTCGCGTTTATTTAGCCATTCGGTAACCCACGGCGGTGGTTCATTCGTGGCGAATGAAGCGGGTTGTGCTGCCAAGAGTAGCAGGAGACCAATGCCATGCTTACAGGGGAATTTACGGCTAGGGCACGAGCAGCGGAATGCTGGCTCACGCAGATCGATCTGTACCCGATATAGATCTTTGCCACTGCCCTGGCATTCACCCCATACCGCATACTCACTCTGGCCAAGCCGCTCCCATTTGCGGAGTTGTGCTAACCCGTGGCCCGCTTGCGCCGAACCTGAGTCCGGGGCTAGGGCTAGAATGTGTTCTGCGGTAAGTGTCGTTGACATGGTTGTACTATAGGATGCAGCGCACATGATTTCAATAGCAGAACTATATCAAACACATGCGACATGTACAGACACAGGCGAGCGATACATGCGCTCATGGATACGTTCGGCATATTTTTGTTCGTGGTTCTGTGCGCCGAAGCATGCTATACTCATCCTACAAACAACCGTATGGTGAGGTCGCAGTGAGCGAACAACATTCGATCGAGGTTGCAGCCGAATGGGCTAGTGCCGCGCAGTTGATGGCATTTGCCGATCAGATTGAGCCGAGTCTTTCGCTCTCCTCTGATCAAGTGTATCTGCTACATATGGTGATTGAAGAGATTACTACAAACATTGTTAAGTATGGCTATGCTGGAACCACTGGGGTGATCCAGTTGACGTGTTCGGTCGAGGAACAAGTGCTCACCATTACGATCCGTGATCATGGTGTGCCTTTTGATCCACGCGCCGCGCCCGACCCCGATTTAGCTACCACAATCGCAGATCGGCCGGTTGGTGGTTTAGGGGTATTCTTTGTACGCGAATTTGCCGATTCTGTTGAATATCAACACGATCCGGAAACTGGTTGGAATACTCTTACCGTTGTAAAATCGGTGTCCAACCCGGATTTACTCGAACAGTTGCGTAATATCTCATTATTTGCACGGCTTTCGGACGACGATTTGAGTAGTATTGCAGCCCATGTCACCGAGCGCCGTCTGCAAACGGGAGAGGTGCTATTCAACGAAGGCGATGAGGGCAAGGTCTGCTATGTGATTCTGGCTGGTGCACTCGAAGCACTCAAATATTTGGGTGAAACTGAACTGCATCTCGAAGTGCGGCAAGCTGGCCAGATTATGGGCGAAATGGCATTGATCGATCGCAGTCCACGCGCCGCTACGGTTCGGGCTGTCGCCGA
The DNA here is from genome assembly GCA_031362265.1 of Roseiflexaceae bacterium. Taxonomy (GTDB): domain Bacteria; phylum Chloroflexota; class Chloroflexia; order Chloroflexales; family Roseiflexaceae; genus JANLSE01. Next base: position 11,441 of record JANLSE010000136.1, read on the forward strand.
TTGTGTTCTGGCCGAACTCGATGAACTGGGTTTCTTTGCGCTTATGCACGCCGATCCTGAAGTAGCGCTTGAGCTCTTGCGTGGCGGAGCTGCCCGGCTACGGCGCACCAATCGCGAAATGATCGCTGGCCTGGAGGCAAAGAATGCCGAGTTATCCAAAGCCTATGCTGATCTTCAGGCTGCCCAGAACGAGCTTATTCGCTTCAACCGAATTGAGGAGGAGCTCTCGGTTGCACGGCGTATCCAGCGGCTGTTTCTTCCGCGTGATTTACCCGCCCCGCTAGGTTGGCAGGTAGCCGCGTTCAGTCGCGGAGCCCAGGCGGTAGGTGGTGATTTCTTTGATTATATTGAATTGCCTAATGGGCGGATCGGATTGGTTGTTGCCGATGTTGCGGGCAAGGGCGTGCCAGCGGCACTGTATGTTGCACTAGCGCGTAGCCTATTACGAGCAACCTCCCAATCGCTTGTGCTCGCTGGTGGGATCGGTGGCGGCCTTGATCGCATGATGCTTCAGGCAATCGAGTTGACCAATACTTACATGGTGCGAGAGCATGGTGAAAGCAATATCTTTATCACACTCTTCTATGGTGTGCTTGATCCCGTAACAGGGCTGCTACAATATGTGAATGCGGGTCACAATCCACCAATGCTGTTAAGTAGCGATGGATCGGTGCGTGAGCTTGAGTTGGGGTGCTTGCCAATTGGCGTGATCGAAGAGCAAGGGTTACGCCTTGAGCAGGTAGTTATTCAACCTGGTGAAGCTATGGTTGGGTTTAGTGATGGTATCACCGAAGCCATGGATGCAACGCTGGCAATGTTTGGCGAGGATCGACTGATTGAAACACTCCATGAGCATTCCCATTTCGATGCCGATTCGCTCGTTGAGGTGATTATTCGTAATGTTGATGCCTTTGTTGATGGTGCCGCACAATCGGATGATATTACAGTACTCGTGTTTCGCCGCATGGAGGCACATGAGATTGTGCGCTCCATGCCTACATAGGAGGGTATAATGCAGACCGAAGTTGTCGATGGGATTCTGGTGATTACGATGCCGGTTCGGCTCGATGCATTTGGGGTGACTGGGATTGAGGATGATCTTGCTGAGACGGTTGCAACATACGCTGGCAAAGTGCTTGTCGATATGGCACCAGTGAATTTCATTGCTAGCCTGGCGTTGCGCATGCTGCTCACAAATCTTAAGGCAGTGCAGCAATTGGGTGGCGATCTGCGCCTATGTGGCTTGCAACCACCGATCGCTGAAGTTTTCCGCAAGAGCCGCTTCGACACATTATTTAAGATCTCAACCGATCGCGATAGCGCGCTTGAGGCATATCAGGGGTAGTTATGGCGGAGCGGATTGGCGAAGTCATTGAGGCAAATACAATCGGGTTTACTGCTGGCGCATATGAATTGCTCGCGGCTCCCCCGTTTGGTGCGCTTGTACGCGCGCAGACACGTGAGCCCGATCTTTCGGTGTATGGGCTTGTATACGATATTCGAACTGGCTCGAAGGAACCAGGCGGGCGGGCGATGGTACGTGGGCGAACCTATTCTGGGCGTGATCTCTATGATGCAGAGATCTACCACGAACATCCAGATCTTGCTGAAGTGCTACAAACCGAATTTTCTGCGCTCACAATTGGTTTTGTGGAGCGTGGGCAGATCTACCAATATCTGCCAGCACAACCACCACCAGTTCACTATAGCGTCTATGAGTCGACCAGCACTGAGC
>JANLSE010000153.1:0-9267 GCA_031362265.1 Roseiflexaceae bacterium
CGATCAGTGCCGCGATCATACCACCCAATCCAATCAAAACTCCCCGTTGCATAAGTCCCTGGGAACGTCGCAACGCCAGCCAAAGATCTCCCAGTACTGAACCAAGAAGTGCTAGATACGCAATCAGCCCGATAATACCAGCCTCTGCCGCAATGTGTAAATAATAATTGTGGGCATGCCCGCGCGATGCAAACCATGGGCTACTCGCAACAACTGGGTAGGCAAGATTATAACTTCCAGGGCCAACACCAGTCAGCGGATGGGCTAAGAACATCTGCCATCCAGCCCACAATTGCGCCATTCGTTCCACAACTGCAAAATTCTGATTGGTGATCATAACTGTGCTTGGATCAAAAAGTGAGAGACTGCTGGTTATACTCTCGAGGCGCGTTGTGATCGCCATTGGCAACAATCGCGCGCCACCCAGCAGTACAAATAATAATCCAATACCGCAGACACCAACACCAATTATTACCATTCTCTTATAGAATATTGGCCGCCGTATACATACACCCACGCCAAGTACCATCCCAAGCAAGCCTACTATTGCTCCAAGCCAAGCCCCGCGTGAGAAGGAAGCCCCAAGCGCGGCCAACAAGACCCCAGTTATGCCCCAGAGTATGAGAGCCAGGAAGAGGGAGGAAGCATAAAGCATTGAAGCATTGAAGCATTGAAACATTGAAACATTGGAACCGGGTACCCTCTGGCTGTAGTATTGAAGCGGTTCTTGGTTCCCTTCGGCTGCGCTCAGGGCAGACTTGGTTCTTAGTCCTTGGTTCTCTTGTTCTCTTGTTCGCTTGTTCTCTTGTTCTCTTCTTCGCCTAACCCACAACTCCCAACTCCACGCAATCGCTAGTGCCAACGCGAGTGGCCAAGCCAGATTCATATACCCTGCGAATGAATTTGGTTGACCAATAGTGCCATATGCACGAACAAATGGCGATCCAGTTACGATATGAAAGGCAGCAGGGCCATCGCCGGTAGCAAATTGACGTAGCCCTAAGATGGCATTCAGCAGCGGAGCGCCTAGTAAGGCTGAAATGCAGAGGATATACTGCCATCGCTTACGCAATGTTGTGGCAGCAAGCAGCCATGCAAGGCAAGCAGCGCCCCAACGCCAGAGTTCTTTTAACCCCTCCTGGGCAGAAAACGGGCTTAGTGCAGTAGCCAGAAGCAGCGCGCTGAGAAACACCCCCCACAAGGCGGCAGTCCGCCCAAGCCCGATGCGCCGCCCCGGATGGGCAAGAATGTGTGCGCCCCAACCAGCAAGCGCTAGCGGAATAGCTGCCTGTGTCAAGCTTAATCCACCCGTAAGGCGCACAGTATCCTGCGCGGTAACTGAGAACACAAGCATGGCTAGGCCAAACAGTGGATGCAGAAATGGCAGTAGCAATGCGATGGCTCCAAACAACCACTGCCAGGGCATAAGCCCAACTCCCATGCCTACCACAAGGGTGAACCCTACTACACCTACTGACATGCGAGGCGGTGTAGTGTCGGCAGACATAGGAATTGGATACAATCTAGGCAATCTCGCCCCGTTTGCGCAACTGTTCACGGAACCAAGGAATGGTGCGGCGTAGCCCCTCCTCAACAGAAATGGTTGGCTCCCAGCCTAAGATTGTTCTCGCCTTCGTAATATCGGGCTGGCGCACCTGTGGGTCATCTTTGGTTCGTAAATCCTTATAAATCACGCCAGCTTCATTGCCCGTGAGCAAATTAATCTGCTCCGCAAATTGGCGAATAGTATATTCACCTGGGTTGCCAATATTGACTGGTTCAACTTCATTCGATTGAAGCAGGCGATAGATTCCCTCAACGAGATCATCTACATACTGGAATGAGCGTGTCTGGCTACCATCACCATAGGCTGTCAATGGTTCACCACGTAGCGCCTGCTGAATAAAGTTCGGCACCACGCGACCATCACGTAACCGCATACGTGGCCCATAGGTGTTGAAGATACGCACAATCCGTGTTTCGACACCATGGTAGGTATGGTAGGCCATCGTTATGGCCTCCGCAAATCGTTTTGCCTCATCATACACGCCACGTGGGCCGATTGGATTCACATGGCCGTAATATGTTTCGGGCTGGGGGTGCACTTGTGGATCGCCATACACTTCGGAAGTAGAAGCAAGCAGAAAACGCGCATTCTTTTCTTTGGCAAGCCCAAGCACTTTATGGGTACCAAGCGCGCCCACCTTCAAGGTTTGGATAGGCAATTCAAGGTAATCAACCGGGGAAGCAGGCGAGGCAAAATGCAAAATCGCATCAAGCGGCCCATCGACAAACACATAATTGGTAACATCGTGCTTAACAAAAGTGAAGCGATCATGTCCGAAGAGGTGTGCAATATTCTCGGCATTCCCCGTGATAAGGTTATCCATCGCGATCACGGTATGGCCCTCGGCAAGAAAGCGATCAGAGAGATGTGAGCCAAGGAAACCAGCACCACCAGTAATCAGAACACGCATTGTGACTCCTTACAGATTATGGACGTACGCCATATCCTATGTGGTTCGGGTGAATGCCTGATGACAGCAAGTGTAGTGAGTGATGAGAACTAATACGCTCCACGCCCAGAGAGCACCGCTGGCACGGTTTGGATCAGGATGCGAATATCCATATCGAGCGACCAATTCTCCGCATAGTAGATATCGAGACGCACCATCTCATCGAACGAGGTTTCGCTGCGTCCAAGCACCTGCCAGAGGCCAGTGAGCCCTGGTGTAACCGAAAAACGCCGGTGATGCCAATCTTCATAGCGGGCAACTTCTTCTGGCACCTGAGGGCGCGGGCCAACTAGGCTCATATCGCCCCAGAGAACGTTCCAGATTTGTGGCAATTCATCAAGGCTGGTGCGGCGCAAGAGGCGCCCTACACGTGTAAAGCGTGGGTCATTCTGAATTTTAAAGAGCCGTTCATCCGTTACCGCCCCAACGAGTTCGGCCTTACGTGCTTCGGCATCCGCAACCATGGTGCGGAATTTGTATGTGGTAAAGTGCTTGCCATGTTTGCCAACCCGTGTCTGGCGAAAAATTGCTAGGCCTGGTGAATCGAGACGAATAGCAAGCGCAATCAGCAGCGCAAGCAGAAGGACAAATGGGGATCCAAGCACAACCAGAGTCAGATCTAGGCTGCGCTTCATGAATAAATTCCAGCCTTCGAGCGAAACAGTGCGTAGCCCAATCAGCGGAATGCCACTGAGTTGATCGACTTGTACGCGGTCAAAGCTGAGGTGGTAAAGATCGGGTGCAACACGGAAATCGGTGCCAACCGAGCGGCATGCATCCACAAGTTCTGGCAAGCGATGTTGCTCCCAAAATGGCAATGCAATAAAGACATGTTCAACACGTAGAGTACGTACAACCGCATCCAGATTACGAATCGGCCCAAGGTGCCGGAAGTGTTGATGCTGTGTTGTTGGTAACACTGGCGGCTCATCGTCCTCCAGGTAACCAACCAGATAGTAACCCAGAAATGGATGCGCAACGATGCCCTCCATCACCGAGCGCCCCAGGCCCTTACCGCCGACGACAAGCACTGGTTCGCGCCCAACACCCTGCGTCCAACGCCAGCGCCGCCCCCAAATCAGGACTGTACGCCACACGCTGAGCAGTATAATAATAGCGGCCCAAGCAAATGCGAAAATCAATCGCGAGTAGAACTCGGATGGCTTGCCCAGAAAGACAATCACAATCAGGACAGCGATACCAGTGGTAGTGCTACTGAGGATGATCCCAACATGATCGAGCAAACTAGCAGAGCGCGGCAACAGGTAGAGGCCCTTCATCGCATAGAGTGCGAGAAGTAGGAATAAGAGTCCTAAAGCATACGGGAGGAATGCGTCGATCGCCACCTGATTATCGGCAGCCACTTCACGCACAATCGTCGCGAAGGGTGGTGGCCAGCGAAACGTGTAGCGCATCCAATAGGCTAACGCAAAGCCTAGTACAATCAGCACCGCATCCAATAGCACCATAAGCGCGAGTTGGATTGTTCGGCGCTGTGGTATCCGTATTGCTTGTGGCGACTGTGGAGGCCGTTCAGTCTCCACAGCATCGATCAAATCAGCCACAGCTATTCCTCATCAGACCACGTGAGTGCTGCTTTCTCGATATAGATAGTATCACCTTCGGCCACACCAGCTGTTCGAAGTGCACTATTAATACCGGCCGCCTCCATGACGCGTTGCACTCGCATCAGCGATTCGGATTGCGCGAAATTGGTCATCGAGATCAAGCGCTCAATCCGCTTGCCACGCACACGCCAGCCATTACGCTCTGGCTCAACCGTAAATACATGTGGATCGACCACTGGCACCGGCCAATCCAACGTCTCATCACGGCGCTCTAAGCGCGTAGCGGGCATTTCAGAAAGCATTGCCGCCAAATGCTCTACGAGTGAATCAACGCCCTCACGTGTCGCAGCGGAGATATCGAAAATCTCATGATCTGGCAGTGGGATGGATGTGCGTAAACGTGCTAGATGTTCGGCTGCGGCTGGGAGATCGATCTTGTTAAGTGCAATAATCTGCGGGCGTTCTGCAAGTTCTGGCCGATACAACCGCAATTCTTCATTGATTTGTACGTAATCGGCGAGTGGATCACGGCCATCGACACCAGCCGCATCAACAACATGAATCAACAGGCGGGTACGCTCTACATGGCGCAGAAAATCGAAGCCTAAACCGACACCACGATGCGCGCCTTCCACCAAGCCAGGGATATCGGCAACCACAAACGAGAAATCACCAACACCAACCACGCCAAGGTTTGGTTGAAGGGTTGTGAAGGGATAATCCGCGATCTTTGGCCGTGCTGCGCTAATAACCGAAATCAGCGTCGATTTGCCTGCATTGGGGAAACCAATGATACCAACATCGGCAAGCAACTTGAGTTCTAGATCGAGCTCCAAATGTTGGCCTGGCTCGCCGAGCTCAGCAATTCGCGGAATCTGGTATGTTGATGTTGCAAAATGCTTATTGCCAAGACCACCTTTGCCACCGCGCGCTGCGAGCAGGCGCATGCCTGGTGCCTCAAGATCAATCTCGTACTGCTCACCATCGACTTCAGCGCGAACGACGGTTCCTGGTGGAACACGAACGATGATGTCATCACCGTTCCGACCATGGCGCTGGTTTGTACCGCCATTACCGCCCGTTTGTGCAGAAAACTTAGCGCGTTCCCGAAATCGCAGCAACGTATTAAGATGTGGATCAGCGAGAAGATAAACATGCCCGCCACGACCACCATCACCACCATCAGGGCCACCACGTGGGATATATTTTTCGCGGCGAAACGTTGCCGAACCATCGCCACCATTGCCCGCGTTCACTTGGATACGGGCACGATCGTACAGATCACCAGCCATAATGGTCTCACTATCTACGCCCCGGATAGCACAATGCCAGCGGCGCGATTGGCTCGTCCGCTGGCATTGGGATCAGCGCGGCCGCACGCAGTACCACGCTGGCGCGCAGCCATACAGAAAGGGGAATACTACTTCTTATCGTCAGCAGGTTTGGTCTCGCTCGTGGCATCATTCTCATCACGGACAGCCTTGCGGAAATCCTTAATGCTACCGCCGAGCGCACCTGCAATACCGCGAATGCGACTTGCACCAAACAGCAATATCACAATCACAAGAATGATCAATAGTTCTGGTACACCAAGGTTCATTGGAACGCTCCTTCGCGCTGCGCTCTCCAAGGAATCGCAGGCATTTGTTATGTCATAGGAATCTTACGCCAGTTACACCGCTGGCAAACATTATGTTTCATTATACCGCACGCCGTGCCTCTGTCAAACCTTAGCTCGGCATGCTATATGTAACTTCCACATCAATATCGCGTATATAGCTCATCCATATATGACATCAATTGCTGTCATTTGGTGTTCAAAATCGAGCCCATTCAGCATAACCACAAAGGAGTAATCGCATGACGACTGACGACAGCCAAACGCCACCGAATACGCTCCCGCCAACACCAAATACGCTCCCGCCAAGCCCAACCCCAAGCCCAACTACTCAGCCAACGGCTAAGAAACCTAACCCGCTCGTGCGGATTGGCATTGGTTGCCTTGGTGTATTTGTGCTTGGTTGTGTGGCAATTGGCGCGCTTGCACTCTTCCAAAATTGGCAACAAGAACAAAACTATACAGCTGGACATACCGCTTATGCCGCTGCAGATTGCGCAACTGCCGCCGGGCCATTACGCAAGGCCGCGAGCGGTGACCCTGGCACAAAAGATAGTGATGTCGCTCGTAAGGCCGAGGCCGAGTTGCAAGAGTGCGAAACATTGCTTGCTGCTGATGATGCTGCAAACAGTGGAAGCACAGGCGATGCAGTCATGGGGTATAGTGCTTTTTATATCAAATACGATCAGAGCCCATTGCGCGCCTTAGCGCTTACAAAAGGGCAGGAACTAATCAGTGAAACAGAGGCCACCGCCTTAACAAGCCCCGATTTATGTAATGGTATCGATAAACTACAAGCGCAGACCTTTTTCACCCGGTCAAGTGAAACTATCCCACCACTCTTGTATGCCTGTGGGCAGGCCTTTGAGCAAGCCAATGCGTATGCCGATGCTGTGGAATTCTACGACCAGTTCCGCCAGAAGTACCCAGAGCACGAATTGGCAAAGCAGGTTGATCTTGCCTTTGTACGGGCAACCATTGCCGACGCCGAGGCATCGGGTGCAGGAGAATTACCTGCTCCACAGCAGGTAGGTGATGGGAGTGGTTCAGGTGATGAGGTGCTGGTGGTGATCCAAAATGATTCGCCCGAAGAGCTCAACCTGGTCTTCAGTGGCCCAGAGACGCGCGTTGAGAAATTGGAAGCATGCACCGAATGCGAAAAATTTGCTGGTGATGAGCCAGCTTCGTGCCCAGAGCTTGGTCCAGTCGGAACATACCGCATGACTCCTGGCACCGATACTGTCGTTGTTAAGTCCGGTAGCGGTAGTGATGTCACACCATTCCGCGGTACTTGGGAACTAAAGGGCGGCGATGAGTATTCGTCGTGCTTCTATGTGGTGACAAGCGGAACCTAAATCAATACTGCTTAATAAGCGCACAAACACAGACGCAAAGGCAATCTAAAGGTGCTTTTGCGTCTGTGTTAATCGCCGTTATTGAGTCCTATTAATGGCTAGAGCACAAACTGCCGCAGAATCTGATATGTCTGTTCTAGACTAGCAATGTCAACCCATTCTTCATCTGAATGGAGCCCAGCCCCAATTGGCCCTAGGCAAACTGCTGGCATTCCCGCACTGCTATAGAAGCGTGCATCCGTAGAGAAGTGTTCACGATAGAAACCGGCTGTTTGCCCAACGACCCCAGTTATTCTGCTTGCTAGGCGTTGTACTTGTGGATCATCGGTGCTTGTAAAGAGCGGTGCACCCGGTGCTCGGTCAGTAAGTGTCGCGGTTGGGAATGCTTCATGGAGCACATGCATGATCTGCTGCGGATCTTCATCCGGCACAAAACGAATATCAAAGGTAATTGTCAGCGCATCGGGTAGACGATTATTGGCATCGCCACTATTGATTTTGGTAGGAGTGACGGTTGTCATCCAAGCTGGCTCATCGGGAGTAGGGTAGTGTTTGGCAATGATATCCATTCCGCCACCAATCGCCAAAATTGGGTTGAGGCCATCCCAGGGCCGTGAGCCATGTGCTGGGCGGCCTGGGATTGTCACATCCACCCACATTGCGCCCTTGTGGGCAAAACAAATCTGGAGGTCGGTTGGTTCAGCTGCAAGGAAAAAGCCAGTTTGCCAGCCATGCTCTTCAAGAAGAATACGGGTACCATTCATACCGCCGATCTCTTCATCGCCAACAAACTGAAATGCAACATCTGGCGCCTCGGGAAGAGCTGCTAGATCCTTCATAAGGCGCATGAGTACTGCCGCCGAACCCTTCATGTCCTGTGAACCGCGCCCATAGATTCGGCCTTGCCGCACAAGCGGGCGAAATTGGCCAGCCTGGCCCGGCACCACATCAAGGTGAGCATTCAGTATAAACGCTGGCGAGTGTGTATCACGCAGCGCTACAACCAGATTAGGCACGCCACGCGACTCGATTCGCTGTGTGAAGACACCCGGAATCTGTTGCGCATAGCGCTCGACGTAATCCACAGCGGCATTGATCTGATCGGGACGTTCAGCGACTGATTCGAAAGCGATCAGTTCGCAGGTAGTAGCCACAATTTCGTCGAGAAGTTGACTAGACATGGTGGTACCTCTTTGGAGCGATGGGACGATGGAACGAACGAGCGATGGAACGAACGAGCAATCACGTGATCAAGCGTTATGTATCAATCACCAAATAATCCCTGTAAATAGGGATTCAGGAACAATCCGTGTGGGTCTAACTGGCGACGAATAGTATGAAATGCATCCCAAGCCGGGTAGAGTTGGCGTAATTCGGTAGATGTGCGTGTATGCAGTTTACCCCAGTGCGGCCGCCCGCCGCGCCGCCTGAAAATTGCTTCCACTGCTGCAAAATAGCGTTGATACGCCATACCGCGATACATATGCACCGCAATATAGGCGGAATCACGGCCAAATGCCGTACTGAGTGGAATATCATCAGCCTGGGTATAGCGACACTCAATCGGAAAATGAACCTCAATACGCTCGTGCGCTACGACACTACGAATCTCTTCTAATGTGGCTTGTAGCTCATCGGCGGGTAAACTATACTCCATCTCATTGAAGCGCACTAATCGCTGGGTAGCATAGATACGGTGACTATCATTAACATCTTCGCCTTCGGAAACAAGTGCGCCTGTGAGTTTGGCAATCCGTGTACTCATACTTGGGCGTAGCCGACAGATTTCGCTTAGCAGCCAAAAAGCGCCATTTTCAAGCACAAGATCATTCAGCTTGCGAACCAGGTTGTTTGGTCGTGCTGGCTGATCGGTTATATTCATCCGCTTCACAAGCGCAACATCCGTATGTGGAAACCAGTAGAACTCGAAGTTGCGATTATGATTACGCTCATGTTCACAATTCGCCAGCACCGTATTAATATCCTCACGCCGCCAGGTATAGTGAAGCCGAAATGATGGCACAACCCGCAGTGTAATCGCACTGAGAATACCCAACAACCCAAGTGAGAGCTGAGCGGCTCGCAGCAGATCGGGAGAATCGGTGGTTTTGCACTCGATAATCTCCCCGGATGCAGACACCAGCCGCAACGCTACAACTTGCGTCGATATGCTGCCAAGGCCAATACCCGTACCATGGGTGCCTGTTCCA
>JANLSE010000167.1:0-6176 GCA_031362265.1 Roseiflexaceae bacterium
TCGGCGGGTACAGAAACCTCACGCGGTTGTGTATCGAGTTCAATATCAACATCGATTTCATCGCCACCAGCCACGCCAGCACCCTTACGGTGTTCTGCGCTGATCCCAACCATAAATACACCACCCATCACGGCAATTGTATTGCGGTAGGTATAGCCATTGATTGTTACTAGCACGGCTGGCCGTTTGCTGGTTCCCAAGCTCGCCACCACTTCGGCAGGAACCTGGATGCCAGTGGCAGTTTTGCCATCACGTAGGATCGTGGTGTGAAATCGCATGAGTTTCTCCTCTGTAGACGGAACCAAGAACCAAGAACCAAAGAACCAAAAACCTATCAAGCTCTTTGCGTCTTTGCGCTCTTGCGTTTTGCGCTCTTGCGTTCCAACGCTCCAATGCTCTGCGCTTAGATCACCAGGAACGCAGTATTATGCGGCGTCATAGGCTTGTTTCAGCCACCCCAGCACTTCAGCATCAATCTGGGTTGGATCACTAATCCGCACACGGTGGGTTGCCATATTATTCCAGGATCCAGCTGCCTCAAAGCGTTCGGTGGTTGCAATGCCTTTACGCTTCACACCAATATCGATACGATCTGTCGATATTTGTACTATCCCAAATTTGTTCTTGCCGCGCAAAAAGCTCAGATATGATTTGGTTGGGGCAACGGTCACATCTGGCCCAAATGTATTGAGATGTGCAAGCAATTCATCATATGGTTTGCGCCAGTTCGCCTTGGCACCGCCAAAATGTGCAGCAATCGCATCGTCGCTACTTACCTCAGGCTCCCCATGGTGCACAATCATATGCGCGATCAGGTTTGCATGGCCGTGCCCTAAGCCGAACTCAGTTTTCAGCCAGGCCATCAGCTCAGGGTATGTTTTCAGCCCCTGTTCGGTGGCCAATATGCGGAAATCATCGGCTGTCTTGCCCGTTTTAGCCTTAATATTATCAAGATATGCCTGCATCGATCTACCTTTCACATAGCGTCATTAAGCAAACGCATCTGTAAGAACTGCTACCCTTGGCTACGTGCAAAGAACCGCAGATATTCCACCAGATCAGCAAGTTCTTGCTCGCTAATCTTATCCTTGCCATATGCTGGCATGCCCTGTTTGCCCTTACGCACGGCATCATCAGCGCCACGTGAGCCGCGCAGGCCGAGGGTTCCGGGTGCTCTGCCAGTTGCGCCATGACAGAGATTACAGCCCTGTGCGAAGTACACTGCTGCACCACGCTGTAGGGCATCGCCAGCGGCATCTGCACGCGCAAGCTGTTCATCCGTTGAAACTGGTACCTCAACAGCAGCTTTGCGTTGCTTGGCATCGCCTAGTGAGCGTGTGTAGGCAACCAGCGACCAAAGCCGTGCGTCGTCATAGCGATCACCAAAAGCAGGCATCCCGGTAAAGCTCAATCCATTCTTAATAATCCAGTAGAGTTGAGCGTCACTCTTCTCCTGAGTATCCCGCTCCTGTAAATTCGTTGCAGGTGGATACAATGCCTTTGCAAAGGCACCACGACCATCACCACTCACGCCATGGCAAACGGCACAAGAGCCAGTGTAGGCGATTCGCCCTGTTGAGATCGCACGCGAGCTTTGCCCAAGTGGGTTTTCAGTATTCCCTGCCTGACTCTTCGTTGCCAGATCAACCGCTAGATGGCCATAGAGCAACTCGAATGGTAGATCTTCGCGATGACCAATCGTCATTGGCATAACAACAAACATCAAAATAAGCAGTGTTCCAATAATACCAACGATCATTCCGAGTACAAGTGTGGCCCAATTCATCTTTTGTTTGCGTGGTCCGGCCGGGGTCGTCATCAATCTATCCTTATAAACTAGAGTAGGGATCAGAAGTCAGAAAGCCATGCACATTTGAACTACACAACGCCTTGCACGCTTGATGCAGCAGATCGACATATGGCACCGCACTAAGACCATTCACCCAAAAATCCAGCGACATTATACCGCACCATCGAGGATGCAGATTGCCAAAAGCCGCAGCTTCCGCTACAATGGCAATCCGAGGCAATAGAGAGACATAATGTGGGCGTGTCATGAAAGTGATTATTCAGATTCCGGTGCTGAATGAGGCTGAGTCGATCGCCAGCGTACTCGCTGACATTCCGCGCACAATTAGCGGGGTCAGCAGCGTTGAAGTGCTAATTATTGACGATGGCTGTACCGATGATACGGTTGCGGTGGCGCTTGCCCATGGCGCAGATCATGTTGTTCGCCATACCAGCCGGAAGGGATTGGCGACTGCGTATCAAACCGGAATCGACACAGCGTTGCGCCTCGGCGCCGATATTATCGTAAACACCGATGGTGACAATCAGTATCCCGGCTACGAGATACCGCATCTTGTTGCACCCATTGTCGCTGGTGAGGCCGATCTGGTAATTGGCGACCGTCAGATTCAGAGTATTGAGCATTTCTCGCCATTTAAGAAGGCGATGCAGGCCTTAGGCAGTGGTGTTGTACGCTGGGCCTCAGAAACCGATGTCCCTGACACCGTCAGTGGCTTTCGTGCGCTCTCGCGTGAAGCGGCGTTACGCACATTCGTAACCACCGATTTCTCATATACTGTCGAGAATATCATTCAGGCTGGCAAGCGCCGTTTGACGATCGCTGCCGTGCCAATTTCAACCAATCGTGTTGAGCGGCCCTCACGCCTACACCAGGGCAACTTCAACTTTATGAAGCGCCAGGCCGCGACGATTGCGCGAACATACACAACATACGAACCACTCAAAACCTTCACATACCTGGCCTTGCCGTTCCTCGTGGCAGGCATGCTCTTCCTTGGGCGCGCGTTGTATGTTTTTGTGATGCGCCAACTCGTTAATAACTTCCCTGAGACAAATGAGCAAGCACTGACGATTGGCGGAACCGCGCTTACGTTGGGGTTTGTGATCTTCCTCTTTGGCATTCTTGCCGATCGGCTTGGCGGAAACAGGCGTCTGATTGAGGAGGTGTTGTATCGCATCCGCCGCGAACAGGCCGATACCGATCAATGGCGCCGCGATGTTGCCGAACGCCTCGATCTACTTGAGCGTGCGGTTGGTGCTGAAGATTCACATAGGAAATGATAGAATCCCAATAAGCATGAAGGCTCACTCTCAGGGCACCAATGCCGTTGGCCGCACAGGTGGAATCAGGTTTGGTTTAGCCTCACTGAGGAACACTGCCCGACCCAACAACCCGACCTGAATGATATATGGGGTTCCCACAAGCTGCGGGTGAACCTCGAATCGGCCACGCTCAAAGTATTGTACAGTGAGAATCTCCCCATTCGGCATGATCTCCTGGATTTGCTCACTCAACGTGTAGCCTAACGCTGCAACTCTACCGGCTTGCTCCCAAAATGCCAAAAACGGTGTGGTGATGCCATGGCCAGTTTGGGGGAAGAAGCGCGCACTTGGGCGATTCACAAAAGGGGTTTGCTGCGGGAGGGTAATACCAGCCAGATATTCGGCACCAATTCGCGCACGCTGCACACCGCCAACCCGATTGGTGGCAATTTCCAGGCGTGCACGTTCAAACCACTGCACCACACGCCCACCAGATTCTCCTGCGGCGCTAATTGGAAGCCCAAGCATCTGTACGCCACCACACGCATCATAGTATGCTTGAAAGCGTGGATCGACCTTTATCACTATCGCGACTGCTGGCACACCTGGCCCGGCCTTTGTGCGATTTTCCTCGGCAGCCAACACGACACCACTGAGGCGCGGCTGGAGCGCAAGTGCACCGCTAGGCACCAGCACCATCCCAGCAAATTTAAGAATATCGGTGCGATCAGTTGCCGCCGCGATCAACAGAAGAATCAGCAACATCAATAGCAGCATCAGCATAGCCGAGAAAGCTGCCCGTCGCGCTGAAAACTTTTCATCATTACGCTGCTTGGCAGACCGGGGTTGTTCACTTGCCATCATAACCTCCTATGAGCACTGATTCTCTGCTCAATGCAGCGCCGCCCGAATATGCTCAGCTACGACTCGCAATTCGGCGGTGTCAGCAGTGCCTGGCTTCCAGAGTAGTACTGCACCATCACCTTCCCAACGTGGGATAAGATGTACATGGTAATGGAATACGGTTTGGCCAGCAGCTGACCCATTATTCTGAATAATATTGATGCCATCGGGTGCAAGTGCTGCACGGATCGCCAGGGCAATCTTCTGTACAGTGGTATGGACAGCGGCTAATGTAGTTGCTGGAATGGAATAGAGATCGGCATATTCCTCCTTGCAAATCACCAAAGTATGGCCACGACTAGCAGGGCCAATATCCATAAATGCAAATGTCTCAGCATCCTCATAGACTTTTATGGCGGGTATTTCGCCCGCGATAATGCGCGTGAAGATGGTTGCCATCGTTAATGCTCCTTAATCCATTCCAGCAGGCGCTCCAGCTCCCAGGTATTTGCGACCTTATCAGCGCTCGCCCAACCGCGCCGTGCGGTAGCGATACCCAGGCGAATCCAGGGTAGGTTATCGGGATGGTGCGAATCGCTATTGATCGTTATTGTCGCACCAAGCTCAAGAACCCGCCGTGCTGCGGAGCTTTCCAAATCCAGCCGATCTGGGCCACTATTCACTTCCAAGAGCACCCCGTATTCGGCGGCTGCTCGCGCAATAATATCAATATCAATCGGTGCGCCTGGTCGTCGGTCGATCAGCCGCCCAGTTGGATGGCCAAGGATATCAACATGCGGGTTACGAATAGCGCGTAGCATGCGCTCAGTTGCCTGTTCTGGCGGTTGTTGAAGCTGAACATGTGGCGAAGCCACAACAATATCAAGCTCAGCCAACACATCATCTGGCAGCGCCAGGCTCCCATCAGGGGTAATATCAACTTCAATACCACGCAGGATGCGGAATGGATCACCAGCAGCGGCAAATTGCTCATTCAATGCGGCAATCTCACGCGCCTGTTCACGTAAGCGAGCACCATCAAGACCATTAACGAGGCCAAGATAATCGCTATGGTCTGTCATCGCAATATGTGAATAGCCGCGTGCTCTGGCGGCAGCGGCCATCTCGGCAATCGAGCCACGTCCATCGCTCCAGGTGCTATGCATATGCAAATCGCTGCGCATATCAGCTAACTCAATTAAGTGAGGGAGTGTCCCAGCGAATGCAGCCTCGAACTCACCCTGATTTTCGCGCAATTCAGGCGCGATCCATGGTAACCCGATCTGCGCATATACTTCAGCTTCATCGGCGCATGGCACCACACGCCCATCGGCATGGCGGAAGCCATGTTCACTGAAGCTTAAACCACGTGCAAGTGCCAATTCGCGCATACGAATATTATGCGCTTGACTCCCCGAAAAGTGTTGCAGTGCCGATCCCCAAGACTCTGGCACAATCGCGATCAGATCGGCCTGCAACCCATTGTGGAGCAGTACGGAGGCCTTCTCGGTGCCAGCTGATTCGATCTTGGCCACCATTGGGAGCTTGGTAAACGCAGCAATAATTGCCGCTGGATCTGCACCCGCAGCCAAAATATCGAGATCACCAATCGTTTGCTTACCACGGCGTGTGCTGCCCGCTGGCAGAATCTGTTGAATATTGGGGTAGGCCTCACGCAGTGACAATATGAGGGCTTCGGCAGTTTTGATCGCCTCTGAGAGCAACATGCGCCGGATGGAGCCTGCCTGCCGCGCAACTGGTATGCCTTCCAGAATCTGAGTGATTGTCTTTGCGCCAAGACCTTTGACTGTATTCAGCTTACCAGTGCTGGCAGCTAATTCGAGCGCATTAAGATCGGTTATCCCGAGTTCCTCATACAATCGCGCAACCGTTCGTGGCCCAAGGTTTGGCACACGCAGCATTTCGAGGACGCCAGCAGGAATACGCTCACGCAGTTTTTCGTAAAACTGGAGCCGCCCAGTATCAAGTAATTCCCCGATCTTCTCGGCGATCGCCTTACCAACACCAGGAATAGCAGCTAGCTCGCCACGCTCCCGATAGACCGCCAACGGCTGCGGCAGATCTGCCAAGGCCTCACTCGCCCGCCGATAGGCCTGAATACGGAAGCGATCCTCGCCTAGGATCTCCATCGTTTCGGTGATCGCGCGAAAGATATCGGCGATCTCTCGGTTCGTTAATTGCGCTGGCATGTTCTAGATCTTCCTACAGCTTACCCATATACGATTATAGCACGAAGGATT
>JANLSE010000174.1:0-5746 GCA_031362265.1 Roseiflexaceae bacterium
CCAGATTTGCGTGCTCTAGAAAAGCTCCAGCGCTTCTTCGACACCGCTGTTCAGTGGAAAACGGAGCGCAAGACGTTTATGATTGAGCTGCTGCATGTTTGGTACGCCGATCATAATGCGATCGTCCGGCATAAAATGTTGGCGATGTGGAGCAAACACAGCCTGCCGCTGCTCAGCGCAATCTTCCATCAGGGCATGCGGGAAGGTGTGTTGAACATCCCATTTCCCGACCAAATTGGCCTGGTACTATTGTCGCTTATCCAAGGTATTGGCGATGCGTTTGCTGAGTTATTGCTCACCAGAGAACCGCAGGGCGATGAACTGCAGCGCGCCGAAAGGCTTATCGCTGCCTATGATGATGCATTAGAGCGAGTATTGGGTGCGCCCGCTGGTTCTGTACATCTTATGGATGCAACATCACTCAAAGCTTGGTTTGTCGCATCAGACGACGATCTGGCTACTGAAATAAGTCTTGTATCGATCATAAACGGCGCTTAATCTGACTCGCGTTCGGTAGGGGGTGCGCTATGCGCAAATCAATCCAACTCGCCTGGCGCAATATGTGGCGTAACTGGCGGCGAACCGCAATTGCGTTGGTCGCGATTGTACTTGGTGTGATCCTGCTACTGTTTTTTGACGGCCTGATCAAAGGATCCGACCAAGCAATCTTTGGCAATGCGGTACGCCTCTATGGCGGTAATCTACAAGTGCATGCGCGCGGTTTTGGCGCAAAGGCTAATCGGCTGCCGCTCTTGCCACTAGAGAATGCAGACGCCGTGATCCAGGCCGCGCGGGCGCAACCGAACGTCATTGCCGCAAGCAAGCGCATTGCTACTGCTGGCATTGTCAGCAGCCACGGCAACGCCATGCCAGTAGCGATTACCGCGATCGAGCCAGCGATTGAAGCGCCGCTCAGTCTGCAGGCCGAACATGTCACGCAGGGGCGGTTCCTTTCCGCCGATGATGGCGATGCCATCCTGATTGGCCAGAGCCTCGCAGATCATCTGGAGGTTGGTGTTGGCGATCGCGTCATCCTATTGGGCCGCAGTAAGAATGAACTGATGCGGCAGCATACAATGACGATTGTGGGCATTTACGATATTCACACACCCGAAGTAGAAAAACGTGTGGTATTCATCCCACTGATCGATGGGCAAACTCTTTACAATCTGCGTGGTCAGGTCACGGAAGCAGCTATTTTCCTGCGCCAGGTGGGAACGGAAGACAGTGTGATGGCGACACTACAGGCGCAGCTGCCCAATTATGAGGTCGATTCCTGGCAGACACTCAGGCCCGAGATCCGGCAGACGCTGGATTCCAAATTTGCTTTCACCAGTTTTATCGGGGTGATTGTGTTGATCATCGCTGGCATTGGCATTCTCAACTTAATGCTTATGGCAGCCTTTGAACGCACACGCGAAATGGGTGTACTAGCAGCATTGGGCATGCGCGGCCGTCAGATTATGATCCTATTCCTCCTAGAAGGAACTTTCATTGGCATCCTTGGCGCGGTCATCGGCTGTAGCGTAGGCGCACTCCTAATCGGATGGATCGGACAGGTTGGCATTGGTTTACCCGCGACATCTGGTATGAGCGAAGTCACAACCTTGATGGGTTCACGGCTCTTCCCAATCATTACACCTAGCGATATTCTGAGCCGCAGTCTGCTTGTGATTGTGATCGCAGCAATCGCTTCGATCTACCCGGCCTGGCAGGCCTCACACCAAGAACCCGCGCAGGCGTTGCATCATGTCTAAAGGAGGATCGCGCCATGCCACTTAGTAAACTCTGGACAATTGCTTATCGCTCGCTTGGACGAAATCGGCGGCGCTCCTTACTCTCACTACTGGCGGTAGCGCTGGGTCTGGCACTGTTGATGGTGATGAATGGTTTCATCGCAGGTATTATGGAAGACTCACTCCAAAATAGCATCCGTTTGCGAACCGGGCATATACAGTTACGCGCCAACTCGTATGAAGAAGATACGTTGAGCTTGCAATCGAAAGATCTGTTGCTCGATCCCGATGCTGTTGCTGAACGTGCACGTACGCTACCTGAGGTGAAGGCGGCTTCCCCAGTGCTATGGGCGAGTGGCATTCTGGATACCTTGGATGATTCAGCCGGTTTGCAGATCTATGGCATTGATACGGATTCACCGATCTATGCTCCTATCCGGACTGCACTGGTCGATGGGGCGTTTCTAACACCCGATGATCGTAGTGGGATTCTGATCGGTAAATCATTGGCCGATAGCATGAGCATCGCTGTTGGGCAGAAAGTCAATCTGGCGATTGTCAATTCCGATGGACGGCCCGACGAGGGTATATTTACCATTCGCGGCCTCTTTGCAACTGGTATTCCCAGCTACGATCAGGGTGCGGCATTGATGCCACTCTCCAAAGCACAGGCGTTTACTGGCACCAACCGCCATGCGAGTGCCATCTTCATCCTGCTGAACAACCAGGCCGATACCGATAAGGTCGCAGCGACATTACGTAGCCCAGATATTAACGTACTCACATGGGCGAATATGAATCAACTATTCTTACAAGCATTCCAAGCTGGCATGAGTTTTTATGCCATCCTTGATGGTATCGTGATGTTGATTGTCGCAGTGATCATCGCCAATACACTCCTGATGTCGGTGTTTGAGCGAATCCGTGAAATGGGGATTCTATCCGCGCTTGGCATGAAGGGGCGACATATTCTCCAGATGTTTCTACTCGAAGCGACTAGCCTCGCTCTAGCTGGTATTGTGCTTGGCATTGGAATTGGCTCAGCTGGTGTCGGGTATTTGGCCACAATCGGGTTCCCGATTAGCGACAAAATTGCCTCAGTAGGTGGTAGTGGTATGGCGTTGGGTACAACCATGTACGCACGCTTTGTGCCCGACACGTTTGCTGTCTTGTCGCTAGCAATGCTACTAATTGTCCTGTTGGCATCACTCTACCCCGCATGGTACGCAGCGCGTTTGCAACCAGTTGAGGCATTACGCGCAGAGTAATCAAAGGAAGATACCCATGGACGCAATTCAATTGGAACATGTCAGCAAAGTCTATCATATTGGTGCAGTCGAAACCCAGGCACTCAACGATGTCAGCCTGAGCATCGCTCAAGGCGAGTTTACGGCACTAGTTGGCCCATCTGGTTCTGGCAAAACGACTCTGCTGCAATTGATCGGCTGCCTCGACAAGCCCGATCAGGGAGCAGTGAACTTCCAGGGGCAGGATGTGACACGCTTCAGCGCCAATCAACGCGCCGATCTGCGCCGTGACCACATCGGCTTTATCTTTCAGTTCTTCGCATTGGTTCCGGTACTCACCGCCTATGAGAATGTGGAACTGCCATTACTGCTAAGCGGCGTCAAGCCCAAGGAGCGGCATGCGCGTGTAACTGAACTACTTGAGGCAGTCGGTGTCTCGAATCGTGCCAATCACCGGCCTAACCAAATGAGCGGTGGCCAGCAACAGCGTGTGGCAATTGCTCGCGCGCTAGCTCCACGGCCAGTATTAGTGCTAGCCGACGAGCCGACCGCCAACCTGGATAGTGCCAACGGTCAACAGGCCATGGAACTCATGCAGCGCCTCAACCAAGAAACAGGCACAGCCTTTGTGTTTGCCACCCATGATCCACGCGTCGTCGCATTCGCCCAACGCGTCATCCACATGCGCGATGGGAGCATTGAGGACAATGGCGCGCAAAATTGAGGGCGTGGCGCTGCTATTCAGATCCAGAGGTATAGCATGAACAAGTTTCTACCTGTCGTTGCGATCATGGTCGTGACCCTCCTAACAAGTTGCACAGCTGCACAAAACACTGGAGGAACAGCGGCACCAACCAGCCAGCCTGTTCCAACGACACATGCTGTGGCAGAAGGTGGCCTTCTCGCCGCCGAAGGGCGGGTGGTACCGATTCAGCATACAGTTCTTGGCCTACCAAGTGGTGGGGTTGTCGCGGAGATCGCTATCGCCGAAGGAGACCAAGTGCAAACGGGACAGGTGTTGCTACGACTCAACCAGGCGCGTGCACTCGCTAGTGTCGCCCAAGCCGAGGCCGATGTCGCTCAGGCTCAGGCCGCCTACGAGAAACTACAGGGGAGCGCCAGACCCACAGAGATCACAATAGCCGAGGCCGAACTACGGGTGGCACAAGCGCAACTCCGCCAGGCAATCGGCAGTGTAACCGCCGCCGACCGTGCGGCAGCGCAAGCGCAACTGGATCAGGCCCGCACACACTTGGCTGCACTACAGGCAGGCCCTAAACCCATCGATCTGCAAGCTGCCAAGGCGCAACTGGCGCAAGCACAGGCCAACCTGACAACCCAACGCGACCAACTCTCGGCCACCAAGACGACTGCTAAACTCCAACTCACACGGGCTACGAGCGCACTAACACAGGCACAATCTCATTACTCAACGGCGCTCCAGAACTGGCAGTATGTGCAGGACACTGGCCAAGATCCAATCACGCCCTGGCTAGGAACAGATCCAAAAAGCGGCAAGAAGATTGCCAATACACTTGGCGATGCGCAACGACAGCAGTATTACGATGCCTATGTGCAAGCTGAAGCCGCCATGCACAGCGCTGAAACGGCTGTCCAGCAAGCGCAGGTTGCCGCCGATACGGCAGGCCAAGCCGAAGTGAGTGGTATCCAGGCCGCCGAGCAGCAACTGGTTAGCGTACAGGCGAATTTCGATAAGTTACGTGCTGGCGCAGATGCTGATACACTTGCAGCCTCACGCGCCGCACTAGCTACTAGTCAAGCTGGGCTCGACAAGCTGACGGGCGAGCAGCGCCAGGGAGAGATCGACGCGGCCAAAGCAGTGGTTGATCATGCCCAAGCGAACCTGGATGCTCTGCGTGCTGGAGCATCGAAAAGCGATCTAGCGGTAGCTTCCGCCACTGTCCAACGCGCACAGGCAGCTCTACAGCTTGCACAGGTTTCGGTAGCCGAAACCGAATTGCGGGCACCATTCGCTGGAACAATTAGCGCACTGAGCACAAGTATTGGTGAGTACGTTGGGCCTGGCACACCAATCGTGCAACTAGCCGATCTCACAGCCTGGCAGGTTGAAACGATCGACCTGACAGAGCAAAATATCGGGAGCGTCCACACCGGCAGCCAGGCACGTGTGACATTTGATGCAATTCCCGATCTTGAGATACACGGCACAGTCAGCCGCATCCGACCGCTCGGCGAAAATAAACAGGGTGATATCACCTATGTGGTCACAATCAAACTTGATCAACAAGATCCACGTTTACGCTGGAATATGACCGCCGCTGTGGCAATTGAGTAGTAGCATCTTGTCTGTACTACTTATATACTTATACGGCCTCCGCCAAAATCCCACGCCGATATGCGTCAATCAGCTTATGGAGATCTTCCAATTGCTCGCGCAGCAGGTTTCCAGTATCTGTGTCTGCGATCAGTAGCCGGTGCGGAAATGCAACGACCTGTTCTGTCTGCGGAGTCACATCCATACCTTGTCGGAGTAGTTCATCCGTGTCCGTGAACCGTTCGTGCGCCGCCAGAACCAGCTCATGCGAGTTGCCAATGAGGGTGTAGCCAGCAATTCCGGTGACTGACTGATAGGCTTCGCTCATCCCGCCATCGATTACGATGAGCCGTCCGTTCGCCAGCAGCGGGCGCTCCCCTTTACGGACTTTCACCGGAGTATGGCCGTTGATAATACGCCCCTGTTCGGCGTCCCCACCAAAGGCCTCTAGCACCGCGTGGCAGAAG
>JANLSE010000192.1:0-9017 GCA_031362265.1 Roseiflexaceae bacterium
AGATTGCCTGGATTCTCCCGAGTGTGGCCATCCCGATCTCGTTTCTGGTTGCGATTGTGTTAACAGCTTTTGCGGTTGGTATCGCTGTCCCTGGCATCGGTGGGCGGATCGACCCAAAGCTGATCGATACAACTGCCCCATTTAATCAGCCTGGCGTACGTGAATTGGCCCCCGGTAGCTATGAGGCGGTGATCATTTCTTCGGCATTCGCATTCACACCAAAAGATATCGAAGTTCCGGTTGGCTCTAAAGTGACATTTCTGCTCACGAGCCGCGATGTCATCCATGGTTTCAAAGTCGAAAATTCACCAATCAATGTAATGGTCATTCCAGGCCAGATATCGCGTATGACAGCAACATTCGATCGCCCTGGTGAGTATTTGTTCGTTTGCCATGAGTATTGTGGTGGTGGGCATCATGTCATGGCAGGTAAGCTAATTGTAAAGTAGCCCATGTTGGGCGTTTTGGAATGAGGAACGTATGGCAACTGCAAAGGTTTCAGGTATCAAGATAGCTCGTGAGCAGATCGCGGTTGGACGATTTGCGACAGAATATCGCTTGGCTGGGCTGAATCTACTGATAGCATTTATCGCGCTGGCAATAGCAGGACTCATGGGCGTAACACAGGCTCTAGAGTACAACAAGATCAACCTTTATCCGGCGGTATCACCGGTTATAAAGAGCTACTATCAGGGCCTTGCACTGCATGGCGTCCTGAATGTACTGGTCTTTACCACATTCTATATCATCGGGTTTCTGACATTTATTGCAACGCGTGCCTTCAACCGGCCACTTGCGAGTGCGCGGCTCGGCTGGGCTACATTTGGCGTTATGGTCGTCGGTCTCGTTCTGGCGGCTATCCCACTCCTCATGAACAATGCCACTGTCATGTTCACATTCTATCCGCCGCTGAAAGCTGATGCGATGTTCTATATCGGCCTGACGCTGGTTGTGGTGGGAACATGGCTATTGCTCGTGAATCTTATACTAACCTATCGCGCATGGCGGGCTGAGAACCCAACGACACGCACACCACTACCGGCCTTCATGTCGCTCATTACCATGGCGATGTGGACAATTTGTACCCTTGGGGTTGCGTCCGAGATGTTATTCCTGCTGATTCCCTGGTCGTTAGGCCTTGTGCCAGGCACTGATCCGGTTCTTGCGCGTACCCTGTTCTGGTTTACTGGCCATCCAATCGTGTACTTCTGGCTGTTACCAGCGTATATCGCTTGGTATACGGTTGTTCCAAAATTGGCAGGCGGCAAACTATTCAGTGATCCAATGGCACGCGTATCGTTTATTCTGTTCCTGGTACTTTCCGCACTGATTGGGCTACACCATCAGGTTACCGATCCTGGTATTTCGGAAATCTGGAAGCTGGTGCATGCAATTTTCACATTTGGAGTGTTTTTCCCCAGCTTGCTAACATTCTTTAATGTGGTAGCCTCATTGGAGTTGAGTGGGCGCGCACGCGGCGGTAAAGGCTGGTTGATGTGGATTTTTGCATTGCCCTGGCGCGACCCACTATTTGCCACGCCAGTCTTAGCAATGGTTCTGTTTGCCTTTGGTGGCGCAGGTGGGTTGATCAATGCCTCCTACAATATGAACCTTGTTGTTCATAATACATCGTGGATCTCCGGGCATTTTCATCTTACCGTAGGTACAGCAGTCACCCTGACATTTATGGGAATTATGTACTGGCTTGTGCCGATTATTACGCGGCGCGAACTATTCAGCAAGAATATGGCACTTGCCCAAGCATGGACCTGGTTTGTTGGTATGGCGATCTTCAGCCATTTTATGCACACGCTTGGGCTCATGGGCATGCCACGCCGCACGATGATTGGTGCTGCACCATACCTTAAGCCAGAGTGGTCGGAGTTGCTAGTCTATGTGGGTATTGGTGCGGTGATTATGTTTATAAGTGCGTTCCTGTTCTACTTGAACATGATTCTAACTCTTACTAAGGGCAAGGTACTTGCCGAAGAGCCGCGTATGCCCTGGGCAAGCGCAGTTTCTGGCCCTGAGGATGGCCCACGCATTCTGGATCGCTGGAAACCCTGGTTGATACTATCGTTTGTGCTATTGCTGATCAACTATGGCCCGGTGATTTACATGCTTGTTACAACCAGCCCATTCAATATTCCTGGCATGAGAACATGGTAGTTTTGGACTAGCCAACATATCCATAAATAGAACTCGCGCAAGAACACGAGGTCGCAAAGTAACGCTACTATTGTTTCTTAGTGAGCCTCGTGTTCTTGTTTGATGCATATATTTCTCGCGCCTAGCGTTCACTCCTGCGTTATAATGGCACCACAAATAGATCTTTGTATAGGCGCAGTACGCGTCGTTACCCCTGACCTTTACGTCGAGAGGAGTTATTGTGGTTGCCATCACCCATCGCCCGCCTGCGTTTGATAGTGCAGCAGCCGAGCGCATTGCCTTGGAAGTGTACGGCATAGAAGCAATCGCCCAGCCGTTACCTGGTGAATATGATCAGAACTTCCGCCTAACGACCCCAACTGGTGCAATCTTCATTCTGCGTATTGCCCATGCTGCAGAAGACCCCGCGCAGATCGCTATGCAGAGTGCGGTGCTAGAACATTTGGCGCATAATGCGCCTACAATCCCACTCCAGCGTGTCATTCCCACGCTCAATGGAGCCACAGCTGTTATGGTGTTGGGTGAGGGTGAAGCGCAGCACCTTGTGCGCCTCATGTCGTTTTTGTCTGGTCGGCTATTGGCAGAATCGCGACCGCATTCGGCGATGCTCCTAACGGCACTAGGCCAAACCTTAGGCACAATCGATGCGGCGTTGCTGGATTTTCAGCACCCAGCGGCAACACGTGTTCTGAAATGGGATTTACTGCAGGCTTCGTGGGCCGAGGAATACCTTGATTCGGTGGCAGATCTACGGCGGCGTACACTTGCAGGCCACATTCTGGCGAACTTCCGAGCGAATGTGTTACCACAATTGGGCTCGCTACGCAAGAGCGTCATTCATAATGATGCGAATGATTATAACGTTGTTGTTGCTGGTAATGGTACCGACGACCTGGCCGTTGGTGTGTTCGACTTTGGCGATATGCTGCACACCATCACAATTGCGGAATTAGCGATTGCATGTACCTATGCGATGCTCGATAAGCCCGACCCTGTCGCTGCTGCCGCGAATGTAGTGGCTGGTTACCATGCAGCCCTACCGCTTCAGGAGGCTGAATTAGCTGTTCTGTTTGAGTTAATCCGCACACGGCTGGCTGTCAGCGTTGTTAATTCTTCCTACCAACAAACGGTTGAACCTGAGAATGTCTATCTCCAGATTAGTGCGCGTCCTGCTTGGGTATTGCTTGAAACATTGCAAGGTGTTGTGCCGCAATGGGCCGAAGCAGTATTTCGGCATGCTTGTGGCTTCGAGCCATGGCCTACGTCTGCACAGGTGACCGAATGGTTGCGCGCTCACCAAGCACAATTTACCTCGGTGGTACAGCCAGATGTGCGTAGTGCCCATATTGAGGTGCTCGATCTTAGTATTGGTAGTGTTGATCTGGGGAATATGCCTGAGATCATGGATTCGCAAGCCATGGACACGGCGATTTTCGGCCAATTGCGTCGGGTAGGTGCGGATGTTGGGATTGGGCGCTATGATGAGGCGCGCTTGATCTATCGGGCGCCAATGTTCCGCGCCGATGGGAATGATGGCCCTGAGTGGCGTACTGTCCATATCGGTTTGGATCTGTTTCAGCCAGCTGGTTCGCCAGTGTATGCTCCACTTGCTGGCGTTGTCCATGCGCTACGCGATAATAGTGGTGCACTTGATTATGGCCCAACGATCATTCTGCGCCATGAGCCAGATGGTTGCCCGCCATTTTTTACACTCTATGGCCACCTGAGTCGTGAAAGCCTTCCTGGGTTATCTGTCGGGCAGCAGATTGAACAACAGCAACAGATCGCAACGCTTGGTGATGCTTCTGTCAATGGTGGTTGGCCAGCACATCTGCATTTCCAAATCATCCTGGATCTGCTTGGGCGTGATGGAGAATTCCCTGGGGTTGCACGTCCAAGTGAACGAGCAATCTGGTGTAGTATTTGTCCAGATCCTAATGTGATTGTTGGCGTGCCAGCTGCCTGTTTCCCGCGTCCTGAGCCATCTATTCCTTCAATGTTAGAAGCACGCCGCACTCGGATTGGGCCAAACCTAAGCATCTCGTATCGTCGCCCGCTGCATATTGTGCGTGGCTTTATGCAACACCTCTACGATGTGGATGGCCATGCGTATCTCGATTCAGTCAATAATGTGCCGCATGTCGGCCACCAGCACCCCCATGTAGTGCGAGCTGGGCAGCGCCAAATGGCCGTGTTGAACACAAACACCCGCTACTTGCACGCTCAGCTATTACGCTATGCGGAGCGGATTACGGCCACGCTGCCTGCGCCACTCTCGGTCTGCTTCTTTGTCTGTTCTGGCAGCGAAGCCACCGAACTGGCGATTCGCCTTGCCCGTGCCGCAACCGGCCAACGTGACATGATCATCTCGGAGGGGGCGTACCATGGCAACACCAATACACTGATTGACATAAGCCCATATAAGAGTGAAGGCCCAGGTGGCAGGGGCTTAGCACCCTGGGCGCACAAAGCGCCAATGGCGGATGTCTATCGTGGCCCGTTTCGCGCCGATGATCCTGAGGCCGGGCGTAAGTATGCACGCCAGATTCAGCTATTGTTAGATAAGATTATGTCTGAAAGGCGTGGTGTTGCGGCATTTATGATCGAATCCCTGCTGAGTTGTGGTGGTCAGATCGTTCTGCCGCCGGGATACCTTGCGGAAGTCTATCGATTGGTACGCGCTGCTGGTGGAGTCTGTATTGCCGATGAAGTCCAGGTTGGTTTTGGCCGAGTTGGGAGCCACTTTTGGGGCTTCGAAACCCAGGGTGTTGTGCCAGATATTGTCGCGATGGGGAAGCCAATCGGCAATGGCCACCCACTTGGAGCGGTAGTAACTACTCCAGAAATTGCGGCTGCGTTCAATAATGGCATGGAATATTTCAGCACCTTTGGTGGCAACCCGGTTTCATGTGCGATTGGCCAGGCCGTGCTCGATGTGATTGAGGAAGAAGATTTGCAGGCCCGCGCGTTACGTGTTGGTAATCGTATGCTGGCTGGGTTGCGTGGCCTGGCAAATCACCATGCCCTGGTTGGCGATGCACGCGGCTTGGGGCTGATGCTTGGCCTTGAGCTTGTGCGTGATCGTGAAACCCTCGATCCCGCCGATTGGGAAGCCACATATGTGGCCAATCGAATGCGCGACCATGGTATTCTGATTAGCACCGATGGGCCGCTGCATAATGTGCTGAAGATCAAACCGCCACTTTGCTACACCGAACAGGATGCTGACCGGCTGGTTGGAACACTCGATCTCATCTTCGGTGAGGATATCTTACAGGGCCGTGCATAGTCAACGCCTATATTGGGCTACTTGTTGTTGAAGTAACTACACATCGTAGCGAAAACTTTGTAAGAGGCGCTGATAGAGTGGGCCGTTTTGTATCAGCGCCTCGATATCTTGTGGTGTGTTGAGCGATAAGAACATTCCTGTGTGGTAGAGCTGAGTGCGCTAGCCCTTGGGTATATGCTACAATACGAGCATGCAGCATACTGAACAACAAACATCTTCCACCCTGAATCGTAGTGGTACGCTGATTGCTGGAGCCACCGCAATTGGTGTAGTTGGCATCCTGACGGGTGCAGCGGCATATATTGCTGCGCTATTAAATGAGCGCACACCAACAACAATCACGGATCTCTACTCCTTCTCTCCATTCGAAACGAATATCACGGGATTTGAGGAGATTACGTTCCCTACAGTTGATGGACTCACATTACCGGGTTGGTGGTTGCCGAACGCACATGCAACGGCCACGATTGTTGGTTTTGGTGGGCATCGTAGCTCGGGTTCAGATCTACTCGGGATCGGCAGTGGATTATGGCGGGCAGGTTTTAATGTCCTGTTGTTCGATTGGCGCTCACGTGGGCGGAGCCCGATTGCACAACACTCGCTTGCGTATTATGAACTACGCGATGCACAGGCTGCGATTGAATATGCCAACCAGCGCACACCGGATCTCCCACTTGGTGTAGTGGGCTTTTCAATGGGGGCAGCGATCAGTATTCTGTTAGCTTCGCGTGAACCACGCATTCGTGTGGTAGTTGCCGATAGCCCATTTACCAGTATCCGCGATGTTGTTGAGTCCGGGGCGAAACGGCTAGGCCTACCAGTACGACCGGTCACATATCTTGCCGATCTGATAACCGCCTTGCGTTATGGCTATCGATTTGATGATGTACGCCCGATTGATGTTGTGCATGCACTCGGTTCGCGGCCACTATTTCTCATCCACGGAACCGCCGATAGTGTGATCCCCTACACTCATAGCCAACAAATCTATGCCCGTGCGCAAGGCCCCAAAGATCTCTGGATTCTGCCAGATCTTGAGCATTGTGAGGCTTATTTTGCCGATCGGCCAGGCTATGTGGCGCGTGTTGTTGATTTCTTCACGCAGCATTTTGCTAGCTTATGAAGTTTGATATTCTGACAATCTTCCCCGAGATGTTTACTGGCCCGTTGACCGAAAGTATCATCAAGCGTGCCATTCAGGTCAACCATATCCAAGTTGATCTGCATGATATTCGTTCCTATGCGCTGGATAAACACCATACCACTGATGATACACCCTATGGTGGTGGCGCTGGGATGGTGATGAAGGCTGAACCATTAGCCGCATGTATTCGTGCTGTGCTTGATAGTGCCGAAGAACTTAGCCGTACCCAAGTGATCCTTATGTCGCCCGCTGGCGAGCGTTTTAGTCAGCAGGTGGCGGAAGAACTGGCGGGTTATGATCGGCTGGTATTGATCTGTGGGCGCTATGAAGGCATTGATGAGCGGATTCGTGAGGCATTAGTTGAACGTGAGCTATCGATTGGTGATTATGTGCTTACTGGTGGCGAGTTAGCGGCTATGGTTGTTGTAGATGCCGTTGCGCGCTTGGTGCCAGGAGTGATTGATAACGAATCAACAGCTGAAGAATCGTATGGTGAGGGGTTACTGGAATATCCACACTATACGCGGCCTGCCGAATGGGAGGGCCGCAATGTCCCGCCGGTGCTGATCTCTGGGCATCATGGGCGGGTGGCAGAATGGCGACGCCAGGAGCGCTTGCGCCGCACACTTGCCCGCCGCCCGGATCTGTTGCCAAACGCCAGGCTTACCGCTGCCGATCGTGCCTACCTGCGCAAGCTTGGTTGGCCAACGACCGATGGTAGCGAAGCAAAGGAGTAACGTAGTTGCTGGAACTGCCGTTGTATTTTATAATCCCTTTGGTCGTACTCGTGCTGGGGATAGCCGGGTTTTTGATCGCGCGAGGCCTAACTGCTGCACAACCAGCTAAGCGTCATGCGTTCCAAGAAAGCAGAGGAGACTCGATGTTCGGCAATACCAGAAAACCACAAGCCCCTGCGCAGCAGCCAATGCTCGCAAGTAAACCTGAAACGATCATCGGAGTCAACACAACCTTTGTTGGCACCCTCAAGACCGATGGCAATATTCGGATTGATGGTACGGTTGAGGGCGATATTGAGATATTGGGCAATTTGATCGTTGGTGAGACTGGGCGTGTCATTGCGACTATCAAGGCACAGAATGTCCATGTATCTGGTGCTGTCAAAGGTGAAATAACTGCTGTGGAGCAACTCGAAATTTCGCCAACCGGTAAGGTTTGGGGCGATATTGTCACTGCAGCATTGCATATTGAGCCCGGTGGTTTGTTCCGCGGCCAGAGCGCAATGTCGACATCGATCGATGAGCCATTGTTACTGGAAGCTCCACGCGCCAGCATGCGCAGCGAGTAATTCGTATGCCTCGCAATAGTCCACCCGAACCATCCGCAGTGCCACGTCGAAGCGTGCGCCAGTCGGGTGCCGTGCTGATCGCAGTCATCATGATGGTCATTTCATGTTGGATGCTCTTTGGGATTGTTGGCCAAGTCATTACGGGCGCGCAGTTGGATCAGCAGCGTGCCCAAGCTCAAGCTGAAGTTGATCAGATTGAAGCGGCAAATGCTAGGCTCCAAGGCCAAGTTGAGTATGCTGAATCGCCTGCCTATGCCGAACAAGTTGCGCGTGAACAACTTGGCATGGCCCGTGATGGCGATACAGTGATCTTGCCAACCTTTCCAGACATTACCCCGACTGTGGTTGCCCCAACTCCGGCACCACTCCCCGATCCCACCGCTCAGCCTAATTGGCGTGGCTGGCAACGGGCACTATTCCCCTAGCTATATATGAGCTGGTGCGATAGCTATTCCACACGATCAATCTATTCCTGTGTTTGCTGGCTTCCTGGGAACTATTCTATGCGTCGAGAATAAGGCCAGTTGGCGCGTTTTGTGTACCGCCGCTCATGTTATTCAAATATCATCAAATACCATAGTTGCAACATAATCCTCGAACGTCTCGGCACGCCTGATGAGACGCGGGGTGCCGTGTATATCGATCAGGATTTCAGCGGAGCGTAGCTTGCCATTGTAGTTGAAGCCCATTGCGCGGCCATGGGCACCAGTGTCGTGAATCACCAATATGTCGCCGATGTTAAGTATAGGCAGTGGCCGATCAATAGCAAATTTATCGTTATTCTCACAGAGTGAGCCAACCACATCATACACTTCGGTTACTGTATCGGATTCGTGCCCTAGCACACTTATATGATGATAGGCATTATACACACCGGGCCGCATGAGATCGGCCATAGTCGCATCGACTCCCACATAACGTTTGTAGGTCTGCTTAAGATGCCGCACACGTGTCACGAGCACACCTGAAGGGCCAGTAATCACGCGCCCGCACTCCAGCGCCAGTGCAAGCGGATGCAGCCCGGCTGGCACAATGATTTCATCATACGCTGCCTGTACTCCGCGCGCCACCTGCTGTAGGTCAACCGGCTGCTGCTCTGGTCGATAGGG
>JANLSE010000227.1:0-5550 GCA_031362265.1 Roseiflexaceae bacterium
CCAGATTGCTGGCGCAACCTATGTGGTGATGGAGGTTGGCAAAATAAAAGCCGATCGAGTCACCCTGAATCTCACTGTAGATGCGACCCAACTTGGTTCGAATTCGACAATCACTGGCGTGCGAATCGATGAGCTGTAAAAAAGCATTGAAGCAGGCGCATGATTGCTATGTTTCAATGCTTCAATGCTTCAATGCTTCAATGCTCAAAAGGATTCCCATGTTCACCAAAATCCTCATTGCTAATCGTGGTGAAATTGCTTGCCGTGTGATGCGTACCTGCCGCAGGATGGGTATTGCGACGGTCGCAGTGTATAGTGATGTTGATCGTCGCGCGTTGCATGTGCGTGAGGCCGATGAGGCGATCGCGATTGGCCCGGCCATGCCAGCGGCAAGTTATCTCCATGTGGAACGTATTATTGCTGCGGCTCTGCGAAGCGGTGCACAAGCGATCCACCCTGGCTATGGTTTCCTCTCGGAGCGTGCCCATTTTGCCGCTGCATGCCAGGCGGCGGGGGTGGTATTTATTGGGCCGCCCGCGTCTGCAGTGACATTAATGGGCGACAAGATCGCTGCGAAACGCCTTGCGATTCAAGCTGGTGTGCCAACAGTACCTGGTTTTCAACCCCCAGTTGGCGAGGAAATGAGTGCTGCCCAGCTCGTTATTGAGGCTGAGCGGATTGGTTGCCCACTTCTGATCAAGGCCGCAGCTGGTGGTGGTGGCAAGGGCATGCGAGTAGTGGAGGATCTTGCACAGTTTGCTGCTGCGTTGGCAGCTGCTCAACGTGAAGCACTCGCCGCCTTTGGGGATAGTAACGTATTTCTTGAGCGATTGATTCAGCACCCGCGCCATGTTGAATTCCAGATACTGGCAGATCAGTATGGACATTGTGTGCATCTGTTTGAACGCGAGTGTTCAATTCAACGGCGCCATCAGAAGATTCTTGAAGAATCGCCCAGCCCGGCGATGACACATGAGCTACGTATACAGATGGGTTCGGCGGCCGTACGGCTTGCGCAGGCAGCTGGCTATGTTAATGCAGGAACAGTCGAGTTCTTACTTGGTGAGGATCGGCAATTCTTTTTTTTAGAAATGAATACACGCCTGCAGGTTGAACACCCGATTACAGAATATACGACTGGTCTAGATCTGGTTCAATTACAGATCGAGATTGCTGCCGGTGCGGCGCTTCCATTCCAGCAGGAGCAATTGGTGCAGAATGGCCATGCGATTGAAGTACGGGTGTGCGCCGAAGATCCTGGTAGTTTCCTGCCCACGACAGGCCATATCGCCCTGTTCGCTTCACCCAGCGCAACAGAGGCACGTACCGATGCAGGGGTTGAAACTGGTGATGAGATCAGCATGTACTACGACTCGCTGATTGCCAAAGTGATCGTTCATGCACCAGATCGCATCAGTGCGCTTCAACGGATACAAGCCGCATTAACGCATATAGCTGTGTTAGGGGTTACTACGAATATCCCTCTGTTAGGCGCGATTGTAGCGCACCCGGCGTTTCACACAGGTGATACAACAACAGATTTTTTGGTACGCAATGGGCTTGAATGTACTGCGCCAAATGCACCCCCCGCTGAAGTGCTAATCGCTGCAGGGTTGCTCAGTATGGAGCGCGAGATCGAATCGGCGTACAGCGATCCATGGGTGGCAGGATCATGGCGCCATTCACAAAGTGGTGCCTTACGCCGATTTGTGTATTGTGGTAGCGAATATACAGTGACCATGGAGCGAAGCGGAACGGGCTTTCGCGCGCTTCTACCTGGTGATTTGCGGCTTATCACTCATTATAGGGCAACAACAGAATGGCTTCTATTTGGGGATGATACGCAGCACTGGGATATGCCTTTTGTATGGCAGGCTTCTGGCTTATTGGTGGGGTGGCAAGGTTGGCAATTTGATCTTGAACTAGCACAGGGGTTGCGTGTTGAGTCAACCCAGCTGGGCTTTATAGGCGATCCGCATGTGCGCCTCGAGGCACCAATGCCAGGAACGGTGATTCGCATGTTGGTTGGTGAGGGTGATCAGGTTGCTGCAGATACGCCATTGCTTGTTATTGAGGCAATGAAGATGGAACATGTGGTTGTGGCACCCTACGCTGGCCTTGTCCAACGGATTCATGTGAGTGTTGGCAGTATGGTGTCGCGTGGGGAAGTATTGGCGGAGGTGGAGCGCGCTGATTGATGAACAATGTTACAATACTTCGCACCATGGCAAGCCGTTTACTAGCAACTTGGAGCGCATGCTCATGACCGAGGTCCGCCTGGATGAGTCCGCTTTGCGACAGGCTGCAGCCACAATCTTCTCACGAGCACTCTGGCCAGCAATGTTGCTTGATGAGCAGAGCCGAATTGTGGCGCTGACACCCTCTGCAACAGCAATTGTTGGTTCGAAGATGCTTGGGCGATCGGTTGTTGCAATAGCTGCTCACCCGATCTATGAATTTGTTGAACTGATTGAACATGCATCGGATCTGAGTGCGGCCACCTATGGCCAGGTTATGTTGCGCAGTGCCGATGGTAAATCGCAACGCTTTGAAATAGAGGTTTTTCGCTTTACTACAGGGCTACGCTGGCTTACTGTCATTCTCTACCCGATACCACGCGATGAGCGCCGCGCCCAGATTCTGCTCCAAGCGAATCGTCTGGCGCCAAGTATGTTATCGGCCCGTACACAACATGAGCTTTATGATTTAATAACGAGTACGCTCGAAGATCTTAGCCTTATTGGCGGTGTTGCGTTGCTTGAACGCAGCAGTACAGTGTTGCGGTTTGCACCCGCCACCCGCTCAGGTACGTCTGAAGGGCTTCTTGGCTTGCTCAAGCGCCATGCTGCTTCAAAACTCGATGAGCTTGTTTTTCCTGCAAGCTATATGCCATTTGCGAATGTACTCACCAGTCGCGCTGCAATTCTGCTTGCGGATATTACTGAATTGACGAGTGTATCTACCCCTGAGGATCGCCGTACTGTATTGACACCACGCTCTCTTGGGGTACGAATTGGTGTGATTCTTGCACCACTTCTGGTTGGCGATCACTTGCGTGGCGTTTTTGTGCTGTGCGGCCCTGGGCTTGGTGCAAGTGATATTCCTGTTGTTGAGGCGCTTACTAACCAAGTGACAGCCTCGTTGGAACAACTTGAGTTACGTTCGCAAATGGAAGCGCATATTGGGCGCCTCGAACTCATTATTGATAATGTTCCCGATGCGCTGCTTGTAGTGCGCCAGGACATGACGATTCATCCATTGAACGCGAGTCCACTGAGTGTTAGTGGCTATACGCGTGAAGAATTGACAAATCGTTCGATGTTGTCGCTTGTTCCAGGGCGCTACCACGACCGGTTGATGCAGCACTGGGAGGCTGCCAATAAGGGGACGATTCAGCGATTTGAAGCCGAATTTATACGTAGTGATGGAACCACCTTCACTGGGTCGGTCACAGCAGGGCGCATCCCAGGTTCCGATGAGATTCTGGCAATTGTGACCGATATTACCGCGCGAAGGCGCTTGTTTCAGAGCGAGAAGATGGCGGCGCTCGGGCGTTTAGTTGCTGGCGTAGCACATGAGTTGAACAATCCACTGGCGGTGATTTTAGGCTTAGCCCAGCTTAATCTGCAAGAGGATTTATCGGAACAGTTGGATAACGATTTACGTGGGATCGAGCTGGCAACGATGCGCGCTAGTAGTATTCTGCAGCAAATGACAACGTTTGTACGGCCGCAAGATGCACGGCCTGCACTGATTCACCTTGGGCAGATGCTTGATGAGGTAAGTGAGCGATTTCGTGTGCAGACTGAACTCGCCTCGATCGAATTGTTGGTTGAAATTGAATCGACCTTACCATACATGCTTGGCGATTCTGTTCAGATTCGGCAGGTGCTGCTGAATATCCTATCGAATGCGGTGCAGGCACTTGAACGGGTGGAACCAGGCGAAGCGCGCCAAATCACCCTGCGTGGTTGGGGCGATGGTGAACGAGCACGAATTGCGATTAGTGATACCGGTGTTGGTATATCGCCAGAATATTTGCAGCGTGTCTTCGAGCCCTTTTTTACAACTCATAGTGTTGGGCAAGGTGTTGGCCTTGGATTAGCAATTGCCTATACGATTGTGCAACAGCATAACGGCAATTTGTGGGCAGAGAGTAGTGCGACGGGTGGAACTGTATTTCATATTGCGCTCCCGGCAATCGCCCAAGCGTTGGCAGAATCACGTTACTAGTTGTGAGCTAAAGGAGTAAACCATGCGAATTACCTTGCAAGATACCCCAGCCCTAAAGCTAAATCCGATTGATGATGTGGCCGTTGCCTTAATGCCACTGAGCAATGGGCGATTGATTGCATTGAGCGATAGTTCGGTTCGCCTCACCAATGATGTTGGCCCTGGGCACAAATTTGCGCTTCGCTCAATTGAGGTTGGTCAGCCGCTCCGGCGCTATGGCCAGGTAATCGGCTTTGCTACACGCCCGATCTCCGCCGGCGAGCATGTTCATTCACACAATTTGGCAGTTGGTGCGATGCATTTGGATTATGAGTTTAGTACCGATATACGCCAGACACCCGAAATTCCAGTGGCCGAACGCCGCACCTTTATGGGGTATAGGCGGGCTGAAGGGCGCGCTGGAACGCGTAATACAATTGTAGTGATTGGTACGGTTAATTGCTCAGCGCATACGGTTCGCAGTATTGCCGCTCGTGCGCGTGCCGAGTTGCTGCCGCAGTTTCGGAATGTAACTGATATTGTCGGGTTGGCCCATAAATCGGGTTGTGGAGCACGAACTGGTGGCTGGGAGATTGAATTATTACAGCGCACATTGGCAGGGTTTGCTCGCAACCCAAATGTGGCTGGCTTTGTCTTCATTGGCCTGGGATGTGAAACCAATCAGTTCGAGACACTACTTGAAACACAGCGTGAGCGGCTTGGCTCGTTCGGATTGCCGCCATACATTGGCATCCAGGATACTGGCGGTGTCGCAGCAACAATAACCGAAGGCGTTGCTGCAATAGCCAAACTCATGCCACAGGCCAATGCGGCTCAGCGCGAGCCAATTCCAATCAGCGAATTGTGCTTGGCATTGCAATGTGGCGGGAGTGATGGTTTCAGTGGTATTACTGGTAACCCTGCTCTTGGGTATGCGGTTGATCTGCTTGTCCAACATGGCGGCACAGCAGTGCTTTCGGAGACGCCCGAGATCTATGGCGCTGAGCATATGCTGACGCGCCGTGCGGTGAGCCGTGCGGTTGGCGAAAAACTCGTCCGCCAGGTACGCTGGTGGGAAGATTATACCGAGCGCAATGGATTCGTGATCGACAATAACCCAGCACCTGGCAACAAGGCGGGTGGGTTAACAACTATCTTCGAAAAATCGCTGGGTGCAGTAGCGAAGGGCGGTAGTATGCCACTCACGGCCGTATACGATTATGCCGAGCCAATAACAGCACATGGCTTTGTGTATATGGATACGCCTGGCTATGACCCGGTTTCAGCAACAGGGCAGGTTGCGGGAGGGTGTAATCTGGTGGCATTTACTACTGGGCG
>JANLSE010000237.1:0-20159 GCA_031362265.1 Roseiflexaceae bacterium
CACTCAATCACCGTTCCTTGGCCTTGGAGGGCAGCAGAAATTGGGTTGGAAACACGTGCATCACCTAATATGACACGCCCAGTACCAGCGGCAAGTGCCTCGGCTGCCCCAAGAATCTTCTTCTTCATACGACCGTGTGCCAATGGCAAATATTCCTCAAGATGAGCACGGGGGATATATCGGATCAGTGAATCCTCATCCGGAAAGGCACGTAACAAACCAGGCACATTTGTTAGCAGCAGGAGTGTTTCGGCTCCAAAAGCGCCAGCAATTGCGGCTGCTGCACGATCACCATCGACATTCAGCGCCTCGCCGGCAGTGCTACTAGCGATTGGCGCAATCACTGGAAGGTAACCATTATCGAGCAAAAGGCTCAAGAGATTGGTATTGACCTGTTCGATAGTGCCAGTCCAGTCATCGCGTAGGATTTTCTGCTTCCCATCCTCAACAATCCGAATCATGGCTTTGCGCTGGCCTTCGAGAATACGTCCATCAAGGCCACTCAATCCAACCGCGTGTACCTTACGTTGCTGCAGCCGTTCAACAAGCAGCTTATTGAGTTTGCCAGCTGCTGCCATGAGAAAAATCTCAAGTGTAGTACGATCCGTGTAGCGGCTTGTATAGCCCGATGGCGAAATCACAAAGCGTGGCGGGTGGCCAAGTAGCTCTGCCAGCCGGTTGGTCTCATCCGAACCACCATGCACTAATACCAAGCGCTCACCAGTACTCCAGCGCGCTGCCAAATCATCGCAGAGCGCATCATAATTCATACCAGCGCCACCACCAACTTTAATCACAATCATGGAAACCTCAGCCCGCATAAAACATCCGCACCACCCGCATTGCCTCGTGATGTGTGATGCCATTGTAGCGCACACTCTCATAGCGAATAATCCGCGCCGCAAGCTCATCGGCCTCGGATTCATTCAGCTGCGTAGGGAGCACAAGTACATCATTCGATATTGCACCACCTAATAGCTCTGTCTCCCTGTCCCGTTCGGCTGAGCTCACGGCGAAGCCTTGTCCCGTTCGGCTGAGCTCACGGCGAAGCCTTGTCTCCTTGTCATCTTCCCCACAATCCTTGACGCTCGCCACAATCTCGCTGTATGACCGCAGCTGCAAGCCCTCACGCTCACGCCAATAGCGCACATTGGCTTTACCACAACCGAAACATGCCAATGCGGGCATACGCAGCGGCATATCGTAGGGCGGCAGCGCGCCAGAATAGGCACTATTGCCAATATCGACAGCTGCCTGGCCATGCTCACCATCGTGCAGGGCAAGATCAAACGAGCGACGCGTAGTATCGGCATGCACGCCAGATCCATCAAATTCGGTGTTTGCAGAGAAAGGGCTGCGATCGAAGACAAACCCGGTGCGCGACATAATTTTGTAGAAGAAGGCATCCATGTCGCGGTAACGATTCACAAATAGCTCGCCATCAGGCAGAAACCCCAGTTGATCGCGTAACGCTGCACGGATGGCAGGCATCTTGCGTGGATAGAGCTGTATCAGGCGTCGGTAGATTGCCTCAATCAATGATGAGAGCCCGATTGTTCCATTGCGTTCGCCAATCCCCAGAATCGAGAAATCTGGCAGCATGCGGATCCCCAGCCGCCGACACAGAAGCAATGTATCGACATACATACGGTCAGCGCTTCCAATATCGTTATGAATATGGCATTCAAGAAATGAAAACTGAATCCCAACCCGCCGCAGTATGGCTATCCGATCACCAACCTCATCAATTGTTGAAATGCCAACCGTATCTGGGATACCAATCCCATCAACTATGAGATCATGCGCACGAAGAAGCTCCTGCAAACGAGTGAAGAAGGCCTGGTAATCCTCAAGTGTTGTACGAAAGGCATCCTCAGTACTGATACGAACGCTCGATGCGCCATGCTCACGCGCAAACCGAATACTGGCGAAGGCACGCTCAGCCAACTCCAGTGAGCCAAGCCGCATCGTCGCCTGCTTAATTCGGCTCGCACCAATATACAAGTGGAACCTTTTGAAGCCCACCCGCAACGCAGCACAGATATCTTCTTCGACACAGCGTGCATGGGCGGCAAACTCAATTGGCAATCCTGCCTGCCTAGCGCGATCTAGTAGGCGCTCATTCGATACCTCACCATATGGGTTTGCTGGGTAGGAAGGCACTTCTACAACGCCTACACCCAGCGATGCCATATATTCAACCGCTTGCCATGCTTCATCGTCACTCAGATGAAACCCCTGGAGCGTTCCATCACGGCATTCCCCAACCGCTTGCAGCGATTCACGAATGCTGAATACCCCAAACCCTTGTTGCTTGAGATATTCAAACAAGCCAAATAAATCAGCAGCTTCGCGGAATCGTTCGTGGCCTGGATTCTCGTCGCTGAGAAAGCCTGGTATCTGATATTGTCGATCAACCTCGTTCAATCCTAAAACCTCACTCTTACACATGCATCCATCAGAATACATTGACCTAAAGCCCTTACGTGCTTGGCTATGTGCCACTATCGAGTGTTTTGCACATGCTCACAAATGTCGGATGGATATACCCAGGATGGCAATGCTCCCCGCTGACACGGTAGCCATGGCGCATATAGGTTGCGATGAGTTGCGGCAATGCAATCCGCACCGCCAACTGTACCGTAGGCATCCCAAACTGGGCAGCACGCTCTTCGACGGCTTGCATCAGCATTCGTGCAATACCGTGGCCTTGCCATTCTTGCAATACACACAACCGCCCAAGATACACATGATCCTCGTTACACTGATAAAAGACCATACCAACGATCTGATCATTATTACAGGCGATAAGAAATGTTCCATGCTCCATCTTCTGCTGAATAACTGCAGGAGTCTCACGGAAAACACTTGGCAGTGGATCCAGAATTGCCTGATACACACTAAATGTGGCTTGCTCGATCCGGAGCAATGTCGCAGCTTGGGCCGCAACTGCCTCACATATCGTGATATCTGACATCCACATCCTCCCGTACTGTAGATTTACACTGGGTGCAACCCTGGGAACTCCAGCGCGGTCGTCTCATCATATCCGCTCATAAGATTCAGACACTGTACAGCGGTTCCTGCTGCACCTTTCATCAGATTATCGATCGCGCAGATACTTACGATCCGCCCACTTGCTTCATCGAGTGCAAATCCCACATCGGCATAATTACTCCCTGCCAGAATTTTGGGTTCCGGCAAGCGGTAGGTACCCTGTCGCTCACGAATGATTCGCACAAATGGTTCCTGGCTATAGGCTGCACGATATGCCCGCCATAGATCTTTCTCCGTTACCCCGGTTGGAGCAAAGACATGGGCTGTCGCGAGTGCGCCGCGCACCAGTTCGACACTTGTGATCGAGAGGTGAACACGATCGAGCCCGGTTGCCTGAACAATCTCGGCAGTATGGCGGTGTCCAGTTGGCGCAAATGAACGCACCGCACCGCTGCGTTCCGGGTGGTGTGATGCATCACTACTTTGTGCGCCACCTTCAGAAGAGCCAACCTTCACCTCAACGATCACATCACGGCTCGTGTCGATCAACCCTGCGCGCACCAATGGCAGCAGCGCCAGGTTTGAGGCAGTCGCATTACACCCTACCCCGCTGACATAGTTTGCAGCACGAATGGCATCGCGCTCCAACTCAGGCAGGCCATACACAAAGCGGCCAAGCCATTCGGGTGCCGGATGCTGCTCACCATACCAGCGTGCGTAAGCGGTTGAATCGCGTAGCCGAAAATCGGCTGAACAATCGATGATCTTTGGCGCAAGTTGTGCAAGCTGGTCAATACGACGGGCAGCATCACCATGCGGTAATGCCAGAAAAAGCAGATCGCATGGTACGAGTTGCGATGCCGCGCTGAAATTCAGTTCACGCGCCTGGCGCAGCCCACGCAGGTTGGGATGGGTTGTTGTAACCGGCTTTCCAGCCAGCCGCTCACTTGTCACCTGTGCAATCTTCACGCCAGGATGGAACAGGAGTAGCCGCAACAATTCACCACCCACATAGCCGCTCCCGCCAATGATTGAGACCGTGAGCATATCAGTACACCCTTTTATATTGAGACAGACGCCGTGATGGATATATAACCCGCTAATAGGGCTAGCGACGCGACCGTGCAAAATGCCAGAGTAGCGTCGTTAGTGCAAGTCCATCGCGAATCTGGTTGGAGTCAACCATCGCCCAGACATCATCTGGCTCGAACCAGGCCACACGTTGGACCTCGTTGATGTCGGCTGGCTCGCGCTCCTTAACCAGGCCGCGTGCCACAAAGAGATGCATGATCTGATTACTATCGCCGATCGCTGGATGATAGGTGCCAAGCGGAGTGATCTGCGCAGCGCGGTAGCCAGTCTCCTCGACCAACTCGCGCAGTGCAGCCGCCTCGATATCCTCACCAAGCTCAGCGCCACCAGCCGGGATGGACCATGTTGTTTGATCAACGATAAATCGGTATTGTTCAATCATCAGGAAGCGCCCATCCGCACCAATCGGTAGCACGCCAACAGTTGCAGTAGGGAAATCCAACACATTGTAGGCCTCAATCAGCATGCCATCTGGCAAACGCACCTGATCAAGATGCAGATTGACAAACCGACTCTGGTAGATTGTTCTTCGACCTAGTACCTGCCAGGAACGGGCGCGTTCATCCATTGGTATTCCTCACTCTGCTAGCTCCGCGCTGCTGCAAGCGTATACTCCACGATTCGGCCAGGGATATTCACGCCAGTTGGGGCAATGCTGTTGCGGAATTCCATGGTGTAGTTGACCTCGTTTATCAGCAGTTGTCCATTGGCGCTCTCCAGCACATCGATCGCAACCACACCACCACCAACAGCATGGGTCGCTGCGACACAGATCTCGGTAAGGGCTGGTGTTAGCTCACAGACACTAGCCTGACCACCGCGTGCTGTATTGGTGATCCAGTGCTTGCTGGTACGATAGATCGCACCAATACACTCATCGCCAACCACAAAAGCACGGATGTCGCGGTCATACGGCTTGGGAATATACTCCTGGATGTAGAAGATCGAGTGATGGTACGATCCCAGGATCTCTTTGTGCTCTAACAGTGCTTCGGCTGCCTCGCGATCATTGACCTTAGCGATCAGGCGGCCCCACGAGCCAATACACGGCTTGAGCACCGCCGGGTAGCCCAGTTCCTCAATGGCACGAATCGCAGCTTCGGGTGTGAAGGCCAAGCGGGTACGCGGCGTCGGCACACCAGCCGTAATCAGGGCTTGGGTTGTCTTAAACTTATCGCCGCACACATCTGCCACATGAGCCGTA
This sequence comes from Roseiflexaceae bacterium, assembly GCA_031362265.1. Classification (GTDB taxonomy): domain Bacteria; phylum Chloroflexota; class Chloroflexia; order Chloroflexales; family Roseiflexaceae; genus JANLSE01. Next base: position 5,294 of record JANLSE010000237.1, read on the forward strand.
TTCACCGTTGGCACCCCAGCATCATTCAACACCTTGAGCGCATACAGCGCGCGCGAGTGATGAATAGATCGCTCCAGGACGACATCATAGGGGTAACGGCCTTCATTCAACTGAAACACCAATTCATCGTCATCGATCTTGATATAATCGATTCCGCGCTGCTCAAGCTCCGCAAAAATGAGCTTCTCCTCAACGCGAATGCGTGAGCACAACACACCTACTCGCATGAATATCCTACTCTTTCGGGTTGTGGGCTGGTGCTTCCATGAACACCAGCAATCCAGCTACACTATGAGGTTATTCGCCCCAATCCTCACCAACTTCAGGTGCCAATGCTAGTTCGGCTGGGTTTAGGCTGACTAGTTCCAATTCGGCAGCACAATCTGGGCAAATGATGATCTCGCCCTCTACCACATCGGCAGCCAAGCTAATCGTGGCATCGCACTCTGGACAATTCGCAGTCATGGTTTACTCCTTGTTACTGAAACGCAAACACCGCGTCGTTAGTTAATGCCCTTCATTAGTGTAATTACTGCCTGAGTTACTTCCGCTGTTGTTGCATTCCCACCCAGATCTGGCGTGTGCGGGCCTACTGTGGTCACTTGCTCTACCGCCATCTGAATGCGTCTGGCCCAAAGCAACATCTGATCAATATCCAAATCGCCGACCACACCGTTAGGTTGCGACCTTGTTCCCTTGTTCCCTTGTTCCCTTGTTCCCTGATGCTCCAGCAACATTGCCACACACCCAATTGCCGCCAGCGGGTTGGCGATCCCCTGCCCGGCAATATCTGGCGCGGCACCATGAACTGGCTCGAACAATGCTGTCTGCTCACCAATATTCGCCGATGTTGCGAGACCCAACCCGCCGCCCCAATAGGCCGCTACATCGGAGAGGATGTCGCCGAATAGATTGGTTGTGACAATCACATCGAAGCGCTCGGGATGCTGAACAATCTGTAGCGCACAGGTATCGACAAGCAACTCATTGCAGGCCACATCAGGGTATTCCTGCGCGACCTCAAGTGCCACTTGCCGGAACAGCCCACATGTCTCACGCAGTACATTCGCCTTGTGGACAATTGTCACCAGTGGCCGCGGATTACGGATCGCGGATTTCAGTCCACCCTCAGGCTCGCCTGAGCCCTGAACGCGCGTGCGTGCCAACTCAAATGCCTTACGCACAATTCGTTCGCTCGCTCGCCGCGTAATCACCCGTTCCGTAATCGCCGTATCTCCGCCATCCTCCACACGCTCACGGCCTGCGTAGAGGCCCTCGGTATTCTCACGAACCACAACCAGATCGATTGAGCGTTGAAGCGTATTGGCCTCTGACCTCTGGCCACTCTCCCGTACCGGCCGGATGTTCGCGAAGAGATCGAGCGCACGCCGTAATCCCACAATCGGGCTACGATACCCCGCCACTGGGTAACTCGGCGAGGCGACAGCGCCAAACAACACGGCATGTGCGGCTCGGGCCGCCGCAAGCGTTTGCTCAGGAAGCGCAGCGCCTGTGCGCTGAAAGCATTCCCATCCCGCATCCACGAAATGAAGATCAAGCGGAATCCCTGTGGCCTGCAACACCTCCAGTGCCGCTGGAATCACCTCACGCCCAATGCCATCGCCTGGGATCACGCAAATATGGATTCGTTCGTCTTTCAAGCGTAGCGCCTCTTCTTTGCCAGATGAAACGATTGCCAATAGCCGATAGGTTCTGCGAAGGTGCATAGAGCGAAAATGCAAAGGCGCAAAGAGCGGAAACGCAGAGACACAAAGGCGCAAAGGAGCAAAGAGGTATATGTCACCTTGTCACCGTTCGGCTGAGCTCACCTTGTCTCCTTGTCTCCTTGTCTCCTTATCCCTACTCACGCCTGCCCTGGAAATCGGCCATGCTGCTTATAGAATGGCACGATTCCACCCGCGTTCCAGACCTCCTGCATCCAGGGAGGTGGTGCTGGGAGCTGAATCGTGCGCCCATCCGCAACAATCTGCCCGCTGGAAGGCTCAAATGCCACCTCCTGGCCATCAACTAGATCGGCGGTCAAATCTGCTTCAAAGAGCGGGATGCCAAGGTTCAGGGCGTTCCGATAAAAGATACGCGCAAACAATGGTGCAACAATCGCACCAACGCCAACCATCTTAAGTGCCAATGGGGCATACTCACGTGAGGAACCGCACCCGAAATTCCGGCCAGCGATCAGAATATCGCCAGGCCGCACAGATCCAGCAAACTCGGGGCGCGCCTCCACAAATGGGTAGTTGCGCAACTCATCCTCACTCTTCAACATATAGGGAGCATAGCGACCAGGGACAATCTGATCGGTATTGACATCCGTTCCAAAGCGCCAGATACGAGCCATATGTAACCTCATTTCTAAAGAACCAAGATAGCGCAGAACCGCAGAACCGCAGAACCACGGAACCGCAGAACTACAGAACCGCAGAACAATAAAACCAAGAACCAAGAACCGAACAAGAGAACAAAGAACAAAGGAACAAGAAGACCCAGTTCAACTCTCACATGCTCCAATGCTCCAATGCTTCAATGCTACACCCAGAGGGTACCCGGCTTCAATGCTCCAACGTTCTATCGCTTTGCGCTTTGCGCTTTGCGCTTTGCGCTCGTTAGCCTTCCCCAAGTGCCTGCCGCAGATCCTCAATCAAATCGTCTGGATGTTCCAAGCCAATCGAGACACGCAAGAGCCCAAGTGGGGTGCGATTGCCTGGCGGTTCAATCGATGCACGATGTTCAATCAGGCTCTCAATACCCCCTAAACTTGTGGCGCGGGTGAAGATCTGCACACGTGACGCGACACGCATGGCTGCCTCCTGACCACCTTTGATCTCGACCGACAACATCCCGCCAAAGCCGCCGCGCATCTGGCGTGAAGCGACCGCATGGCCAGGATGGCTTGCAAGGCCAGGATAGTTCACCCGCTCAACCGCTGGGTGTTCGGCCAGGAAATGCGCCACACGCGCGGCGTTCTCCGCATGGGCACGTACCCGATATGGCAACGTTTGGATGCCACGCAGCACCAGCCAACAATCAAACGGTGATGGCACTGCACCGCCATTCCCTTGCAGGAAACGAATCCGCTCAAAGAATTCATCGCTTTGGCGGGTGATGACTGCACCACCAAGCACATCACTATGCCCACCCAAATACTTGGTAGTAGCATGCCACGAAATATCCGCACCAAGATCAAGTGGTCGCTGCCGTACTGGCGAAGCCCAGGTATTGTCTACCGCACAAATCGCGCCAACACTATGTGCAATCTCGGCCAGTGCTGCAATATCGGCAATTTTCAGCAGTGGATTGGAGGGCGTCTCGACCCAGACCATACGGGTGTTTGGCCGCAACGCAGCGCGTACATTGTCTGGGTCGCTCATGTCAACAAATGTACTCTCAAGACCCCATGGCCCACTGATTTCCTTCAACCAGCGTGTCACCCCAAAATAGGCATCATCTGGCGCTACAACATGATCCCCTGGCCGAAGGGCCTGAAGAATCGCCCCTGTTGCCGCCAAGCCCGATGCAAAGGCCGCGCATTCTGCACCACCCTCAAGTGCGGTAAGGCATTGTTCCAGCATCGTCCGATTAGGATTACCACTACGTGTGTAGGCAAAGCCATGCGGGTAGGTGCCATCTGCCTGACGCTCAAATGTCGTTGTGAGATAGATTGGCGGGATCACCGCACCGGTTGCGGGATCGATCGGTTGGCCAGCATGGATGGCGAGGGTCTCGAGTTTCATCTTGTCTCCTTATCTCCTTCTCACCCTGTCACTTCCCCTGGGTGCGCAATATACCCCATAACGGCCGTCGCCGCTGCAACCTCTGGCGATCCAAGGTAGATTTGTGCTTCGGGTGAGCCCATGCGCCCACGGAAGTTGCGGTTGCCGGTAAACAGGCAGACTTCACCAGGCGCCAGAACCCCCATGTGCCGCCCAATGCATGCGCCACAACCAGGTGTACCAATCGCCGCACCTGCGCTGAGGAGTGTGCTGAGTGTACCATCTTCAGTTGCTAATCGCAGCGCCTCACTCGAAGCAGGCACAACCAGAAGGCGTACACCAGAAGCTACCTTACGGCCCTTCAAAATGCGTGCAGCTGCTGCCATATGATCGTGATGCCCATTGGTACATGTGCCAATATACACAACATCCACGGCAACCCGCCCAATATCACTCAAATCACTGACATTATCCACATAGTGTGGAACACTAATCTGGGGTGTGAGCGCCGCTAAATCCACCTCAACCGTTCGTGAATAGTTAGCGCCTGCCTCAACACGCAACCATTCAGGAACAACCACGCCACGCGGCCCTGCCCACTCGGCAAATCCGCTCCCACTTGGCACAACAATTCCAGCTTTTGCACCAACCTCAATCGAAAGAGTTGCCAAGGTCATTCGCTCCCCAACCGAGAGTCTTTCCAGGCCATGCCACTCAACCGATTGATAGGTTGCGCCATCTGCCCCAATTGTTCGTGCAACAAACAAGCCTAGATCCTTGGCACCAACCCCTGGCTGGAAACGCCCATGCGCTACAACACGGAGTGTCTCGGGAACACGCAACCAGATCCGCCCAGTTGCCAACGCCAGCGCCATATCTGTCGAACCCATGCCAGTACCAAATGCCCCAACCGCACCATAACCGGTCGAGTGCGAATCGCTACCAATAATGAGCATGCCAGGCCGTGCCAACGCTTCCTCTACCAACACCGGGTGTGAAATACCACGGCCAACATCAAAGAAATGTGCGATACCCTGCTTACGCACCCAGCGCCGCAGGTTGGCCTGATGTTCCGCATTCTGAATCGTTGCGGCTGGCGCCACATGATCAACAACAACCGCGACTTTGTCTGGATTCCAGACACGCTCAGCCCCTAGTTCTTGCTCCAACACCTTGATAATACTTGGCGAGATACTGTCGTGCATCATCGCCAGATCGACATGCACCACCACATTGTCGCCAGCATATGCAGCCTGGCCCGACGCATGTGAGAGTATTTGCTCCGCAATCGTTTGTGCCATTCCATCCTCCTCAAGTGTCAAGAATTTTGGCAACACCAACCCCGCCAGCATCTCCATTAAGCCTCATTGCGCTACTGGAATACTACTGGAAATAAAAAGACCCGCCGCACCGTATTTGGTGTGGCGGGCCGTTACTTCGCAAACAGAACAGCGAAGCTAACCGCACCCGCTGGGCGGTTTTTTGCTCTGCTTGTTCTGCATAACGATCATGTGCTCATCCAATTCAGACAGAAAGTCCTTACGAGTGGCAACAATACCACCAGTTGATATTGTTGTCAAATCGTGGGTTGAACTACCATACAATAATTGGCAAATCGTTCGCGACGCTCGCATTCGCTGCGTCACGCAATACCTTGAAGCAGCGGAATGGCGCACTAGCAAGTGGAACGCCAGCACTAACTAGCATTGGCTCAAGGGCTGCTAATTCGCGTTGAAGGCCTACCGAAGAACCAAAACTCACAAATGGATCTTCGCCCTCGAAGTCGTCATCCTCATCCTCAGCGCCAAGATCATCACTATCAAACTCGATCCATAGCGGGTCGGCGAAATCGGCTGGCAAGTAGTAGCCACCTTCACCTTGATGATTAATCAAATGTGGGAAGCGGGTTGTCTGTGTGCCGGTCATGATCGCTGTGATCAGCGGATCTTCTTCGATCTCATCACTATCAACTTCCTTTAGAATCTTGACAATACTCTTGTTATTCTCCAGATTCGCGGCAATACGCTGCAAATTGTAGAGATCACGGTCGTGTTCAATGCCACCTTCCCAGATTTCGACACCTGGACGTGAGAGCAGATCGACCTGAATACCTTCCTCACGCAACAGATCCTGGATGTCCGAAAGCCATTCCTTCTCTTCCGCAAATGCGGCACGGTCTTCATTTGGTAATGTGTTAAACATGGAGCCGACCACCAAGTCGATCTCATTCATTGATTCAGCCATAACATACTCCTTAGTGCGAAGGCAAGAAAAGCTCACCATCGAATGACTGCCCAAGTATATCATACGCGAGCAGGAACGCACACAAGGCGTTTTGCAGGCAATGAGATACCTTGTGATGAATACCTACTGAGCGTATCGCATGTGGGCGAACACGAGGTTCGCCCGAGCAATAATAATGTCGTATTTGACGCATGCTCAGCGAACGGCTAGAATCAGCACATTATTGGAAATTGAGGGTACACGATGCTAAATCGGCGCTGGGTGATAACGGGGCTTATTGTTGGCAGTTTGCTACTGTGTGGATGGTGTAGCCTGCTGAGTGTCATTGGCGGCTGGGTTATTGGCGGCGATATTGCTGGCCGTGAGGCGCGTGTGCGCTATACATCAACCGCGGTTGCTCGGCCCGATTTGCCACCCTTGGGAGTACTCGTCACGCGCTTGGATCGTACTGGGCCAGCAGCCCAAGCTGGCGTTGTACGCGGCGATATCATCACTGCTATTGATGGCGTTCAAATTCAGGATGCACGGGATCTGCGCGATGCGCTGAACCGCCTGCGCGTTGGTGTCAATGTGCGCTTGATGCTCGACGATGGCACACTCCAACATGAGGTGCAAGTGCCGCTTGCTGCATTCCCAAATGAGCCACAACGACCATATCTTGGTATCTACTTCACGTCACGCGCAGAAGAACCCGGCGATCTCTAGGCGCAGCTTAGAGCGATTCACGCCGAATGACAACAAGGGTCACATCATCGTAGATGACGCCAAGCGAGAAGCGATGCAATGCTTCATTAATCGCCTCAATAATGGCGTCAGCCGATTCATGCCGATGGCGCTGCGCAACTTCAATCAGGCGCGCTACACCAAACTGTTCACCATGCTCATCGAACGACTCAGTCACTCCATCGGTGTAGCACACCAGCAGATCACCATGCTGCATCTCAACCACAGCGTGATGAAGTGTTATCTCCTCTAGCACTCCCAACGCGATTCCAGGCGTTGTCAACTCTTTGAAACTGCCATCGACACGAAGTAAGAGCGGCGGGTTATGGCCAGCGCAGCAGTAGGTCAGCTTGCCGGTCAACGGCTCGATCAGACCATAGAAGATCGTGACAAACATGCCCGACTCAGAGTCGCGTGTGATCCAGCGATTGGCGCGCACCAGCGCCTGATCTGGCAATGAGCCATCGAGCGCTGCAGCGCGTACCAGGCTACGTGAGAGCGCCATAAACATGGCCGCTGGTACACCTTTATCACTCACATCAGCGATCACAAAACCAAACTGCCCGCCCAGATGCCAGTAATCGTAAAAGTCGCCACCAACAATCCGTGCGGAACGCCAATCCGCTGCAGCATCCCATCCTTCGAGCTGCGGGACATGCTGTGGCAACAGCGCAGTCTGCACACCGCGTGCAACTTGTAGTTCCTCCTCTAGGCGCGCAACCTCAGCAGCTTCCTGTGCCAGTAGGGCAGTCTCCAGCGCTCCAGCGATCTGATTAGCGATCCCATTATAGAGTGTCATCTCACGAGTGGTAAAGGTTGCGCGCACCTGATCATAATCAATAACGAGCACACCTAAGGTTACACCACGTGCCCATAGTGGTAATACCAGCAGCGATTGCCCGCCGAATGGCTCTAAAATCTGCGGGCAGAGATAGCGACGAATACCGGCGTCTTCAACTGGCGTTGGAAACACACTGCGTGCAACATCCGCCAATATTGGCGCATCCACCGCAGCAAACCGCACCCCAAGAAACGCTGCACGCTGCGCTTCTGTTAGCCCATATGCGGAACGCGGCGTAAATGTTGTATGCATCCGATCGGTAAAAATACAATAACAGCGATCACATCCAAGCAATAACGGCGGCAAGCGCACAACCGTTTGGAGGAGTTCGCTAAGCGAGGAGGTGCTCGCAATATTTTCTGCTACCTGAAGCAAGGCATTAAGCGTCCATGCCTCTTCACGTTGCGCAGCAAATGCACGCGCGCTCTCGATCGCAACTGCAATCTGATCCGCTAAGGTCTGCATCACCGAGAGATCGCGGCTGCCAAATCGGCATACCTCTGGGCTCTGTAGATCGAGTACACCAACAATCCGATCACCAAAGCGTAAAGGTACCGCCAATTCCGAACGCGTCTGTGCATCATCGCCAATATAGCGGGTATCCTGACGAACATCATCAATGATTAAGGGCTTGCCTTCCTTCGCCGCATTCCCAATCAGGCCCTGCCCAAGCCGCAGTGCCCCTGTACTAACCGATTTCAGGGCGGGGCCTTCGGCCGTACTCGCGCGAAAGATCAGTTGCTGTGGTTCATCCAGCGTGAAGATATGCACGGGATGATAGCCGAAATGTTCACGAATGAGCTGTACCACCGAGGGTAACAACTCATCGGGATCAAGGATCGCCGTGATGCGCTCGCTCACCTCATGAATCGCCTGAAGCTGCACCGCGCGTTGGTTTGCATCATGGTATGCACGCGCCTTCGAGATTGCCACCGCAGCCTGATCCGCGATCAGTGAGAGCACACGCATATCATCCGTATCAAACGTACGCGGCTGATAGCTCTGGATGGAAATGCTGCCAATCACCGTCTCGCCATTCAGAAGCGGCACATAAATACCTGAACGGGGCGGTCGATCACTTTGGTAGCGTGGGCGCGCCGGTAGATGCGCCATTTCAGATGCAAAATCCTCCACAAGCAACGCTCGACCCGTCTGACGCATCCAACCAACAATACCATCGCCAACTGGCAGATTAACGGTGAGACGTGGCAATCGCACCCGATCCTGGACACGCACCACCAATGTGTAGCGATCGCTCTCGGGGTCGAATAGGCCAAGATGAAATGAGGATGTATCAACAACCTTACTTGCCTCACGATAAATCAGTTCACTCAGCGCATCGGCATCAAGCTCAGCACGGATGATCGCGCGGCTGGCCTCATTCAATAAGGCCAGCTCACGTACCGAACGACGTTGAAGGCGCAGATTCTGAACCGCCCGCCGTACCGCAATCGTCATTGCAAGCAACGCGCCGCTACTGAGAAGGAAATACGCTAGATGAAGCTGGCTATACACCTCGGCAAAGAGTGCTGCAAAAGGGAGCGGTGCAATTTCGGCCCAGAGAATCGAGCGCCACGATGAATACCACCAGGTTGTGAGGCCAGTTTTACCGCCTTGGATACCCTCGCGAATGGCACGTGCGGATTGAATCGTGAGCGCATAGCAAGGGATCAAAACGATCAGCGACCATGGTGGCGCCAGCCCAAGCACACCAGCCAATGCCCCGCCAATCAATAACGCTATTGCGCGCACACCGCTCCGAAATAGTGGGCGTGCGCCAAATAGATACAAGCTGCGCGGCCGATGATACAGCAGTGGCTCAACAATACCGAAGATCAGGCCAGCAATTGCTGCAATCAGGGCACCATTGGTTGTGCCAAGCGCAAGCCCTGCTGCAAGTACAACAATTCCCACAAGGCTATGTGGGTCGGAAGGTGGAATGCGGAACCCAAGAAACTCGATCAGTAGTGCAAGCAACACAAATAAGCCCACAACTACAGGCATAACCGTTGGTGCGCTGGCAATCAACCAGCACCAACCAATTACCGCAACAGCGAGGCAGTACAGAATCAACACACGCTCACGGCTCACTGGCAGCCTTCCGACGATCAAGTGCTCTGCACAAATGCGGCGAGAGCGTCATCGCGAGTGCGGTGAATGGAGAATATCTGAGTAAACCCAGTAATCGTAAAGACTTCGTATACCTGTGGCTGGAGTTCACATAGGCGCAGTTGGCCATCACGCGCGATTAACTCTTTACGAACTAATAAAAGTGCTCGTAGACCGCTGCTACTCATAAATGTCACACCTGCCATATCGAGCAGAATATTACGGGCGCCAGTAGAGAGCGCCGCCTGAACCTGTGCCAATGCAGCACCCGTTCCAACGGCGTCGAGCCGCCCAGTAAGGGGGAAGATACGTGCAGGGCCAACTGCTGGGCCAATCCGTTTTGTCATGGTTAAAAAATTGCCGCGCTTTGCATCACATTCAAAGCGCACCTCATCCATAAGCCGACCCATGAGGAAGATCCCTAACCCTCCAGCTTGGCGCTCTGCCAATGGCGCATGGATATCTGGCATGGGCACATCCTTAGGGTCGAAAAAACGCCCATGATCATGGAGTGTGATCGCAAACTGAACCCCATCAACACGCCAACTGATTTCGATCTCACCTGGTGTATCGGGCTCGTAACCATGCTGGATAATATTGGTTGCTGCCTCATCGACAGCTAACTGTACCTGCCAGGCAGCATGTTCTTCAAGGCCAACCCGTGCAGCCGCATCCAACACGAAATCGCTGATACGCCCGAGTGACTCAAGTGCCGCAGGAACAATAATTGAATCCATAAATAGTAGAGAATGGATACTGGCTGACCGATGACCAAACACCGATCATCGGCCAGGAGTCATCGATATTAAAATGAACCAACTGCTTCGGTAGTATCAGGGAAGATCTCAAAAAGCGACGTGAAACCGGTTAGATCAAATACTTCTCGAATACGGCTGGGCAATGCGGCAATCCGCACATCGCCACCCTCCAGATCGGTAATCTTCCAATCACGTGCGCGCTTACGCGATTCGATCAGAACACGCAACCCGGGGCTAGCAACATACTCCAGTTGGGAAAAGTCAAGCACAAGCCGATAACGACCTTGCTCAAAAAGGCGCTCGATCTCCTGCTTGAACTGCGGGGCGTGCATCGCATCCAAGCGGCCAACAACCTTCAGCATGTCTACCCGATTCAGGCGTTTGTGAATGATCTCCATCGCCAGCCTCCTTGCAATCGATCCGGTTCATAAGATTATAACACGTAACGCTCGAACCACAGAAGAAGACATAAAGGCTACAGTCACGAAGAATGACGTCAAAGGTAGGGCGTAGGTTACAAGGAAGAGGATGCCAGAATACACTTGGTAAACGGGGAGAGGTAAGCAGGACGAGCACAAGTTTCCGCATACACTAGGCCTGTGCGTTTTGCGCTCTGCGCTCTTGCGCTCTAAGGCTCCATTGCTTCGATTGCTCCCAACAGTTCTGTCTGATCCGCAATAATCGCATCAGGTTGAACAGCGCCCAGGGCGAATTCGCGGCTGCGCACCCAAATTGCGCGCATACCAACGGCCTGTGCACCAAGAATATCCTCGCGTGGATTATCGCCTACGAACACAGTTTCGTCTACTGAAGAATCCAAACCAGCCAGAACGCGTTGAAAGATTGCTGGGGCTGGCTTCCAGATGCCGGCGTCACCCGAGAATACACTGTACTCAAGGTATTCGCGCAAGCCAAGCTGCTCGAGATCCGCAAGATGTAGCTCAGCTGGCCAGATCGTATTGGAAATCAGACCAATCCGCACCCCACGGTCGCGCAGCTCAGCTAACGCAGCCCTGGCGCCAGGAACCATGGTGATACCATGCTGCAGTGGGCGCGCATAGGCATGGAGTGCTGCCATTACGCCTTGCTCATCAAGAGCCAGCGCATGATCAGCTGCGCCAGCCGCGATCCAATCGGCTGCACGCAGGTTGATATGCCCGCCAGTCGATTGCTCCCAGCCAGTCGCCAAGCGTGCAAACATGGCCTCTACAAACGCATCCTCATGTGCCTGAATCGGATGGCCTTCCTCGACAAGATAGCGATATAAGCCACGGATGCCGCGTGCCTCTAGTTCACGCCATGTACCAGTGCCAGGACGCTCAAAGCGCAATAGCGTATTGCCCATATCGAAGATCAGCGCGCGAATCATGGCTGCACCTCATCGTTCGGCGGGGGTGGTGATGCCGCCGCACGAATAATCTGCTGCAGGTATTGCTGCCAGGCTGCACGATTCTCGATTGTAATACGGCGCACCCGCTCAATATCACCAGTCTCAGCAGCATCATTTGCACGCGCCAGTGTCTCCTGAAATGCACGCGCCATCTCGGCCACGGCACTGCGCAGCTCGGCATTCACGGCGCGCTGGCGCTCTAACTCACCACGCAAATAGGTCGCCAAACGACGGGCTTCCTCAGGGGATATTTCAGGTTCGGATTGCATATCGGTTTCCTAGAACATGAACCACAGAACAGGCAAACTCACTAATAAAGGAGCACGAGAAGGTAGCGAGTTTCGCAATCAGGGCGAAGACAAGGAGACAAGGAGACAAGGAGACAAGGAGACAAGGAGACAAGGAGACGCTCTGTTCCATCGTTCCATCGCTCCATCGTTCCATCATTCCATCGCTCCTCAATACCCCTCTGGTGTTCGGTATGTTAGATCGGTGAAGCGCGTTGTAGCGGCCTCGAAGCGCATTGGTACCATGCCAACCGGGCCATTGCGATGTTTGGCGATGTGAACCTCGGCAATACCCTTTTTGTCGGTGTTCGGATCGTATAATTCCTCGCGATAGATGAACATAACGATATCCGCGTCTTGCTCAATGCTGCCGCTCTCTCTCAAATCGCTCAGCATGGGCACATGGCTTGTACGGCCCTCAACCGCGCGTGAGAGCTGTGAGAGTGCCAAGACGGGGACGTTCAGCTCGCGGGCAAGCGCTTTGAGCCCACGTGAGATCTCGCCAACCTCCTGAACGCGGTTCTCGCTACGGCGGCCCTGCATCAGTTGCAAATAATCGATCACAATCAGATCGATGCCCTTCTGCGCTTGCAGCCGCCGCGCCTTACTGCGCACATCCATGATCGTTACGCCAGCTGTGTCCTCAATAAAGATCGGGATCGACGCCATGCGCCCCATGGCCTCCATGACGATACGCAGCTCATGGTCGGGGATATTTCCAAGCCGCAGCCGATGGCTGTCGATCTTGGTCTCCATCGACAGAAGGCGCTGTACTAATTGTTCGCGGCCCATTTCCAGGCTGAAAATAGCAACTGTTCCCTGGTTGATCGTTGCCACATTATAGGCTAGGCTCATGGCTAGGCTCGATTTTCCGACACCCGGACGAGCTGCCACAATAATGAGATCTGAACGCTGCAGACCGCCGGTGATTTGATCTAGATCACGGAAACCTGTTGGCACACCAACAACCTCACCGCGATGTTCCTGAAGATAATTGATCTGCTCGTAGTATTGGTCGATCACCTGGCCAATATGCACAAAATCGCTATTTGAGCGGCGCTGCGAGACCTCAAAGAGCGTCTGCTCGGCCTTATCCAGTGTCTGCTCAAGATCATCCTGCTCATCGTAGCCAAGTGCGGCAATCTTACCACCCGCCTGGATCAGCTGGCGCAGCAGAGCAGTACGCTCAACCGCACGCGCATAATACTCAATATGGTACGAGGTTGGCACGCCTTCAACCAGTTCAGTAAGGTAGAGTAGCCCACCGATCTGTTCGAGTCGGCCACGCCGCCGTAATTCTTCGGCAACTGTACGTGTATCGGGTGGAATACGCTGGTTGTAGCAATCCAACATGGCTTCGTAGATCTGGCTGTGGCGCTGCAGATAGAAGTAATCTGGCACCAGCCAAGATGCGATTACAACGATCGCCTCACGATTCAGCAAAATCGAACCAAGTGTGGCTTTCTCTGCCTCTAAGTTGTACGGTAGCTCAAGTTGGGTCATCGCGGCCTCCGCGCTTATCCACATATCGTGCAGAACCTATCCAGATATTCTCCACATGGCCCTAAGATGGCGAATGTGCCGCCCCTCTAGGAAGGAACGACACATTCTAATAAAAAACCAAGCATTGAAACAGACTTCGATTGGAGCGATCATACTTTCATATTGAACTGCTTCAATGCCTTGCGCTCTGCGCTCTGCGCTCTTGCGTTCTTGCGCTTGCTACCCTACCGCATTATCATCATCAGCGCCGGCGCTACCTGGAACCTGAAGCGCACCCTCTTCGCCCTCAACAATAATGTTAACAACTGGCTCGATACCCGCCATCAGACGTATTGGGATAGCATAGACACCAACACGCTTAATCGGCTCATCAAGCATAATTTTGCGCCGATCAACCTCTATGCCAATTAGTGCTGCTAGTCGCTCAGCAATATCACCACTCGTCACCGAGCCATACAGTCGATCTTGCTCGCCAACCTTTGCCGTAAAGCGCAGTGTCTGGCCTGCAAACTTTGCACCGAGTGCCTCAGCATCCTTACGTGCCGCCTGATCCTTTTTGCGCTGCGATAGAGCACGCTCCTCAGCCTGCTTCACCTGCCCACGTGTCGCGAGCACTGCCAGCCCCTGTGGAATAAGGTAGTTGCGGCCATAACCGCCTGAGACATCCTTGATCTCACCAGCGCTGCCCAGCTTGGCAACATCCTGCACCAGCAGGATCTTCATTTTTGTACCCACGTGCGAAACTCCTTACCATATAACACCTTCGCAACGCCACATATACCATCCAGCGGGGGACCGGGAATATTTGTCCCGTAAAAGCGACTCTCGGCGATTTCCACCGGCGCATTGAGTCGCACATAATGTGCGACCTCCCCGTGGTTCCAGGTACTGCCAACGCAGCCCAGGCAATCATTTCTGCGGGCTCATGCAGCCCACACAACGTGGCGCATCATACCATACTGAAGGTGGATGGTCAACGCTGTTTACATTCATACCCACAACAAATCGCCGTTAGCGAGCGCTGGGGACGGAAACGCCGGGTACCAGACCGGGGTGCCCTTTGGGCCTGGTGCCCCGGTGACGCAAAGGCGCAAAGGTATAAAGGGCATCGCAATCCAACGAAGGTAGGGGCGGAAACGCCGGGTACCCTTTGGGTGACGCAAAGGCGCAAAGGTATAAAAGGCATCGCAATCCAACGAAGGTAGGGGCGATACCTAGCCGCGTCCATCTCGCCACTACGGTCGTCACGCCGCGCGGCGGGTGTTCGCCCGCAACGAGCG
>JANLSE010000309.1:0-7136 GCA_031362265.1 Roseiflexaceae bacterium
TACATGGGCGCAGATCGAGCCATATTTGGCCAAGAACGGCTATTTCATCCCTGGCCAGGTTGGCATGGAAGATCTGCAATATCGTTTTGCACTTCCCGGCTCGGATCATCCCTGGCACCAAATCCTGGCAGATGATCTCAAGACAACTGAATTGCCACCGACGGTGTCATTCAATACCGACGAGCTTGCACGGCGATTTGCGAATACAACCTGGGCACCCGATCTCCAAACCGCAGCTCTGAGCTCGATTGGTAAAGGGCAGGCTGCTCGCGATACCGTTCTATCTGGGAAGGCCGAAGCATTGTTCTCTTCAGTTGAGGACGAGAAAAGCGCTTCGCGGCGCTGGCCTGGAACGCGTTCTGCCAAGAAGACTACAGCACGTAGCAAGGCATAATACCTGCGGCAGAATATAGTCGTTTAGTTACACCCAAAACCCACTCTTGGATCCAAGAGTGGGTTTTGTATAAGGCTTTTAGTGGTGAAAGGATACGCGGTGGACATAACGTACAGTGATTTGATTCCGCGGCTGTTTGACCTTGAACGTTTGGCAGAGCCTCCAGCCCCGGGTGAGCGCAGCGGATGTTATTCAAGCTATGATCGCCGCTCACACTATGACTCTGCAACTGATACCTACAAGCATTGGGATGCCAACGACGATGGATCTGGTTATATTCGCACTGAAGATGAGTGGATCGTGGCCTTTGAACATGCTGGGCCGGGAATTATATGGCGCGTTTGGTCAGCATTCGCATATGGCTTCAGGAATCTCCAGAGTACATATTTAGCTGGTAAGATGACTGCGATAGGGGAGAGGAATAAATTGAGGTTGCGGATGCTTCTCATGGGATTCCAATTCAATGTGCCGAGCAAACAAATACTATGCTGGCCGAACACTTCGCCAAGGCTGAAACACAATGAATGGGTCAACTATGCAGCTTGCGCTTCTTGATTTTGGTAGGTTCCAGGTACATAAGGATGGCCGGATTATCGGTATTCCTGGCTACTGTATTCGTACACCGCAGCATACTATTCTGGTTGATACAGGATTCCCAGCCGCCTATGCACACGATACTGAAGCGGCAACTCAGGCTGATGGCCTTGATGTGTTTGGGCGTGTGTTGGATCTCACAACAACAAATCTCCCTGAAGCTCAGCTTGCGTTGCTTGGGCTGCAACCTGCCGATATTACCGATTTACTGCTTACACATAGCCATATCGATCATATTGGTGGGTTATATCAATTTCCACAGGCACGGATCATTATTGGCGCTGCTGAGCGCGCACTTCCAGAGCCGCTCTATTGGGCAGAAAAGCGGCCGCTGAGCTGGCCAGATGCCGAATATTTACAAATCGAGGCTGATACTGATTTCCTGCCCAATCTGACATTGCTCTCAACACCAGGGCATTCACCGGGCCATCTTTCGTTACTGCTGAATTTCCCAGATGGCGAGGTACTCCTAACCGCTGATGCAATTTCGCGGCCTGCCGAATTGCAAGAGGATCGCTTTGGTGGCGCATGGGATGAATCGCAAACACGGGCTCAGGCGCATCGGCTGATGGAGCTTGCCGCTAAGCGGGATGCATTGGTGATCTATGGCCATGATCCTGTGCAATGGCTCACGCTTCCCAAGGCACCAACCTGGATCAGCGCACGTCGCGACCTTGATTAAGGATGATGACATTACCACTGGAGCAATCGCCAGCTGGTGAGACAAGAAACGCAACCCACGCGGCAATCTGTTCGGGCTGCATTGCATCGCCATGTGGCATGGCCGCCAAGGCCTGCTCAAGCACATCCGGTGACACAACATCAAACAGATCGGTACGTGTCATCGCTGGAGCGATTGAGTTTACTGCGATCTTTGCGCGTGCATAGCGCCGTGCAAGATGCTTGGTGAGTGTATCAAGCGATGCTTTGCTGGTTCGGTACGCAATTGGATCGAAC
Source organism: Roseiflexaceae bacterium (assembly GCA_031362265.1). Lineage (GTDB taxonomy): Bacteria > Chloroflexota > Chloroflexia > Chloroflexales > Roseiflexaceae > JANLSE01. The sequence goes on from JANLSE010000309.1 coordinate 1,946, forward strand.
AGATCGAAATTATACGCACCATTTGAAGAGATATTGACGATCTTTTTGACTCCAGGGCGAGTCAGCATTAATGGAATTGCATGCTGGCAACAGAATACAGCACTCTCGAAGTTCACAGCCATCTGATGTCGCAACTCTGCTGGCGTCAGATCTAGAAGATCATGCATGATGCAGATTCCAGCGTTATTGACGAGCACATCCACAGCGCCAAAGTGCGCCTCAATTCGTGTGAACAACTGGTGTACCGCATCGGAATCTGCTACGTCGGTAACTTCAGCAATACATGCGGCTAAACCTTCTGCAACTAACGCTTCCTGTGCCTGGGCAATTGCCCCTTGGTCAATATCCACTCCAACAACCTGTAACCCATCACGAAGAAGCGCCCGCATGATGGCATACCCAATTCCACGCGCGGCACCTGTGACGACGGCAGTTCGCATAGATTCCTCTTCAATTAGTCTATACAGCGCGACCATAACTCAAGGCACGCTAGGTGAAGCTGGTGCCCCGCGATTATATCCTTCGAGTGGTGGAAAATCAATGAACACTATGAGCACAATTCTGGTTTGCCAAATAAACCACGTATGCTATACTTGCACATACTGGTTCACAGAATGAACCACGGCTAACAAAACTGTTTATATTGGTTCACCTTATAGACCAAAGGATGTGTTGTGGAGGCTGATATTCCCCAGATTCCCCGTGAGCAGTTGCCAATTACATTATTCGACGGGGTGGTACTTGCGGTACGGAGTGCCGACGGGCAGATCTATCTTGTCGTTCGGGATTTATGCGCGGTGCTCAACCTGATTCTTTCTTCACAGCTACGTTCCATGCGAGCCGATGATCGCTTACATCTGGTTGCATTTCGATTGCGGCTAGAAAATCAGGTTCGCACGCTTGATTGTCTAGCACTCGATGATGTTTCGTTGTGGCTTATGAATGTGCGCCTGCCGCGTGGCAATGCGGAAGCCATTACACGCCTACGCTATGTTCAACAATACCTGATTGCCAGTGTGCGAACTGCATTCGCCACATTAACTGGCCTTCCTGATGTATCTAGTAATCAGATCGAGGATCTTCAGGAACTCGACACAATCGACCCTGCGTTTCAGGCGCTACGTGAGCTTGCCGAACGGCAGATGCACCTTGAGGTGAGCCAGGATCGAGCGCGCGAGGCATGGCGCGATCTGGCCGCCCAGATCCGTGAGTTGCGAGGGGTGTTGCCGCTGGTGGAAGAATTGCGAACGCGCTTACAGGCTGTCGAGCAACAGGCACAGCAACGGATCTCACCCGAGCAGCGCAATACGATCTATCGTTTGATACAGGCCTATGGTGAGGCACGCGCGACACATCATGGCCTTGCCCAGGCTGGCGGCGAGATTCAGAAGAGCTGGCGTGAGTTTAATGCGCGCTTTCAGATTGCAACCTATACCGATCTTTCAGCTGCCCGTTTCGATGAAGCAGTACAATTTGTGAAGGGCCAGTACCTGGCACTCACCGGGCGCGATATCGAGAGTGGCACTCAGGAGCGGCTATTATGACGAATGCGGCTCCTTCAGCGATTGCTACCCTGGTGGGAGGGCGGCTGCGCGAAGCACGGCTGAATGCGCGCCTCACCGTTCGTGAGGCCGCCGAGCGGATCGGGTTGCGTGCGCATGGGACATTGGTTCAATATGAGCATGGCAAGGTTACGCCGCCCCTAGAGCGATTAGTTGCCTTGGCTGAGGCCTACAATATCTCCCTGGCGAGCCTGTTTGTTTCACACGAGGCACTAATCCCACTGCTTGCACTATTCGAAGGAGCGACAGCTGCACAAATTGAGGCCTTTACGCAGTTGCTGCAACAGGCTATTCGACAATCTGATCGCGAGAGCCGATCATAATCGTATCACTACGAAATATGGCGCAGACCAAACCTGCGGCCAACTTCTTATGCGCGATATTCGGTGGGAACGATCTTGTTATGCCTAACGTCTCTCCAAGTATACGCACGTTCGATTGCACCGATATCAATCACTTGGAGGGTATATGGTATCCCGCTCACACTCATACTCACACCAAATGCCCCATGGATTGATGGTATTGAAACGCTGCCTATTCGCATTCTTGCTGGCAAGCCTGAGTCTACTGATTGGGTGTAGTCGTGAGCCTACACCAGTGCCTCCTACACCCGCGCCAACAATGCCAGTGCCAACAACCGTTGCCGCACGTCGGCCTGCACTTGGCGAGCAGTTTAGCCTGCAGGGTGGCGCTACAACAATGGTTGATATTCCAGGCGATGCACGCGGTTCAGCAATGGAGGTGCAGTTTTTCTCGGTTGTTAGCGACTCGCGCTGTCCACGTTTGGTTGAATGTGTTGTTGCCGGTGACGCGACGATTCAGCTCAATGTCACATTTGGTCAAGCAACACAAGTATTTATGCTACACACAACTCCACCACTCAACCGAGATCATGAGCTGATTGCTGATTATGATATTCAGCTTATTGGGCTCGACCCACAGATGGAGCGCTTCAGTGATAATCTAACTACAACTCAATATACCGCGCAGCTGACTGTCGTGCGGGTTGGGCCTGCCACCGCAACCCCGGCCATGCCACGCGCTACCGCAACCCCGACTGCCGCCCCGCCGCTAATTCAGCGCCCTGCAATTAATGCCTGTACGCTCGTTAGTACCGCGATGGTCGAGAATGCATTCGGCAGTATCCAGGGTACCCCACAGGTGCAGAGTAATCCGGATGGTAGCCAAGGTTGTGTCATTCAGGCAGAGCGTGGCGTGATAACTATTCGATTTGTGCTTGGTGATCAGGCGACAGTTGTGGCATTGGTGAGGGAGCTTCAGCAAACCGGAGTGCCATTGGAGGAATTGTCTGATCAGCCACTTGGGCGTATGGCATTTGGCCAAAACCAACAACAAGCCATGCTGGTTGCCCAAAACGATACTGTGATTCTTGCTATTGGTGTCACCTTTGCCAATCAGGTGCAGCCAAACGATCATCAAAAGCACCTCATGTGGAAACCACGCCATTTTAATGGCGGTGGAGGAACAGGAGAACGGCGAAACGAACGGCGTCCATGTTCGGGCTGGTAGCCGTTGACACACATGTTCGCTTGTGGTACAATGGCTCTATGAGTGATACCACCTCCACACGAACGATATGCTGTAAAGTGGTACTTGATAGTACGGCTGACGCGGCGTTGCTTCTGACCCAGGTCGCCTTTAATCGTGCGGCAACGTACTGTGCTGGCGTGGCGTGGGATCAAGGTGTTACTAACAAGAACAAGCTGCATCATCTGGTGTACGGCCCAACGCGGATGGTCTACGGACTTGGGGCGCAACTGGCGTGTTGTGCGCGTGACAAGGCGGCTGAAGCGGTACGCGCCGTTCGTGCGGCTCCTGAGAAACGAGATCGGGACACCAACGCGATTATTCCCAAGACCTGCCCCATCTTTCGTGATGATAGTGCCATCCGCTACGATGTGCGTACCTATCGGCTGATGCGCCTGGATCAGGTCAGTCTCTACACGATGAGTGGGCGTGTCGTTGGTCAGATGGAGTTGGGGAACTTCCAGCGCCAGACGCTCTATGATCGGAGCTGGAAAATCGGCGGCGCGGAACTGATACGGCGGGATGGGGTCTGGTATCTGCATAGCACCCAAACCAAAGCCGACGCCGCACCGGATGAACCAACCGGCTATCTTGGGGTTGACCTTGGGATTGTCACGATTGCAACCGACTCGGATGGTGTGAGCTATTCCGGCTCGGATGTGGAGCGGATGCGCCGCTGGTATGCAGGTCGCAGGGCCGCCCTCCAACGGGTCAATACGAAGTCGGCCAAACGCGGGTGTATTTGTCAATCGAAAAGGGGCTCTCCCGCACTTCCGATACCGCTGGCGAACTCCTAACAGGAGGGCTTGAGTCTTGCATACGCGTCAACAACGCCACTCTGGTGTATCATTACCTCAGCCATATGTTGGTGATGATGATCGGGTGTGGAGGGTATGGAGGTTGATATGTCGCTCAATGCGCCGCTCTTTTATCTTATTCCAGACGAAACCATCAAGGTCGCAAAAGCGGCTTTTCCCAAAGGCAATCGCTATCTGTTACTCCGTGATACATTCGGCCCGTTGTTTCACAACCCAGACTTTCAGCATCTCTTTTCTCATACCGGCCAACCAGGTCAAGATCCTGCTCGGCTCGCCATTATCACGATCCTTCAGTTCGCCGAACGTCTCTCAGACGAACAAGCCGCAGACGCCGTTCGTGGCAGGATCGACTGGAAATACCTGCTTGCCCTTCCGCTCACCGATTCAGGTTTTGATGCCTCAGTTCTGAGTGAATTTCGCGCGCGCCTTGTTGAGGGCAATGCCGAGCACCTGCTTTTTGACACACTGCTTGTGCAGTTTCAGCAACATGGGCTACTTCGTTCACGTGGGCGCCAGCGCAGCGACTCGACACACGTCTTAGCCGCGGTACGTGCACTTAACCGGTTAGAGTGTGTTGGCTCAACCATGCGGCATGCCCTCAATAGCCTCGCTGTTGTCGCTCCAGATTGGGTCGTAGTATATAGTTATCCCGAATGGCTCGACCGATATGGACCACGTTTTGAGGATTCACGCCTTCCAGAAGCTGCTGCTGAACGGAATGCTTTGGCAGCCCAGATTGGTAAAGACGGCTTGGCGCTTCTCACAGCTATCACTCACGCTGATGCGCCAAGCTGGCTGCGTGAGATGCCTGCGCTTGAAACACTCCGAAAGGTCTGGATCCAGAATTATATGTGGATTGAGGCCGGAGACTATCGCTGGCGCAGTAATTCGGAAACACCGCCGGCTGGACAATACATCAGTTCGCCCTACGACCACGATGCCCGCTACAGCCAGAAGCGCGGATTGACCTGGATCGGATACAAAATCCATTTGACCGAAAGCTGCGATGCTGATCTACCGCACCTGATCACCAACGTCGAAACCACGCACGCAGCGACATCAGATGATGCAGTGACCGCACAAATCCACGAATCGCTCAAGCAGCACAAGCTTTTGCCATCCATGCACCTTGCTGATACTGGCTACATTGATGCTGAGCTCCTACTTGAGAGCGAACGAGACTATCAACTTGACCTTCTCGGATCAGTACGAGGTGATTATCGTCGGCAAGCACGAGAAGATCTGGGTTTTGCCGCAGCTGAT
>JANLSE010000364.1:0-3735 GCA_031362265.1 Roseiflexaceae bacterium
CCAGATGGCCTCTCGCTCAGGCAGCGTGAGATCCTCAACTATATTGAGGAATTTGTCCGCGATGCAGGGTATCCACCAGCGATTCGACAAATTCAAGAAAAGCTTGATATTTCTTCAACGTCTGTAGTTGCCTATAATTTGAAAGCACTAGAATCCAAGCGCCTGATTAAGCGCGAGGGTAGGGTATCACGTGGAATCAGCTTACCCCAAAGCGCCACGCTAACTCCAGCAGCGATGAGTCGTGCGCTTGGTGGGCAGGTGCGGGTTCTTGGAACAATTACTGCTGGTCAGCCATTACCTAACCCAGAAGACACATCCATGAGTGATGGTGAGACGATTGATGTACCAGCAGATATGGCACCACCCGAGAAACTCAGCGATGTGTATGCACTACGGGTACGTGGGAATTCCATGATCGACGCACTGATTGCCGATGGCGATATTGTCTTGTTACGCTACCAGCAAACTGCGGAAAATGGCCAGATGGTGGCTGTGCGTATTGAAGACGATAATGCGGTCACCTTAAAGCGCTTCTATAACGAAGGTAGCCGGGTACGTCTCCAGCCCGCGAATATGACAATGGATCCAATCTTTGTTGAGGCCTCCAATGTACGAGTTGAGGGGCGCGTCGTAGGTGTGATGCGGCCGATGATGTAAGGTTGGCTTCGTCCATCGACCGATAACAACAACTGGCGGAAGACCTGCGGCCACAGCGCCGATTACAAGGTCTTCCGCCATTTTGTTGTACCTACACTCTTCGCATATGCTGGTCTATTCTGTTAATCGTGGGCGAAACTTATAGCCATATACAAGCAACCCATCTTCACCAAGATCGGCCAGTTTACGCGTAACCATCTCGACTGGCATGTCGATCACGACTTGTTCAGCATCACAGTCGGTTAGTTGCGCTGTAATGACTGGCCCCTCCGCAAGCTGGATCATAGCCAGCAGGTAAGGTGCCTGCTCGGCATAGCCTGCCGGTGGTTGACGCACCACAGTAAATGAATAGACGCTACCCAGCCCGCTCAGAGCATGTAATTCCCAATCAGTACCAGCATCCGCATCAGGAGGGAATTGCACCACACCAGAAGTGCGATGGCGCTGCCCTTCAAGCCGATAGCGTGGCGCACGTAAACGCCAATGTTTTGCAAGATCCATCATTACTCCTCATACGCTAAAGCGTAGATGGTGCGCTATCGCGCGCCACTTTGCGCTCCGTTATCATTCTTCGCGCACCAATATATGCGTTGCAACCGTTGCACCAATACCACCGAGGCACTGCGCCATCGCGGCACGAGCCTGTTGAACCTGAGCTGCTCCTGCCTCACCCCGCAATTGTCGAACAAGCTCCACAGCTTGGTAGACACCATTAGCACCAATGAGATCGCCACGTGCCTTGCAACCGCCGCCAGTTGCGATTGGAGTCGCACCATTGGGACGGATAGATCCCTCACGGGCCGCATGCGTGGCCATACCACGTTCGGCAAAACCAGCAGCTTCCAAGGCGAGTGCAGCAGCAATCCCATGTGGATCGGTAAAATCGAACGCATGGATGTCGTTTCGACTGAGGCGTGCCGCACTCAGCACTGCATCCACACTGCGGGCTGCGGCCTCGAACCAGAGTGGATCGGGGCGGCTATGTAACGCTAATGTGTCGGTGGTTATCGATGAGCCAGCAATGCGAATGCGTGTTGAACCTAGCTCATTGGCCAGGGCCTCACTTGCGAGAATGATAGCGGCTGCGCCATCGGCAGATGTTGAGCAATCTAGCAATGTTAATGGATCCGCAACCATAGCAGCACCCCGAACTTTGTCGGCGCTGATTGCGAACCGATACATTGCCCCTTTGTTGGCGACGCCATTCGCATGGGCATTCACCGGAAACGCCGCAAAGGCATCACTATCCACACCATAGGTATGCATATAGCGCCGCATAAGCATGGCCCATTGTGCTGTGGTAGTAGCTCCATGAATGGCTTCCCAATCCACATCAGCGGCTAACATCTGGGCCGCCTCACGTGTATCGTCCAACACGTCGGTTGTCTTCTCAACACCGACAACCGCGACAAGATCGTATGCGCCTGATGCAATCGCCATATACGCTTGCCGCAGAGCAACCCCACCAGAGGCACCGCCAGCTTCGACAGAATAGGCCTCGGCGCCACGCATACCACTCGCCGCAGCAATTGCCACACCAAGCTGAGCTTGGCCACCGATCGCCGCACCAAGTGCATTTGCGACATATAAGGCACCAACCCGATCCGCTGCGAGTGGGCCAAGGGCTGCTCCCAACGCTTCACGGGCGAGCGAAACACCTGTACGCTCCCAATGCTCGGCGACGGGGGTGGCATTTGATCCAATAATATATACTTTTCGCATACTATCCTCACCTCATTTATGAGCATTGGAGCAATGAAACATTGAAACATTGAAACAGGAACACAAGTACTCCTGTAAGGCAGGTGCTTTCCAGTTTGATTGCTCCAACGCTACACCCAGAGGGTACCCGGCTTGGCCCAGAGGGCACCCCGCTTCATTGCTTCGATGCTCCAATGCTTCATTGCTCCAATGCTTCAATGCTTCAATGCTCCGCAATCACCCCATCACCAGTTTGCCACGCCAGCGGGCGTATTGTGCATAATCGATAAAGCTCTCACGCGCAAGATAGGTGGCGATGAGAGGGGCACGATTGCGGCGCTCTTCGATCAAGTTTGTCACCTGAAGCGCATATGCATCAGAGCCGGCCCCAGAACCATATGTCGCAAGGAAGATTGTATCGCCTGGCTTGGACACATCCAACACAGCACACAACCCAAGCAGTGCCGCGGCTGAATAGGAGTTGCCAATTTTTGGTGAGAGCAACCCTGGTGCGATTTGCTGAGTACTAAACCCAAGTTGTTTAGCAGCGGCTTGCGGGAAGCGTGCGTTTGGTTGGTGAAAAACCGCATAGGTAAAATCGCTAGGCTTGGCACCAAGCTCCTCTAGCAATCCCTCGGCAGCCGCACGTGTTTGGCCAAAGTAGGCTGGCTCACCAGTAAAGCGGTGGCCATGCACTGGATATGGCCGGTCAGCACGCCGAAAGAAATCCGGAACATCGCTAACATACGAACGAGTGGCGCTAATTGTAGCGAGTGCTTGATCGGCTACTCCAACAAGTAGTGCTGCTGCACCTGCTGCGGCAGTATATTCCAATGCATCGCCTGGGCGCCCCTGTGCAGTGTCAGCACCGACCGCCAATACATAGCGCGCCATCCCACTACCAACCATCCCCATCGCTGCGGTGAGGGCTTCGGATCCAGCCTTACAGGCAAATTCCCAATCGGCGGCACTGACCCAGGGTGTTGCACCAAGCGCCTCAGCAACGATTGTGCCAGATGGCTTGACTGCATATGGGTGGCTCTCACTACCGATCCAGACTGCCGAGAGATCCTGGGCTGCAATTTGGGCACGTGCGAGCGCATTACGGGCAGACTCGATCGACATTGTGATCGTATCTTCGTCTGGCCCAGGGACGCTCTTTGCGTCAACTGGCACACCACCTTGAACTGCCCACATACGGGCAATTTCTTTAGCAGCGATTCGATAGCGTGGCACATACGCGCCATAACCAACAATACCGACCGCAAGATTCGGTCGTGACATACGTTACTCCTTATCATTAGGAATGAGGGTTTGGAGAAGCAGATCCAGCTAGTAAAGCAACCAGGGTGGTAGTGGCCGGGGTGCGGACTGAAG
>JANLSE010000407.1:0-5467 GCA_031362265.1 Roseiflexaceae bacterium
CTATATTTCGCAACAGAACGCGCCGCCTGGCGCTCATTGGCAATCTCCTCGCGCACTGGTACCGCCAGGCATCAGGGCCTTTCAAGTACGAACAGCAGTGTTGTGAGTATATAGATTGATTATAGGTGTCAGATGGAGCGACTTCAAGTTAACATTCGGTTGGAGTTTGACGGGTTGCAGGCTGTCGCACAATGGGCGGATGCGGCTGTCGTTCGCGCTGCCCAATCGAGCAGAGCTGCTCTGTATTCACGCTTCGCTTACTCGTGTGGTATGCTAATGGTATGCGTACAAGATAGGATGTGATGATGACTGATGCATTGCTCACACCGTTGGCCCCAGAGCTAGCTCACCGGATGACCGAGGCCGCAATCATGTTCCTGGAGTCGCTCAGCAACGACCAGCGTGAGCGCGTGTGGTTCCCATTTGATAGCGAAGAGCGCTACCAATGGACATACACGCCTGGACCACGCAATGGCCTGCCGCTGAAGGCGATGACCACAGCACAGCGCAGTGCGGCGTTGCGCTTGTTCGATGCTGCACTCAGCACACGGGGCGCTGCAACCGCGCAGCAAATTACTGCGCTCGAATCGATTCTGCGCGAGACCGAGCGGATTGAGCAGATTCACAGCGGTGAGGATCGCGATCCCGAGCTGTACTATTTCAGTATATTCGGGACGCCAGGCAACCGCACACCGTGGGGATGGCGCGCAAATGGGCATCATCTTGCGCTGCACCTTGCCGTGGTTGGCGGTGAGTTTGTTTCGGCAACGCCGCTCTTTTTTGGCGCAAATCCCGCCGAAGTACATCATGGTTCAGCACGTGGTTTGCGCATCCTAGCGGCGGAAGAGGATTTGGCGCGTACCCTGCTTGGTAGCCTCGATACTAAACAAAAGGCGCTCGCGATTGTCGATTCGGTTGCCCCAGACGATATTTTGACCAAAAACTACCGTATGGCCGATCCCACGGCTGTACCACATGGCATTACCTATGCAACGCTCACTGGAACACAACGTGGTCACCTAATCAGTGTGGTGCGCCAGTATGTCGAGCGGACAGCAGAGGCACTGAGCGCACACGCCTGGGCGCGGATCGAGCAGGCTGGCTTGGAAGAACTCACATTTGCCTGGGCTGGCTCCGAAGAGCGTGGCCAAGCGCACTACTATACGGTCAGAGGGCCAACATTTCTGATTGAATACGACAACACCCAGAACCAGGCCAATCATATCCATAGTGTCTGGCGCGATTTCACGCATGATTGGAACACAGATGTACTGGCAGCACACTATGCCCATGCACATGGGAAACCTCCGACATAACGCGCCACAAACAATAAGCAGCGCATCCACCATATCAAACGCCCTTGGAGGTTATGCTCCAAGGGCGTTGTGCGCATTGTAGTGAGCATCCTTGGCTCACCACACATGGCGCACTTGACTACTATACCGTGCGACCATTACCAGATATTGCCGATCGACATGTACCCGGCAATACCTGGTGCAGAGCAAATGTTTGCTCTATTCTGCTCACAGCAGCTACTTGCTCACGGCTCTGAGCGCGTTAACCTGGCCGTGTCCATTGAACGAGTTATAACCCATCCCGCCCTGGCAAACCTGCGGTGCGCCGTTGTCTACGGCAGGAAAGAACGCATAGATCGAGAGATCAGGGGGACACGCGATGGCGTCAGCGGTGTTGCTAATCTTGGCCGCAACTGCACCAGGATTACTCGTCCCCTGGCTCATAATCAGTGCCGCTACACCTGCAACATGCGGCGAGGCCATCGAGGTGCCTTGTTGGTAGCAGTACGTCGCACCGGATGCGTCGATAACTCTCCGTGCTGGTAGACACGTCACGGTTAAGAGCTCTGCTGGCCACGTTGAGAGCACCCGACCATTTGGTGATCCAGCAGTACGCTGCAAAATCGAGTCACCACCCGGTGCTACCACTTGGACGCTCCCGACACCATAGCTTGAATAGAACGACTTAAAGCCCAGGTTCCCATTGGCGGTGACACCTATGACGCCTGAAACTTCGACCGGCACCACAGCGCAGTCGTTATGAATCTGTCGTAACACTGGGTTGGTGTCGTCGGGGCTGGTGGCGTCCTGTGTCGGATGTGCCAGATCATCAGCCTGATTCCCTGCCGCAGCGACAACCACAGTGCCCTTCGACATAGCATAACGGATGGCACGACGTTCAGCCTTCCAGATCGCACGCTGCTCAGCATCGTTGCGGCAGTTAAACAACCAGGGATCAGCGAAATAGCTATTGTTAGTCACAGCAATATGGTGATCACCGGCCCAAATAAACGAGCAGACCACAGCCTCGGGAAAGAAGAAACCATCAGCGTTACCAGCCTTGATACCGGCGATCTTCACATTAGGTGCAACACCAATGATACCAATGCCATTAGCTGCTGCCGCAATCGTCCCGGCGGTGTGGGTGCCATGGCCGTTATCATCATTCGCCGCTACCTTACCCGGCACAGGCGCTCCCGACACGCAGTTCACGCTACTGGCATCGTCAACGTTGGCTGCCAGATCGGGGTGCGTGTAATCCAGGCCAGTATCGATATCGCCAACAATCACCGATGGGCTACCACCTGTGATGGCCTGAGCCTCCGCTGCGTGGATTTGCACCATATCCCACTGCCGGCCAGACAAGCTGTCGCTGCCAATTGCTGACGTACTCACCGTTGCATCATTGGCACCAGCATCCACATCATTGCTCAACCGAGTAGCAAAACCAGCGGTTGCCGCAGCACCCTCGACTCGATTATCCTTGCGCAGTGTGGCGGCAAAATTAACATTGCTCGATTGCGCGACAGCAACACCTATCTGGTTGTAGCTAGCAACAAGCGTACCACCAGCGCGGGTAATCACATCAGCGGCAACCGCATTGCCCTTGTAGAGCACCAGGTAAGTCTGAGTTACACCGACCTGAGCTGGCGCCGCTTGTATGTTGGCTGCAATACATGTGGCTGACGCAAACACGAACATGGCAATGATCCGAGCGAGCCGATTCATACGTTCTCCGATCCTTTCTTAGACACGGCCTTCCAATAAGCACAAGAAATGCGTACAAACTAACCACACCACCTGCTGGCGCTATGGTCAATCAAGCCATCGACCGATAACTGCCACAGACGAATATCGTCAGTTAAGACGCATACCAGTACGCCAAATCCGTCGTTGGAGGAGTACTCCCAAATATGAGCGCTTGTTGAATTAAATGTGGATCACCTCAATATTAAAGTAATTGTCAATGGGGTGAAAGTCATGTTAAGAATGCCACACAGGTTAACAATGCCTACAAAGCTCTCTACGAAGGGCTATTCTGCATAGTATCTGCACAGACAGAATGAAAAGATTGTTATATTTAGAGTTTCAGATGAGGCCGCCCGGATCCCCACCCGCGACACCTTTCATGCAGCCTTATACTAACTCCTACTGCACAATCGCCTATCTGAATCGAATGGTATAATCATTGTGAATATACCATGCATCTGGAGGGATATCATGACACAAGCACACACGCCGGAGGGCGAGACAATCACAATTCGCAATGGTAAACTCTCAGTTCCCAATCGACCTATTATCCCATTCGTGGAAGGCGATGGTACTGGCCCGGATATCTGGCGGGCAAGTGTTCGCGTCTTCGATGCGGCTGTCGCAAAGTGCTATGGCGGCGAACGCCAGCTCATGTGGCATGAAGTATTGGCTGGCGAAAAAGCCTTCAACCTTACGGGAAACTGGCTGCCAGATGAGACTGTCGCAGATTTCAGGCACTATCTTGTAGGCATTAAAGGGCCACTCACAACGCCAGTTGGCAAAGGGATTCGCAGCCTGAATGTCGCACTGCGCCAGATGCTGGATCTGTATGTCTGCCTACGACCCGTCTCCTGGTTCAAAGGGGTTCCTTCACCGGTGAAACACCCTGAATTGGTTGATATGGTAATCTTCCGCGAGAATACTGAAGATATTTATGCAGGAATCGAATATGCTGCTGGTTCAACAGAAGCACAACAGATCCTTGATTTTATTGCCAAGACATTTCCTAAGGATTTTGCCAAAATTCGCTTTGGTACGAGTGCGGCGGCCAGTGAGTTTAGTGCACTGATTGGTGGTGGCGAAGCCGCACTTGAGGTAGGCGTTGGTATCAAGCCCATCAGTCGCGTAGGCACTGATCGCTTAGTACGTTCGGCAATGGAGTATGCTATTGACCAAAAACGTAAGAGTGTCACCCTGGTTCACAAAGGCAATATCATGAAGTTTACCGAGGGTGCCTTCCGCGATTGGGGCTATGAACTGGCCAAGCGTGAGTTTGGAGCCGTTGAAATCGATGGTGGGCCATGGTGCCGCATTCCCGCAGGCAAGCCGGGTGCTGGTATTGTCATTAAGGATGCCATCGCCGATATTACCCTCCAGCAAGTGCTCACCCGCCCAAACGATTTCGATGTCATCGCGACACTCAACCTCAATGGTGATTACCTCAGTGATGCCTTAGCGGCCCAGGTTGGCGGGATTGGGATTGCACCAGGCGGCAATATCAACTATGTTACCGGCCACGCAATCTTTGAAGCAACCCATGGCACCGCACCAAAATACGCCAATCAGGATAAAGTCAACCCCGGTTCGGTAATCCTCAGTGGTGAGATGATGCTACGCTACATGGGCTGGGGTGAGGCAGCAGATCTCATTATTAGCTCACTCAACAAAACCATTGGTCAGAGGATCGTGACCTACGACTTCGCCAGGCTCATGGAAGGCGCTACTGAGGTAAAGACCTCTGAGTTCGCTAATGCCATGATCGCGAATATGTAGCCCTGCTGAAATAATGACCTAGTGACAGGGTGACATGTGCTTGATTGAAGTAGTACTACCAAGCGCATGTCGCCCTGTCAGCGTATGACGCCTCAAATCACGCCATTTGTCACTTGCATGAAGATATCCTCAAGATCACTGGACTTCTCAGCAAAACGGGTCACTGCGACCCCAAGCCCGATCAATTGCGCAAGCAAATCGCCCATACCACGCTCATCGCCGGTATAGTCAACCAACAGGGTACGCGCTGGCTGATCTGATTCTTCATCCTGCTGAGTATGTATGTGAGTGCTCGACTCCTGAACGTGTAGAACTGTAGGTTGGCCACGCAGCCACTCCTCAGCAGCACTCGCCCCTGCGATGACCCGAATCTCAAGGGTGCGATGAGGTTGCAACGAGCGCAGAATCGACTGAACATCGCCTGATGCTAGGAGCTGGCCACGTTCAATAATGGCAATATGCGTACACATCTCAGCTAACTCTGTCAAGATATGCGAGCTGATCATGATTGTTTTGCCAAGTGCGCGCAACTCCTTCAGTAATTCGCGCAGTTCGATCCGGGCACGTGGATCAAGCCCACTTGCTGGTTCATCAAGGATCAACAGTAGTGGATCATGGATCATGGTGCGCGCCAAACTCAGGCGTTG
>JANLSE010000414.1:0-1816 GCA_031362265.1 Roseiflexaceae bacterium
GTGCCGCCAGGGAACTATACTCTGGTAGAAATACAGCCCACCGGATATGGTGATCCATTGGTTGGGCCATTTGCGCCAAATAGTCGGCCGATCACGGTCACAACAACCGCGGTCATCAACCAGAATTATGGCGACACACTCAGTACCCTGGCCGGATCGGTGTATGTCGATACGAACGACAATGGTATTCGCGAAGGTGCCGAACTTGGTATTGGCGCTGTCTCTGTACGCTTGGATTGGGCCGGGCCAGATGGTATCTTTGGCAATGGCGATGATGTCGTTGGGTTCGCTTCAACCACAACCGGTGTCAATGGCGGCTACCTCTTCACCGATCTGCACACTGGTGTGTACCGGGTTGTTGAACCAAGCCAGCCCGCACCCTATAGCGATGGGCGCGAGACTCCTGGCGCGGATGGCGGCAACACGAGTACAAATGAACAGATCGGTGATGTTCCTGTTGCAGCAGGCGTTGATCTAACCGATTACAACTTTGGTGAATTACCACCAGTGAATACATTTATCAGTGGTTCGGTGTATATCGACACAGATAATGATGGCATCCGTGATGCAGGCGAGCCAGGTATTCCAAGTGTCACCATCACACTCACTGGGCCAGGCGGGCCACTCACCGTCACAACCGATTCGAATGGCAATTACCTCTTCACGAATCTAACGGTTGGTGGAAACTATACAATCACTGAGACGCAGCCAGTGGCATATGGCAATGGCCTGGAAAACCCTGGCAATGTCATCACTGTGAACAATCTTGCCGCAATTGGCTCGACAAACAACAACTATGGTGAAGTGCCAGGCACAATCAGTGGCGTTGTCTATTTCGATGCCGACAATAGCGCTGGCCTGAGCGTAGGCGATCTGCGCTTACCAGGCGTATCGCTAGCCTTACAAGATGGCACTGGTGTAGCGGTAAACAACCCGCTCACAGGGCTAGCGTATATTGTTACAACTGCCGCGGATGGGAGCTATAGCTTCATTAATCTACCTGCTGGGAACTACCGGGTTGTCGAGACCCAGCCAGCAAGTTATGCCGATGGGCCAGAAACAACCACCGATCCAGCGGCAAGTAGCACAATCAATGATCGTATCGATGTGGCGTTGGCTGCGGGTGGCAATTCACCAAATAACAACTATGGCGAACTTGGCACCAGCCTCTCCGGCATCGTCTGGGTTGACACCAACCGTGATGGTACGCTGGATGGTACCGAAAGCGGACGACTGGGTGGCGTCACAATCACATTGATCAATAGTCTTGGCAATGTGGTGGCAACGACAACCACAATCGCAGACGGAAGCTATACATTTGGTAACCTGCTGCCAGGAACATACACCATTGTTGAGACACAGCCGAATGCCTATGGTAGCAGTACCTCTAACAATATCCCGGTGAATCTGCCGTTGGCTGGCCTGACGAACCAGAACTTCGGTGAGACACTTGGCAGCCTGGCTGGAACCGTCTATGCCGATGTTAATAACAATGGCATTCACGATGCGGGTGAGCCTGGTATTAACAATACGACTGTGAATCTGAGTGGTGCCGATGTGAATGGTGTTGCGGTGAATCGAACGGCAGCAACTGATACAAACGGGAACTACAGCTTCACGGATCTTCCAGCCGGAACCTATCAGGTTGATGAGATTCAGCCAACTGGTTATAACGATGGTCAGGATCAGGCCGGGAGTGCCGGTGGTAATAGTGCGATTAGCGATACCATCAGTAATGTTCCGCTTGGTGCTGGTGTTGATGCGATAAGTTATAACTTTGGCGAAGTTGCAGCGACAATTAGTGGCACAGTCTGGC
>JANLSE010000112.1:0-2751 GCA_031362265.1 Roseiflexaceae bacterium
CCGCGCGCGGGAGAGGGGGCTGGGGGGTGAGGGTTCTTCGCCACATACCGCAGCGTTTCAAACAAATACTGCCGCCCACCGCCTGGCCCATCCGACCAACGCACATATCCGCTGGTAAAGTGGTGGGTAGCACGATCAGGCTTATTGGTTGTGGTCTCTAACCTGCTGTGCGCTGTGCGCTGTGCGCTCATGTTGGCTGCTGGCTTATGCAACAAACTGATTGTCAGGTTCATATCGACATTCGCAAACAGCTTGCCTGGGCGCACCGCATAGTGCGAATGCCATTGATCATAGTCTGTATAGAGTTGTTGCAATGGGGCCATTGTGTCTGTCGCGATCGAGGCGATCGGCACAATCATTCCGCACCAGCCGTTATGCCTAAGCAGGCCAAGTGAACGCTCCAGGATGTATGCATACAGGTTGCCACATGCTGCGGTGCGGTAGCCTGCAATCTGTGGTGAGCGCTGTGCGCGGCTGATGGAGACATAGGGTGGGTTGCCAAGCACACAATCGAACCCGCCAGCCTGGAGCACCTGACCAAACCCAACATCCCATGTTGTTGGATCAAGTGCATCACCAACCCGAATCTGCTCGGCGAGCGCCGGTGGATCGGATGTGTCGCCAGCCGCGCGGAGTAACAATTGCAACCGCAATCGGCAGGCGGCAACCGCATCTGGCATGAGATCTACACCATACAGATTGTTGCTGATGATCTTGCGTAGTCTATCGACTATCCCTAAATCACCCTGTCTATTTATCTTGGCAGCTGCGCTATGCGCTGTGCGCTGCAATCCCTCCAACACCCGTACTGCCGCCAACAGAAACGCCCCCGCACCGCATGTCGGGTCGAGAATCCGTAAGTTGGCGAGAATCTGCTCACAGATCGGCAATGTGTCGGGCGGGAGTTGCGTAATGAGTTCATGCGCTAATTGAGGCAAATCGAGGTTTAGCGCTACTAGATCGACAGGGTTGCCAGGTGGGCTACTGCGCAGCTGTTCTTGCAGGAGTACAGCATATTCACGACGGGCAATTGTTTCGCGCCAGATCTCACCAGGCAGGCCATATTCGGCGGGTGTTGGGCGATTCCAGTGGTTACGCGCGCTTATGTTTATAAGGCCAATGCTAATCTCGGCTGGCAATCTGAGTGTACTGCCATGCTGCAGTGCGGTTGGGATGAAGCGCTCGGGCGCACGTTGGAGTGTCTTGCGTAGCAGATCTTGGATGGCAGTTGGATGTGGCGCGTGGGCAATTAATTCATGTAGCACGTGGGGAATAATCGTTGATCTGGCAATATAATCGCTAATATCATCCTGGGTGTAGAACGCGCCATGTTGTTTCTGATTGATGCGCCGTTCGACAACATACCCTAAAATATCGGGCGTTACGCATGCTTTATTTGAATCCAGAGACTGAAGCCGCCAGGTATAGGATTGTATAAACGCCAGTAAGCGTACCTGGCATGGATCTGGTAACGCATGCTGGGATCTCAGATAGCTCTCGATCGCATCTGGGCGAGTGAATGCCAGCAACAGCATATGATCAATCAGCTGAATTGCGGTTTGCTGGGCGTGCGTTTTGCCGCTATCAGTTTCTTCAATGCTGAGTTCTGGTGTATGCACCAGCAACGCATTTACCAACGCGGCAAGCTCTGCCGCATATCGTACATAGAAGCGCCGCGCTACCCGTTCTGTGTCGACCACATGTTACTCCCCAAGGGGCTGAATCCTACTAGTACAATTCGGCCTAAATCCGTATTGGAATACGCTATATGCCCCTAAATACCCGGATTTTCTGCTCGACAACTGCTTGCATCGCCAGCGTTGCCTGCTTCAGAATATCAACCAGATCCGGGGTTGGCTTCTGTATTGTTCCAGCTTGTAGTGCAGCCACATAGGCCTCGCGCAGTTCGGTATTGACATTGAATTTGCAGATCCCAAGCCGGATCGCGCTCTGCACGTGATCGGTTGGGAGGCCCGAAGCACCATGTAATACAAGTGGAATAGCAACAGCTGCGCGAATCGCTTCCAAACGCGCGAAATCTAGCTGTGGCTCGCGCGGATAGCGACCATGCACATTGCCAATACAGACAGCCAGCACATCAATTCCAGTCTCGGCAACAAATATTGCGGCCTGCTGCGGATCGGTTAGGCGCGCCTGATATTCCGCTACATTCATCCCATCCTCGCTGCCGCTTAATCGCCCAAGCTCAGCTTCTACCGGAACCGCATATGGGCGCGCAAGTTGAACTGCTGCCTGAATAAAGGCTACATTCTCATTAAATAGCAGGTGTGAGCCATCTGCCATGATCGATGTGACCCCTAGCTCAAGGGCGCGGCTGATATCATCCAGTACTGTACTATGGTCGAGATGTACCGCGATTGGCTGAGTCGATTCACGCGCCGCTGCGAGGCAGGCTGCAATTAGCGCACTACCGCCATAACGCAACGCCGCTGGGTGAATCTGGAGCATGGTTGGCCGTGCAGTAGCTTCCGCAGCCGCAACCACTGCGCGAATTCCCTCGAGGTTGTATACATTAAATGCACCTACCGCGATACCTTGTTGGTTCGCTTCCTGAAGCATGGCTGTGGGTATTGTGAGCAATCGAAACTCCAGTCTGGACGGTGGAGCGATGGAGCGATGGAGCGATGGAGCGGGGTGCCCTCTGGGCCAAGCCGGGTACCCTCTGGGTGTAGCAATGAAGCGGGGTGCCAGACCCAGAGGGTACCCCGGCCAAGCCGGGTACCAGACCGG
>JANLSE010000439.1:0-5680 GCA_031362265.1 Roseiflexaceae bacterium
TGATAGCGGGCATCGCGTGTATGTATGCGTTGAATCACCATTGATGGCACGCTTGCATTCCTTATTCTGCATCCAAAAGAAGCACCTTATGCCGAGGAGTGCGGTGAGCATGTAGGGCTATCGCCTGTTTGGTACCTTGCGAAACATGATTATAACCGAATTAGGCATTCAATAGCCGAACGAACAGTGATAGAATCACAGCAGCCAGCGGTCGACCCAAGGCAGAGCATCAACACCATCCCAACGATGTTCACCATCAAAAACAGTATGCGCCACATGGTCACGAACACCCAATAATTCATAGGCCTGCTGTGTAATTGCTAACTGCTCAGTGACATTCACTATTCCGCGTTCGCCGTTCAATGGATCGTGTAAGCCTGTCTCGATAAAGAGTGGTCGAGGAGCAAGCAGTGCGCCAATATCGCCCAGATAGGCAGTTTGCCAAAGCGCGGGGACATAGTTACAGCTACAGTTTTGGTTCATTCGCAAGAGTGAATCCTTATACCCATAGAAGTACCCACTCACAACGGCGCATCGTACACGTTCAT
Organism: Roseiflexaceae bacterium; assembly: GCA_031362265.1. Lineage (GTDB taxonomy): Bacteria > Chloroflexota > Chloroflexia > Chloroflexales > Roseiflexaceae > JANLSE01. The sequence continues at coordinate 549 of JANLSE010000439.1, forward strand.
CAAGCGCTGCCAACCATATGACTTGATGCCCACCACCCGAGAGTCCAGCCGCAGCAATCCGTGTGCTATCGCAATCGGCACGGGTGCCAACATAGTCGATCAATCGCATAAGATCCCATGCCCACATTCCAGTGAGTGTTTGACCTAATGGGATCGCCATATTATTTATCACCTGGCACGAACCCGCCAGCGAATCGCCATTCCCCAGCATGGTACGCTCAAGTCGTTCACCAAAACCACGCGCATCAGGGCAGAGCACAACATACCCACGCCGTACAAACTGAACACCATAGTCGTAGTGGTATTGCTCAACCGCCGCTTGCAATTCGACCGTATCACGTAGGCCAACGACTGAACTCTTACCACCGCTGCCATGGCCATGGGCTGCCAATACCACCGGCAGCCGTGTGCCATTCGGTGCATCGTTTGGCACAAGCGCGAACAATGGCATACGAACTCCCGGCTCTACCGAGATTTCTACACGCTGACGAGTATAGCCATCTAGTTGCTCGATCGGGCCGTGATCGGCGTCAAGCTCGGCGAGTTCCATGGTATCAATACCAGTTATCGCTCGTAACCGCAGCCGCAATCTGGCTTGCCAAACGAGCAACTCGGCTATGTTCTGTGCGCTTAGGCGCATTTGGCGGCCAACTTGGTCGAAACGCCGTAAGAGATACTCCTCAACCGTCGGAACCGGTGTAAGTTTCATACTGATTGATCCTTTTACACTAGATCAAGAATACCAAACTACTGATTATTCAGTTAGTATAGCATTGCAACGCCATGGCTTTGCTAGAACAGGGTGAGACTCAGCATTTTGCACCGCAGGTGGGCGAACACAAGGTTCGCCCCGACCGCAAGTGTATGGGCGAACCTTGTGTTCGCCCTGAAGGCAGCACCGCAACTGGTCGATGCGCCACCCTCTACCTCAGGCCATTTGCGCCAATAGCGCCAGTTTGCTACACTCACAGTGTAGATCATTCACGACCTAACCCAGAGAGGAAGCTCATGGTTTCAACGCAACCAAACCAACCCTACATCTGTTATCGCACGCCAACGCCACTCATTATTGATGGCCATCTGAATGAGCCTGCCTGGCACGCCGCCCCACGCTCGCCACGCTTCGTTGATATCGTTCATGGCACCCCGGCACATTACGAAACCAATGCCGCCGTACTGTGGGATAACGACAATCTGTATGTGGGTTTCTGGATTGAGGAGCCATTTGTGCGTGCACAGATTACCAAACGTGACGCGTTAATCTTTCTGGAAAACGATGTGGAGGTGTTTATCGACGGTGGCGATACCTATTATGAGTTTGAGATCAATGCACTCGGAACGATCTATGAGGTCTTCTTTATTTGGCAGGATGCCTATCAACGCGGTGGACGTTTTGATGTTCCCGAGTTCGATTTACTTGATCAGCATGCGCTCTTGTTTGGCGGAAATCATGATCGCAGCGGCGCGTACTTCTGGCGCGGCAGCCACCCGCGCGGGTTACGTTGGGCATTCCGCAATTGGGATCTCCCCGGGCTAAAAAGTGCAGTTCAGGTCGATGGGCCAATCAATAGCCCAACAACGCCAAGCAAAGGATGGACAGTCGAATTGGCCTTCCCATGGGCAGGCATGCACTGGCTTGCAAACGGGCGCTCGCTACCACCCAAAGATGGCGATGAGTGGCGGATCTTTTTTGGGCGCTATCAGCAGGTGCAATTGAATAGCGGATCCCAGACGGTGGGTTGGGCCTGGGATTCCATCGGTTCCGGTGACAATCATGTGCCAGAGCGTTTTACACCAATTCGGTTTTTAGAACAACCTGTGGATCAGCAGTAGATTCTTACACAATCGGTTCACGGCCAACTAGGTAGCCTCTTCTATCTATGATTGAACACAGAAAAAGCACCAGATGCTTTGCAGAGACATCTGGTGCCATTGCTTTACCTGTATCGTACCATTGCCAGCGCTCTTAGTCGAGCGGCACGATCTGGTATGTTTCCTTCCATTCGATCAGCTCAATATTGTTGCCATCCGGGTCGGAGACAATGAAGCGATCCGCCCCTGGAATTGGAATATCCTCGCGAGTGGGAATACCCTTCGTCTTGAAGTATTCACGGCCAGCCTGTGCATCTTCAATCGCCAGTGCAATATGGCGTGGGCTAACCGGATCTGCCTGTGCAGCCGGCATAAGGTGGAGGTGCTGATCGCCAATCTGAAACCAGCGTACGCGTGCACCAGCTGGTGGGAAGGTCGCCGGAATACCAATTTCTTGCAATCCCAAGATCTGCCTATAAAAGGCCACTGCTCGTTCCATATCGCTCACTAGAACCGAGTGGTGGTGGATGCCCTTCAGTTTCATGTTATTCCTCAAATACTAGAACGCACTGGTTGGCACTAATCAATCGAAATACCCAGTTTGTCACAAATATCGCGAATATACTTGACACTCGCAACATTCTCGGCGTCGAATGCTTCCCCTGCAAAGACCGTTTCCCCATAGCCGCCATGTTGTGCTGCGCGCCCACGCGACACACCTGGCACATCTTCAAGCTCGATTGAGATCACTCCATCAAACCCAACATCCTTCAGTGCAACCATCAAGGCTTCCCAATCGATCTTGCCCTTACCAGTTCGCCAGTGGACATTCGTCAAGCCATCATTATCGGAAAAATGGCAATGGAAGATCCGGCTTCCTAATTGGTAGACAACCGCATTCGGCAGTTCGCCAAGCGGGAAGAGATGACTTGGATCCATATTCATCCCAAGCGCAGGCGATTGGACATGATCGATCAGGCGCAGCATGCTGGCGGCGCTTGTCATATAGCGATGTGGGTGTGGCTCAAGCGCAAACTTAATACCAGCGTCTTCACAGATGGCTGTACAGCGCCGGATCACATCCACATAATCGAGCCAATTCTGCTGCCAATCCAGGCCCTGTGGGTAATTGACCTGAAACATCTGAACATGGGGAAGCACAGTAATATGGGGTGCTGGAATTTCAAATGGATAACTTGAAACCGAGTTCATAATGCCGGTGCCAAGCTCGACACCAACTTCCACGGCTCGCTTGAAATGCTCTACCGCAGCGTCACGCTCATTCTTATTGGGGCTTGCCATACCTTTGGGAGTGGAGACAAACTCGGATAACATTAAACCCTCATCGTTAAGCAAGCCTTTGAGGTGTTTAATCGTTTGTGGAGTGTAGTATTCGTCGAGCGAAGCACGATTCCATGCAATCAACTCAACCGCTTTGAATCCCAGACGTGCGATCCGTTTGATTCCATCATCGTACGGAGCATCCCACTTAAATGGCCAGACTGATGCACCAAATCGCATGAGTTGTCTCGCTTTCCTGTTTGAGAAGATTTGCGTCGGGGGAACAACCATGACATGGCAGATTGACTTAACTAGTTTGGAACGTTACGATTATAGCGCGGATTGATAGGGTGTCAACGTACAACCAATGATCGTTTCACACCCCACTAAAGGCGCTGAAGCCACCATCAACAGGTACAACCACGCCATTAATAAAGCTCGCCCCTGGGCTACATAACCAGATCAAGGTACTCAGCAATTCTTCGGGTTGGCCAAAACGTCCGGCAGGTGTGTGATCAATAATCGTTTGCCCGCGTGGCGTCAGTGAGCCATCGGCATTCAACAATAATGCGCGGTTCTGCTCACCAACAAAAAAGCCTGGAGCAATTGCGTTCACACGCAGGCGGCCACCATACGAACGTGCCAATTCGACAGCAAGCCAACGCGTGGCATTATCTACTGCGGCTTTTGCCACACCATACCCCACAACTCGGGTAAGTGCACGCTGTGCGGCCATGGAAGAGATATTCACAATACAGCCACTGCCAGCACTCGCAATCGCTTCACCAAAGACCTGGCTTGGCAAAAGCGTACCATGCAAATTAAGTGCGACTACTGGCTCCATACCCTCAACCGGCAGATCAAAAAACGAGCGCCCTGGTGCCAGCGTTGCAGCAGGCATGTTCCCACCAGCTGCATTGACCAACACATCCAGGCGCTGCCAACGTTCCAAAACTAATGCCCTGGCAGATTCTAACTGCCCGCGATCCAGTACATCAGCAGTCAATGCCAGCGCCTCGCCACCATCTGCCTGAATCGCCGCAACAACAGCATCAGCCTGTTCGCGCCGCCGACCAAGCACACCAACCTTCGCACCAGCCTTAGCCAGCCCACGCGCCATTGCCCCACCCAGCACACCTGTACCGCCCGTGATCACCACGACTTGGCCTTCCATACCAAAGAGTTGTTGGAGGTAATCCATATGCACCTACTCACTCTAGCCGATAGGCTCGTTTGGCCAACCCATACGCGCACTCATAGGCCATGTCTGCGACCTCATCTTCAAACAGAAACCCCTGTACCACCTGCCCAGCCAACCAATCACAACTCACCCGCCGCCATACATCGTGGCGCGCGGGAATCGATGCAAAGGCGCGGGTATCGTCGTTGAAACCAGCGGTGTTATAGAGGCCAGCCGTCTCCAGTACGAGATCGAAATAGCGGCGCATACCACTGACGCTATCGAAAAACCACCATGGCGGGCCAAGTCGCAGCGCCGGGTAATGCCCAGCCAATGGAGCTAACTCACGGCCATAGGTACTTTCATCTAAGGTGAACAGAATCAGGCGGAAGCGTGGATCATCGCCATAGGCATTCAGCAGTGGCCGAAGATTGCGGGTCCACTCAGCCGCAATGGGAATATCTGCACCTTTGTCTGCGCCGAAACGTGAAAACAGTGCAGTATTATGGTTACGCAAGCTTCCGGCATGCAACTGCATCACCAGGCCATCCTCACAACTCATTCGCGCAAATTCCATGAGCATATGCCCAATAAAACGGGTTGTATCGTCATTACTGGCCTGCCCGCGCAGTGCACGCTCAAATAGAATGGTCGCCTCGTGATCTGATATTCGCGCGGTATAGGGCGTCTCCACACCATGATCGGTTGCCAAAGCACCATATTGTTTGAAGGCTACGCGGCGCTGCTCTATGGCGCAGATATAACTCGGATAATCGATAACTTCAATACCAGAAGCAGCACTTAGTGCAGTAATCTGATCCAACCAGGTTGGGTTTGCAAAATTAACCACTGCATCTGG
>JANLSE010000451.1:0-2403 GCA_031362265.1 Roseiflexaceae bacterium
GGTTTTCGCTGCCAGCAAAGAGTAGGCCATCTGCCGAACGCAGGTAGAGCACTGCAGCGCCCCATTCGCGGCCAGCAGGCTCGATTGCATGGGCAGCGATTCGACCAGCAGCAGTGGCGCGTTCAATTGGCAGCCCACCCACCAGCGCACGATAGAATGCCCCTGCAAACGCAATTGCGGCATTGTCGCGAATTGTAAATTGGTAGGCGATCACCGCGGGAATTTCAGATCGCACGAGTGTCGGGGCGGTTCCACCCCAGGTACTCAGCCCATCGCGCTGGCCAGTGTTGCAGCCACCCAATAATGCTAAGCGCACTCCATTTGTTTTGAGTTCTTTACCCAATGGCTCGGCATCCAAGCGGCCATCCGCCAGTGCAATCGCCCCACCGCCTTGCGCAAGCCCATGCCCAGCAAAATGAAAGATCTCAGCACCTGCTAATGCTTGCTGCAACTGCTCATGGGTTGCCTGGTCGATCACGGCCAGATCAATACCAGCTTGGCCTATGCATGCCTGCTCAATTGCTTGGCGCTCAGCAGCAAGATCGAGCGCTGGCATTCCTGCAGGCGATGCTAATGCCGCAACTAGGCGAAGTGGGCCACCCAAATGTGGCGCTGGATCGGCGGCAGGTAATGGCTCGTGGCGCACAATCACCACACGCGGATCCAATGAAAGAAAACCAAGTGTTGTATCATCGCTGCTGCGCTCTAGAACAACATATTCCCAGGGGAGGGCAGCCAATTCAGCTGGCAATCGCAACCGTAGCCGTAACCCATCTTCAGGCGGGATGGACTGCAGCGATTGAATAAGAATCGGGTGCACCCCCGCTTGGCCTGCCTCTACTGGTGGTGGTAGAAGGAGCGTACCGAGTGCCTTTCCAAGTGCAAGCAGCCCCTGAGCATCAAGCGTACGCGCTGCGAGTTGCTGTGTTGCCTGCAGTAACTCCGCCTCAATATACTCAACCTCAATCGCCTCTTCCGGGCGCATCTCGCCACCTGGTGATTCAATTACACGCACACGGAACTGCACCAAGCGCCGCCCGTCGCTAAGGGTAAGTCCGCGAACTTGATCAGCCTCAATTGATATATCGTGATAATGCATGCATTACACTCATCTTTCGCAAGAACTAGGGTTAGGTGTGCAAGAGTTTCGCACTACCTTCAGGTACTCGAACCCTGAGAGTAAAACTCGCACTCAACAGGCACACTCATGATCATACCAAGCTTCATAAGGCTTGGCAATGCGGGGATGCACAACAATCACTCATAGAAGGATCGCACTCGTAATCGCCAGCTTGGGTTTGAACGCAGATCAGTACTATCACTCCACTGGTCAATCGAACCAATTAGTGGACGTTCAATCAGTTGCCGTACCATCGGTTCACTGATGGTTGCTAATAGACCAGCTACAAAGCGATCGCTATTGATAACCTGAAAGGGACGGCTAAAGAATGGCTGCACTTCGGCGGCTTGAACAGGCATCAGCCCAAGCTGATTATGGCACCTAGCAAGCCGAATAGCAACCTCACACCAGGCAGCTTCACGCTCCGGCCATGTTGCTACCGCCAGCACAGCATGGAGAAGGGGGGTAAGTTCTGGAGCACAATCTAATTGTCGGAATGCCGTACCAAACCATTTCGGGTAGGGCGCATAACGGCGCTCAAACAGAAAACAGAGCGTCATAGCATCACGAACCAAGCGCGCACCAATCAATGCCGAACCAAGCTCATCACCAGCATATCCCGCGCGCGACATCAAATGATCTTCCTGGCCAATCCGATGCCAGCCACAGGCTAGCAGATAACGCCATATCTGATCGGGATACCAACGTAGTTGCTGCATCAGAGCAGCTAATTCGCCAAGGGTGTCGTAGTAAATAGTGCCCTCTGCAATACTACGGAGGCGTTGCATTGGGAAGCTCAGCCAATCGGCTGCCTCAAGTGAGGAACCCGGCGTCCAACTAAGTTCTCGTTCACAAAAGCGGCTTAGTGTTGTCGGGAACACATGATGGATGAGCGGGCCATTGTATCCTGGCGGTGCTGGAATATGGGTACCTGGCTCCTCAGGTGAATCGATAAAGCCAACCGGGTAGCCCATAAAGGAGTGGGGGAGTTGCAGACCAACCAACTCGCGAATCGGCTCAACCAGATTCGAGGCGCTCTCCGATAGGAATAGAACAACTGTTGGACCCCAATCGTGATCGCGTGAGAGGTCGGTATCGAAACCTAATGCGTCACTACCAGCGCCAATGTGTGCGGCGGTATAGCGTAACGCTGGCCATGCAGCTGCCAACAAAGGCTGCACCAACTCCATGAAGAAGTGGCGACTCAACTCACGCCCAGGAATGAATGGAGGAAGCTGCATGCATAGGCCTCAAACAAATCCACAGAATGAGTTTGAATATAC
>JANLSE010000452.1:0-1889 GCA_031362265.1 Roseiflexaceae bacterium
GACATGCTCTTTCGGCGGCCAAGCGGTGAAATCACACGACTCCAAGCACCCTTCATGGATGAAGAACAAATGCAGCTCTACCTTACATCATTAACTCAAATCCATTCGTTACACTAATATCCTCTCCTGATCCTCTATCTGGCTACAGAACCAAGAACCACCCAGCATCGTACTGGAGAATCTTGTGTTCGCCCGCGCACTGAACCAAGAACCAAGAACCAGAACAAGAGAACCAGAACAAGAGAACAATCAAGCCCTTTGCATCTTTGCGCCTTTGCGCCTTTGCGTTTATTCTTAGGCAATTTCCACAATGTACATGTAGTTATAAACCTTGTCCAAAGAAGAAACCAGCCCTTCGCGTTTTCGCGTCTTTGCGTTCATTCTTAGGCAATTTCCACAATTTGTGGAAGCGTTTGTATGAAGTGCATGGCGTATAATAGGGATTGGATCAATAGCTTCCCAATGATGAATCGGTGGTGAGGAGTGCCAGCATGCATCCAGATGTCATGATCGCTGGTGCCGGGCCTGGTGGGCTAACGCTTGCGTTGGCATTGCATCAACGTGGCGTCCCAGTTCATATCTATGAATCGGTGCCTCAACTCAGGCCGCTTGGTGTTGGGATCAATCTCTTGCCGCACTCGGTACGTGTGCTATATGCACTTGGCCTTGCGCCAGAACTCGCCGCGACAGGCATACCAACCGCTGAGTTACACTACTACTCAAAGCGTGGGCAACTGATCTGGGCCGAGCCGCGTGGTTTGGCAGCGGGCTACGATTATCCACAGTACTCAATACACCGTGGCTACCTACAACAGTTGCTCTTCGATACTGTACGCATGCGGCTTGGTGAGGAATGCATCCATCTTGGAATGTCACTCGAAGGGTGGCAAGAACAGCCAGGTTCCATCAGTGCGCAGTTTCGTTCCCGTAATGGCACAACCCACGAGGTGCGTGCTCGTTGCCTGATTGCTGCTGATGGAATTCATTCAGCGGCGCGGCGAATACTCTGGCCAAACGAAGGGCCACCACTCCTCTCTGGGCGCATCCTCTGGCGCGCGATGAGTGAAGCCAAGCCGTTCCTGGGTGGCCGCACAATGATTATGGCTGGCCACCAGAACCAGAAATTTGTGTGCTACCCGATCTCACCTGACTACGAGCGACGCGGCGTGGCGCTGCTCAACTGGGTTGCTGAACTAAGCCTACCGGAAGGAGCGCCACCACCACAAGATTGGAACCGTGAAGTATCGAAGCTGCGCTTTGCACAACAATTTGATAATTGGCAGTTTGATTGGCTCGATATCCCGGCGGTGATTGATGCGGCAGGTGCCGTGTATGAATATCCGCTCGCCGATCGTGATCCACTACCACGCTGGAGTCATGGCCGTGTCACGCTGCTTGGCGATGCGGCACATCCCATGTACCCAATTGGGTCAAATGGTGCATCACTGGCTATTCTCGATGCAGAGTGTCTGGCGCATCAACTGGCGACAGAACCAGACATTGTAGCCGCGCTGGAAGCCTACGACACTATCCGTCGCCCAGCTACCACCAAAATCGTACTGATGAACCGCGCCAATGGCCCTGAGCAAGTGATGCAGATTGCCGAAGAACGTGCACCTGCGGGATTCACGGATATTCATCAGGTTATTGCGCGTGATGAACTTGAAGCGATCGCTGCACGCTATAAACAGACCGCAGGCTTTACGGTTCAGGAGGTTAATCGGCGTGACTAACCGTCAGCGAGCTTCACCACAGAGACACAGAGACATGGAGACATGGAGCCACCAACCCCATTCTAGGAACTACCTGTATTGATGACGGTTGATGTGTCGCTGGTGTGGGACCATTGGATTGCGCCAACGGAAGCTGCTCCGCCACCAGTGGTGAAG
>JANLSE010000487.1:0-12208 GCA_031362265.1 Roseiflexaceae bacterium
TATTTTCCAGAATTGGGCTATCGACCACAGAATGTTCTGCCCGACGGTAAACCCAGGAGGTGGCGAGAGGAGTGCTGCACCGATCCGTAAACCCAGAGCGGCACTAAGAATGGCTGTTGGCAGTTCGATGATCCCATGCGGCAGGACATAGGCAAGCATAAACTGTAATGGGCTATTTGGCCCAAGTGCAAACCAGCTTCCACCCTGCCTGCTAAGTTCGGTTGTCACAAAGCCAATCTGTGCGAAGGCTACTGCTGGAACAAGAAAGGCAAACGAGCCAAACGAAAACAAGGAGAAGACATTCGAAAGGATTGCAACGCGAATATTATTGCCAAAAATCAGGAGCACCAAGAGTGGCCCACCATCAGGGGTACGCCCGATCCCACGCAGAAGCTGTTCAATAAAGGGAGCATAGAAATGCTCACCGATATAGCCGCCTAATGCGAAACCAATCAGTGCGGCAAAACTAGCAACCGCTAGTGGCAATCGATATTCACGCAAGATTTGCAGAAGCTCCGTGCGATAGAAGCGCCGCGCAGAGAATGGCCGCCCGCTATATTCGCCGGGAACAACCCCCGCTGGGTGGTATTCTGCCAGAAAACGCCGGAAATCCTGCCATGTCTTCTTTAGTTGAAGTTGCTCATGCTCACGCGACAAGATCTCTTCACGGTTAAATGCACCCAATCCAGTACGAATCAGAGCGATTGAAACAACCACGAGTATCAGCGCAACGAGCCAGAGCACATCCCAGCGCCGCGCGATCATCAGCAACGCTTCAAGCTGTACGAGCGTGGCCGTGGGCAGTAGTACAAAGCTCGCCAATAGGTTTGCCGCCCGAATACTAGTTGTGTGGCTGGAAATAATCACAGCACCGGCCACCATCACAACCGCTTTAGTTAGAATCAATACCAGTACGCCAAAAAAATACTCGGTGAGCAACCCTTGTGTAAAGAGATCGGGATCGCGTAACCTGAGCGAGAGCGCATAGACACACATTGCTATTAATGAAGAAAAGAGTGGCGGCAATAGTGCGGCAATCAGCTTGCCCATATACAGCGAGACATCCGAGATTGGCATCGAGAGGAGCGACTCAAGGCTGTTACGCTCACGTTCACCAACAAACGACTCAAGTGCGGTGATTAGCGAGAATGACGCAGGAATAAAGCCTACCAATAGCATGGCAAATGGTATCAGCCGAATAACCGTGTTGATATCGCCAATATAATTAATTGCGACGTTAATTGCCCCGAGCAAGAGTTGCGGCAGAATAAATGTTAGAATGAAGATCGGGAGCAGAATCCGCCAGTCGGTCATTGTTTCTCGCACTTCACGGCGGGCGATCACTCCTACCGCACCAAGTGCACTCAATGATGATGTTCCAGTACTTGTCGTCATAAAGCCTACCTCTATCGTCGGGTGCAATACCCGTGTATATATTCGTTTTAGGATGTCGCCCGGTATGCATCGCCCGCAGTGAGCTGTGAATCTTCATGCTCACCCTGAATGTGCCCACCAGTCCAGGCACCTCGCTCGCTTTCATCGGCGATAATGCTAAGGTAGACATCCTCTAGGCGCTGCGGAACTTCGGCCAACGCTACCACTGGCAACCCAGCACTCATCAGGCGTTGCAGGATTTGTGGGTTTAGCGAACGTGCTTCGGCGGTATTGTAGCGGAGCCAGGTATCACCAGTATCGGCGGCATGAATCAATCCGTCGAGCAGTGGTAATGCGCGGGCAATTGGTGCATCTATATGCAATTCCCAGAGGGGTTCACCCATTAATTGGCGGGTGAGCTGTGTGCGGGTTCCTTCCGCAATAATCACACCACCCCGAATGATTACAATCCGGTCGGCAAGGTATTCGGCCTCGGTGAGGTTATGCGTTGTGAGGAGCACCGTACGGCGCGCGGCGCGTAACTCGGCAATTGCGTCACGAACCACACGGGCGCTATGTGGATCCATGGCCGTAGTTGGCTCATCCAGATACAGCACCGGCGGATCGTGAATGAGTGCGCGGATCAGGGCAATCTTCTGTTTCATGCCCTTTGAATAACTATCAATCCGTTTGTCGCGCGCATCCCATAGCCCAAATTGCTGGAGCAGATGTTCACCACGGCTGCGGCAGAGTGCTGACGACATCCCTTGCAATTCGCCAAAAAACTGAAGGTATTCCATCGAGCGCATCCGCAGATACAGGCCAGGAAATTCGGTTAATAGGCCAACCATATGGCGCACCTGACGCGCATCGGTAACTACATCGAGCCCAGCAACGCGCGCATGGCCTGCTGTTGGTTTAAGAATCGCGCCAAGCATACGCACTGTGGTGGTTTTTCCAGCGCCATTTGGCCCAAGCAAGGCCACGACTTCGCCAGCCTCCACATGCAAATCAATACCACGAACTGCCTGAAATGAACCAAATGTTTTCTGAAGATTGACTGTCTCGATCATGCGGCCTCCATTCATTACATCTATGATACCAGCCGAATGCCGATAATGGTACCCGACATAGTTGCAAAATAGCGGCAATATTTGGGCAAGCGAGAGGTGGTGGTATAATAAACGCAGAGCGCAAGAGCGCAAGAGCGCAAGAGCGCAAAGCGCAAAGCGATGGAACGCTACCGTGTCTCCGTGTCTCTATGTCTCCGTGTCTTTGTGGTTCTTTGGTTCTCGGTTCTCTTATTCCTTATATTAAAGGTTTTGTATGTCGAATGAAGTGTTACTCGCCGCATTGGAAGAATTGCGCGAGAGCTATAGCCAACGTCAGAAGGTAGCGGGGAATGCGCAAGCAGCCCTGAAAGGTATGACAGGAGCCTTAGCGAAGGCCGAACGGGCATTGCGACCATATTCAGAACACACCAGCGGGATACGCGCCGATTTGATTGGCCAAGCGCGCGAGGTCATCAATGATGCTCGCCTGAAGGATGCAGCAGTAGATCCTCTGATGCCCGATTTACGCCGCGAACTCAAGACAACCAGCACGCTTGCAGCGACTCTGAAGGACGTTATTGTGGCTCTACGTGCCGAGAGCATCGATATTGTAAAACTGGGGAAAGCAATCCAAATACTCCAGGCCCAGAAACTCCCCGACAGCGCGCTGCTTGGTATCTTGCCGCAGCTAGAGGAGCAACTTGAGATCGGAGAGCGTGCACTCGGTGAAACATTTGGAGTAGCGCTGCGCGATACGCTTGCTGCACAGGGTATACATATTGGTGGCCGTCCACCACGCTTCGAGATTGGCCGCTTTGAGGTAACAACCAATTTTGCTCAGCGCAGCGCTTCAATTCTATATGGCAAGGAAGTTATTGTGAAGCGTGTGCCGCTTAGTGTTGAGGCGATCATCAAAGCATACCAGAGCGCTTTGAAGAGTATCGCAGGTCGTAGCGTTGATGCCACAGAATGGGTCAAGCAAGTTTACACCGCTTGGGAAGGTGTACGGGCGCGGCGTGGTTCAAATGATAATCGCGCGAATATCGTTGAGTGTTACATGGATGTCCTTATGCAACGCCAGCCAAAAGCCTTCCGAGTTGCACCAATGAAAAGCAGTTTTGTAGATTATTCGCGCGCCCAATTCGCCTATGATTTCGATTTCTTCTTTCAGAAAGAAGTGAGCTATAACGGCTTGCGGATGTTCAGCGCTGGTGCAACCAAATCACACACAGATAACCCTGAGCGCAGTATGTTTATTCTCACTGGCGATACACCCTACGCAGGTAGTTATATTGGCGATGTGAAGTTCGACCGCGATAAATAAGGCGCGATGAATAAGGCGCGATGAATAAGGAACGATCTATGCTCCCCGAACCACGCCTCGCTCGTCAGATTGTCGAAGTGCTCGGCCAATCGGGCACACCGCTCTCGAAAGGCGTTAGTTACTATAACGTCGGCAATCAGTCACTCCTGAACGCAATCGATACTCACTATTTAGGTTCCTACCTAGCCGATGGTGGTGCAGCTTTCAAATTAGTTGTAGGCGATTATGGCAGTGGTAAATCGCACTTTTTGTATTGTGTGCGTGATCGAGCTTGGGAGCGTAATTTCGCGGTCAGCAAGGTCGATCTAAGCCCGAAAGAGAGCCCATACGACGACCAGCGCCGTGTGTATGCTGCTGTTGCATCCTCAATCATTTGGCATGAATTGGGCGATCTCGGCGAGGATGAACGTGGTCTCACCCACTTTCTTGAAGGCACACTGCGCCGCATGGTTCAACCACATGGTCTTGATCTGCGTGACCCTGAGGCAAATGAGTTGCCCGATGTGCGTGCGTTCATCCAGACATTGGCAGGAACATCTGTTGATAGCCTGAGCTTTCACAAAGCCATCCTTGGCTACTTTCAGGCGCTATTGCGCGGCCAGGAATTACGCCTCGAATCACTTGGGCGCTGGCTCCATGGCGAAGAAGTGAGTCCTGAAGATGTGCGTGACCTTCGCACAATTGGTGTTACTGAGAAGATCAATAAAAACAATGCCTTCCGCATGCTGCGCTCACTCTGCCAAACGGTTCGTACATTGGGCTACACTGGGCTAGCGCTCCTATTCGATGAAGGCGACCGCATGTTGAGTGTTGGCGGTAAATCCGAAAAAGTGGCGACCGATAATCTACGCGAAGTGATTGATCGCTGCCGCGAGGATTTACCCGGCACACTGTTCATGTATGCTGTACCGCCTGCATTCATTCATGACATTGTGCCAAAGTACCCTGCTTTACAACAGCGTATTCAGGCACCTGGCTATTTCTCACGCTCAAACCCATTTAGCCCACAAATTAATCTCGACCGACTCGATGTACCCGATGAGGAGTTGTTACATCAAATTGGTTACCGCCTACTGCCGATCTTTGAGGCTGCCTATGGCACAAAGCTCAATGCCACAATGCAGGCAAGCAATATCATAAGCCTCTCGGAGGCCGCACGTAATTCATTCTTAGCGATCAGCCATCGCCGATTATTTGTGAAGGCACTGATCACCGAGTGGTATCGCCAAAAAGAGGATGGTGAGCTATCGCTTAGCTCTGATCAGGCTACTGCCGCCATTCGTGGCCAAAGCGAATTACTCATGAGCTTGGCGGATAGTGGGCAGAAACCGTATTGAAGCGCAAGAGCGCAAGAGCGCAAGAGCGATGAAGCATTGAAACATTGAAGCCGGGTACCCTCTGGGTGTAGCATTGGAGCATTGAAACGGTGGAGCGATGGAACGATCGAGTATGCGAGCAGCCTGTGGCTATTTTGCGTTGTGCGCTTTGCACTGCCGTGTCTCCGTGTCTCTGTGGTTCTCGACGCGGGCGAACACAAGGTTCGCCAGTACGATGATGATACGGTGATGGAATGATGGGCATGGATGCTGTGTCTCCGTGTCTCCGTGTCTCTGTGGTTGTCTTGTTCTCTTGTTCTCGGTTCTTGGCTCTGCGGTTCTGCGGTTCTGCGGTTCTGCGGTTCTGTAATTCCCTGATTACTCTTTATAGCGAGCATATCCAATGTCCGATCTGGTGCCAGGGCGCAGCGTGACACATCCACAATTTGGTAATGGCAAGCTGCTGAAAACCTACATGAGTGGCTTTGAGTGGGAAGTGCAGTTCGAATCGGGGCGGCGGTTTCGGCTGCCAGCGCGGGAATTCCAGCCCGAGTCGCAGGCCAGTGTACGCCCTACAACTATTCCTGCCGCTTTTGCGCCGCGCCAGATCGCGCCAGATACGGATCAGTTCCGCGCGCGCCAAACATTAGAGACATTACGCTTCGGGATCGTACCCGTTCAGGATGTCGAAACCCTCACGATTGGCCTAGAGGCCGAGCGTGTCAGCCTCGATCGTGCCCTTTCGCGCAGCCGTGAGCGTAGTGGAGATGCTCTTGCAGTGATTGGCGATTATGGCTATGGTAAGAGCCATTTTGTCGAACTCGCTGCACGCCTAGCCCTACGTGAGAATATGCTTGTTGCTGTCGCTAGCCTCGACCTTGTGGAAGTACCGCCTGGTAAGGCCCATGAAATCTATAAGGCACTTGTTGGCGCGATTCGTTACCCCGATACAAGTGAGCGTGGGCTACGGCCACTCTTTGCCAAGGCAATTGCTAACCCCACCGTACTGGCATCATTTGCCGATCTGAGCCCACGTGCTGATGATCCATTGGTAGCTGCATTACGTGCCCTGAGTGAATGTAACTACCAGGATGCCTATGATGATATTGTTGCCTGGATCAGCGGGATCATTCGCCCAACCCCCGCCATGAAACAGGTGCTGCGCAAGCCACCTCGGCTCTTCTTGAGCGGTGAGGTTGCCCGCCAATACACCTATTTGCTCACAGCAATTAGCATTTTGGCAACACTCTGTGGCTATGCTGGCATTGCAATCTTGATCGACGAATCGGAGCACTACTCGCTTCTGCACGCTGCCCAACGCGACCGCACTGATGCCTTCTTCAAATCGATGATCTATGCGGCAACCGGCACTTCTAATGGGCGGATTGACCCCAAGACGATCCCCACCCATACGATCACCGATTATGAGATCACCTTTTCCAGTACACCACATATCTTCTTTCTCTTTGCCCTCACCGAGAGCGAAAATCGTATGCCGGTCGATTCCTGGCTGGCTCCATCGCAGATCATGCGCCTAGATGATCGCTTTATCGAACGCGATTTGATCGATTTCTACACGCGGCTATTGCGTTACCACAGTATTGCCTATAACTACCCCTATCCGCCACCCGACGAGCGCTACCTTCAACTCATCAAGGCGATCCCAGCACATCTGGCGCGCGCACTCAGTCAACACCGCATCAATCTACGTGAGGTTATCCGCCTAGCCACCTACACCTGCGATCTGCTCTACCTACACCCCGATTACCCTGCCGATCAGCTGCTGGCTGATCTCACTAAAGGGGTGCGTGTGTGAGGCGCGTTTATTGCGGGCTGCCATGGCCAATATGAACCAATATGCCACGCAACTTGCACTCCTGGAACGCCTGCCACGCACATGGCCAGCCTTCTTTGCACGCTATGGCACCTTTACAACGCCCCAGGTTGCCGCATTGCCTGCGCTACTCGACGGGCGGAATGTCCTGTTATGTGCGCCGACCGCCAGCGGCAAAACCGAAGCCGCGCTTGCGCCACTGATCGAGCGCTATTGCCAACCCATCCGCCAACATACTGGTCTGCGGCTGATGTACCTCACACCAACGCGCGCCTTAGCCAGCGATTTAGAGGCTCGTCTTGCTCATCCGCTCGAAACTCTCGGCTTGCGCCTAGCCATCCGCACTGGGGATCGTAGCAGCCGTTCGCGCCACACACCGGATCTGCTGATCACCACACCGGAATCCGCCGATTCGCTGCTGGCCTCACGCCCTAAGTTTCTCGCAAACCTCCATGCAATTGTAATCGATGAATTGCACCTGCTCGATAATACCCCACGTGGCGATCAATTACGTGCCATACTGCGCCGTATTCAACAGATTCGCACCTATGCCACCAAACAGGGTCATGCCATGAGCGAACAGCTCCAGATCGTCGCGCTCTCGGCAACATTGGCTGCTCCCGAGGAAGTAGCCACGCGCTACATGGTCGATCCAGAGGTGATTGTCGTACCTGGCCAGCGCACGCTCCACGCCGAGATGTTGGCGCTCTCGCCGGTGGATGCCGATCAGTTGCACCTCTATCTTGCCAAACGTGGCTGGCGTAAGGCACTGCTGTTCTGCAATAGCCGTGCTGAGATCGAAACGTATGCGGCGGCACTACGCGCTATCGATCAATTCGGCGAAATCTTTGTACACTATTCAAATATCGACCCTCAGATGCGCCGTGAGACCGAGCGGCGTTTCGCGGCTGCCGAACGCGCAATCTGCATCGCTAGTGGCACCCTAGAATTGGGGATCGATATTGGATCTATCGATCTCGTTGTGCTGCTTGGCCCACCGGGAAGTTGGAGTTCGTTTTCACAGCGGATCGGACGCGGAGGCAGACGCAGTGCGGCCATACATGTCGCCTGTTTCTACCGAACTTCGCTTGAGCAGATCATATTCGAAGCCCTGCTGAAACAATATAACCACCCCCAACAAATAGAATCCACGCCGTCAGCTGCTTCATTCAGACCAGCTGTGCTTATCCAACAAATGTTTAGCCTCATCAAACAGAGTCCAACAGCAGCGATCCGCCCAGCTGCGCTTGCAGCTCTTTTTGAAGGATTGGCAAGCCACACCGATCTGGAAGCGATCGGCGGCGAGTTAGTGCAACGAGGTTACCTGAAATCCGGGCGGCCAGGTGAATGGCGGGCCGGTGCTCAACTGAATGAGCTGATCGACTCACAGGCTAGTGCGACTCCCGGGCCAAGCATCCATAGCACTATTCAGGGCAGTAGCGCCAACACGCTTTCCATCCGCGATCAGCAGACTGGCCGCACAATTGCACGTGTCGAGAGACCATGGCTGAGTAGTGAGCAACTCGTGATCGATGGGCGCCCGATTAGTATCGAGTGGTCGGATGGCGCGGTCGTACTGGTTCGCCGACAACCTACCACATCTGAAATCCGCCCTACACCGCTGTATCGTTCGGCACGTCAGCCGCTTAGCTATGCGCTCGCACGCATGTTACCCGCACAGATCGGGCTTGCAGCGCAGGTTGCAGCGCTTGTACCATTTGGTGGTGGCTGGTTGTGGTATCACTTCCTAGGCGAGGTGTATGGGCGCGCGTTACTTGAGTTATTACGCTACCAGGTTATTGCTGAGGAGACCGAACAGCCTGGCATTTGTATATTACTTGCAGAGGAATTATATGCACCGCCGGAGTGGCAGCCCGCACAAGTGCAGCGCTACCTAGCCGATAACTACCGTAGTTATGAGCCACTCCTTAATCTCGGCCAGTTCAATCATCTGCTGCCACTTAGCATCCGCCAACGTGTGGTTGTCGAGCAGTTCGATATCGCCTGTTTTCTGAGGGCTGTGCAAAACCTGATACCCATGCGTGTCGCGCCTGAGCTCGGCGAGGAATTGGGGTGGCTACATGAATGAGCCTTATTCAGCGCTTTATTCAGCATCCAATGCTGCACTGACATCTACATGTAAGCCTGACAGCAATACCGAGCGAGCAATTTCACCCCGCATAAAGATACCATGTTCCGCATATATGCGATCTACAAGGGTCAATATCGCAATACGCTCCTGTTGCGGATCGACAATCCAGTATTCAGGGATTCCGGCTCTGGCGTAATCGGCGCGCTTCTGCACCCAATCACGCTCCGGGTCATCAGGACTCACAACTTCTAACACGAGATCAGCGCCCGTCCAGTATCGATTCGCACGACGTGAATCGTTTTTATCAATCACAAGCAAAATATCTGGTTCGCGAAATCGATCCGGCTCGACAAATAGGCGTAGAGGAGAATAATATGCCTTCCCACCAAGTGTTGTCATCAACTGACGAATGATTCGAAAGATGAAATCGAGCACATCCTGATGTTTCTCGGTTGGCATTGGTAATACCTCAATCTGTCCTTCTGTATATTCAACCAGATTGTTTGTCGAATCGGTCAGAGCAAGGTATTCCAATTTGCTCCATGTCCCCTGAGGCGGAAAGAGCAGCGCGATTTCCCAGGATGGGCGGTGTTGGAAAAGTGGGAGTTTTATCGAGATTGTGTGTTCCACAAGCTGTTCTTCAGTTGTTGACATCCTAGCCTCCCGACCACATCGTATTCTGGATATGTAGATTGTGATCATGATAGCACACGATTCGTTCAATAAGCTTATTCTTGTAATAATGGTACACTATGAACTAGTAACTGCAAACATCCATGTATAAGGACAACAGGAGTATTCATATGGGCTGGTCATTTCCTATCGCCAAAATCGCCGGTATCGCTATTAAGGTGCATGTGACCTTTTTCCTCATTCTGATCCTTGGTGCGGTACAGTGGGGTACACCCTATGGCGCAACTGGGGCAGTCTTCGGCGTCGTCTTGATGATTCTACTGTTTGTGTGTGTGACACTCCATGAACTTGGGCATAGTATTGCGGCGCAACGCTTTGGCATCCCTGTCCGTGAGATTGTGCTCCTGCCACTTGGTGGTGTAGCCTTGCTCTCACGAAACCCATCCAAGCCATGGCACGAATTGGTGATTGCTGCGGCCGGGCCACTTGTGAATGTGGTGATTGCTGCCATTCTGATTGGGGTAACTGGTGCAGTAGCCGCGATTGGCACTTTCGACAGTAGCGCGCTCCAGCAGAATGCGCCGCCTTCACTCAGTACACTATTGATATGGCTACTTCAGGCCAATATCTTTCTGGTGCTTTTTAACCTTATCCCAGCCTTCCCGCTCGATGGTGGCCGCATGTTTCGTGCCATTCTCGCGCTGTGGTTACCTGCGCGGCGCGCGACTCGTATTGCGACCGTTGTTGGCCAGGCAATCGCGATTCTACTCGGTGTAATTGGTGTCGCAACTGGCAACTTCTCACTCGTTCTCGTTGCTGTGTTTGTATTCTTTGGTGCAGGCCAGGAAAACGCCGAAGGTCAGGCACGCACCATGCTGATCACCAAACGCGTTGGCGATGCCTATAATCGGCATGCCCTCACACTTGAGATCGGTGATCGAGTCAGCAAGGTTGTTGATTACATCCTCACCAGCTATCAGCCGGATTTTGCTGTACTGCAAGGTAGCCGGCTGCTGGGGATTGTCACCCGCGATGATGTGCTGCGTGCATTGGCGAGCGACCCACGCGATATGTATGTCACTGGGATCATGCAGCGTGAGATTGTGCGTGTAGAGCCAGCTATGACGCTTGATGAGGTGCGCGACACCATGCAACTCAAGAATAGTCGTACCGTGGCCGTCTTTGATGGCGAACTCTATCTGGGGTTGGTGAGCCTCGATGACATCTCTGAGGCACTTGCCGTACTCGCATTTCAGCAACGACACGATCAATTGCGCGCAACGGAAGCGGGATAGCGCAGAACCGCGGAACTGCAGAACCGCGGAACTGAACAAGAGAACAAAGGAACAAGAGAACAAAGAACCACAGAGACACAGAGACACGGAGACACGGCAGCGCAAAGCGCACAACGCATAATAGCCACATGCAACGCACATGCTCACGTGCTCTTACGCTCTGCGCTCCAGCGTTCCAGTTCTCCAATGCTGTGCGCTTTATCACCTCTGTGCCTCTGTGGTGCTGAAATGGCCGAGTCTCGACGCGAGGGCAGAAGGACGATCAACGCAAAGATGCAAAGACGCAAAGACACAAGGGCTTGCCTATACGTTCCATCGCTCTTGCGCTCTTGCGCTCTTGCGCTCTTGCGCTTTATGCTCCACCCGCCTCGCTGTTCGCCGCCTGCACAAGCGCTCGCATGTAGGCAATTGAATAGGCCATGCCCACACGATTCCCGCCCAACATTGCCGGAATATGGTCGGGGATAATACAGCCATCGAACTTCACTTCGCGAAGTGCCTTCATGACCGCATACATATCTTGATAGCCGTTATCAATCAGTGTCTCCACCCATGGCTCTGGCATTGGGTTCGACACATTACGGAAATGGACTTTGAAGAGCTGGTTGTTCGCAGCAAAATACTTGATCGCATCTACCACACCTACGCCCATGCCGACTTCGCCACCTTCGAGCCAACAGCCCACACATAGGCAGACCCCAATATTGGGGCTGTTGGCGATTTCCATTGCCTTCTTATAACCGGCAAAATTGCCAAACATACAACGCGGAATGCCACCCAATGTATACACAGGCGGATCATCGGGATGGATGCCAATCCGTACACCAGCCTCTTCCGCAACCGGCGCGACCTGACGGATCATATATGCATAGTTGTCCCACAATTCCTCTTCGCTATACAAACGCCCATGGGTCAGCTCGCCGCTGAAGGTCTGGTTGTCCCAATATCCCACTGCGTCGTTGAGATCCAGCCGACGTGCATCCATGCCGCCACGCCCCTTGGTATGTTCGGAGGACCAGATACCATTGGCCATGTGGGCGTAGGTATTGTACATAATGCCAGCTGCGCCAAGATTGCGAATAAACCGCTTGAATTCTTCGATCTTCTGATCGCGACCGGGGAGATTGAGCGTAATCTCTGGCACATTATGCACTCCAAGATTGGTAATTCGATAGATCTTGAGCCCATAATCGCCAAAACGCTTGACCAGGCTTTTGTAGAAATCAAGCGAGTGTTGTTCAGGGTTTCTGATGCCAACCATGGCCCACTCGACACCGAGTTGTTGAAA
>JANLSE010000515.1:0-3866 GCA_031362265.1 Roseiflexaceae bacterium
TCTCAGCACAAGCCCGCCAGCGAGCAGCGAACTCACGACTTCCCCTATAGCCTGTACACCCAGCAATACTCCAAACAATGTTGCCCCACCGCCAGGCATCTGATCTACCAGAATTGGAAGCCAGACAGACATGATTCCACCGCCGATATTGAGAACCAGAAACATGATCGTTGTGCTCAGCAGGATTGGCTGCGAAATCAGTAACTGAATTGCTTGAACGAGGCTATTCCCGCTTGCTTGATTGTGCTGGTTGAGTTTTTCTTCGTGTGGAAGGCTAGCGAGTAGTACTGCAAATATGCCATACGAAAGCGCATCCAATAGAACCACATAGGGTGCGCCGATCCAGCCAATGAGGACACCCGCAACAATCGGGCCAATTACTCCACCTAGTGTAAAACTAATCATCTCAAGCGCGTTGGCTGTCTCCAATTGTTCAGCGGGTACCAGGCTTGGCATAAGCGATGGCCCACCAGCCAGTGAGATCATCATCAAAAAGCCATACACTCCGGCAGCAGCATAGATATGCCATACCTGAAGGATTCCAAGTGCATACAGAACCGGGATAAGGCCAATTGCCACGCCGCGAATGATATTATCGACCATAATCACTGTTCGGCGCTCAAAACGATCCAAGAGCCAGCCGGCCAGTAACCCACCAACCACAATTGGCCCGGTGAAGCATAACATCAGCCAACCAAGCGCAGCAGCTGAGTGTGTTTGCTCAAAAACATACCAAGTGAACGCTACACCTGTGAGCGCATCGCCTAGTACCGAGATCGTAAAGCCGATCCAGAAGTTGCGAAAATCACGTAATGCAAAAATCTTCCGATAGGCAGCAAATGTCATGGTTTCCTCATTTCAGGCTGTTCGTAGGCGAGAGTAATAATCTGCGGTTTGTAGCTCTACAATCTCTTCAGATGCACCAGCGTGGTATCATCATACACACTCAACTGTGACAGGTGCATGTCATATATTGTAAGAGTGTTGCAGTATTCAGATATTCACGCGTTTGTTGGCAGCTTTTGCGGGTTGGAGGTCTACGATGAATCGACTCGACCGAGCGCTTGGGATGTTATTGTTGTTGCGTGGTGGGAAAACAATCTCGGCGGCCGAATTTGCGCGGCGATTTGAGGTATCTCAACGTACAATCTATCGCGATGCTGAATTATTGGCCTCCGCAGGTGTGCCGATCTATGCGGAAATGGGTCGTGCAGGTGGGTTTCGGTTGGACAAAGGCTATTTTCTGCCACCAATCATGTTTGATGAGGGTGAGGCAACCTCGCTTGTGGTGGGTCTCGCACTCTTGAGTCGCCTGCGAACTGCGCCTTTTCGTGCGGAACTTGAGACTGCTCGCCAGAAGCTGTTGGCGGTTATCCCCGATCGGCTTCAGACAACACTTGCCCGCATGCAGCAACTGATTGTATTTGAAGCCTTGCCACACGATACATTCCACTCGGGTGTGCCAGATCCCAGCGAACAGCTGCAAGATCACTATCTTACAAGAAACCAACATGAGGATCAGATTCTTACACTATACCTGCGTGCTGTGATTGATCATCGCCATATTCAGCTCGACTATCGCGCACCACAACATGAGCAGGCACGGCGCTATGCTGTCTTGCCGCGTGGCCTCCTATGGGATCGTGATTACTGGTATCTGGTTGGGCAGCGTAGTGATCTTGCTGGTGATGAGCCATATTTCTGGCGTGCTGATCGGGTGGTAGCAATCAGATATCAGGATCAGCAGTTGGGAAGCGGTTCTGATGAAGAAACAGGCCGCTGGCTTGGCCGGCGTTGGCTCCAGGGTGCCATGCAACGCTGGCGGGAGGAAAACCCTGTTGTGTTACAGATTACTGCGCTACAGGCACAGCGCTGCCAAGCCGATTGGTATTATCAGCATGCTCGTTTTGAAGTCCAACCTGATGGAATGATACAAATGACATTTGGTGAAGATATTCGCGAGGTTGTGTTTGCGCTTGTGCGCTGGCTTGGGCCAGGCGCCACGTTACTGCAGCCATACGAATGGCGCCAAGAATTACAGGCACAGTTGCAACAGATGGTAGAACAGTATCGTGGATAGAAATTAAGCGGAATGTCAGAAAGATGTTTAATATGTAAGAGTCTTTCAGCCTTTAGTTAGAACTCCGCCCTCGTCTAGTAACCTTTACACACCACACTATCAGTAGCCGAAGTTCGGCAAGGGATACCACAGAGGAGAAGAACGATGCGACGGATGTTTGGTATTGCGCTAACAGCGCTGCTTGCCTTGGGTGCCTTTCTGCCGGGAGGTGCATTCGCTAATGGTGGTGAACGTAAACTGTTTGTGACGAGTGGGATCGAGGATCGGGTTCGCAACGAAGTTTCACTGCCACTCTATCAGGGGCGTACTGCCACTGGTGCAATAACCTGGTATGTTGTGCTCGACGCATCGACTCAGGTTGCCGCTGAGCGAATGGGTGTCAACTACGCACCAAAACTCAGCAACACTCGCCGTACTACTGCTATCCAGAAGGTGAGCCTATCGAATGGCATGATTGTCTTCCCTGCAACTGTCGATTTTAGCCCAGTTCATGTTGTTCAGGCTGGCCCAACTGGCTTTCCGCCAGCTGCTGTTGCGCCTGGTTCGGTTGGTGAGGCTGGCTATAGCCCACTGATCCAGTTGCCAGATGGCACGATCCTCAATGCACCGCAGGTAGCGAATGCTAGTGGCGTACACGATAAGCTTGTAAGCATCAGTGCGGATCATAGTCGTGCCGTATTCCGTGAGACAACAGGCTTCTATAATGATAAGAAAGTCTACTATGTTTCCTTCGATGCTACCGATCCAGGTGTTGCCGCGCTAGAGGCTGCAACCTATGCACCAGCCCTGAATGCCGCCCCTGGGATTGGTTCAAACGAACCAAAGACCTCGGCCCGTTCGGGTATCGTACCGTTTGTGAATGGCCAGACCGGCGCAAACAACCCGAATCGCCAGGGCTTGAGCTCGGCACTTCTGGATGGGCTTGACCCTCTGAACGTTGTGCATTCAGCACCGCATAATGATAAGTACAGCCCACTCTGGGATGCACATATCGCAGTGTGGGCAGATGCCGCAATTGCAGCCAGATTAAACACCCGCCAGACAAAATTTGAGGATGTAGAGAAACTGGCCGAGCAGGGGTTGGTAACTGGCCCGGGTGGTGTGCGCTGGGGTGCAGTTGGGATTATTATCAACTGTCCTATAATTAGCCAGGAGTAGACATAACTAACTCAACCGATAGAGAGCGGCGAATATCCCACAGGTGTGGCGGCTTACCGCAGCACCTGTGGGATACGTTTATCCCTCACAGAATCTGCGCCACTCAGCGAGGAGATGTTCTTGGTGATCCTCAATTGTTCGCTCGATTTGTCGTAATTCGCGCCTTGTAAGACCACTTGCTGAGAATAGCTCTACCTCATCGATCCAGAATTTCGCGGTAGGGCTGGTGCCAACACTGCGACCAATATGTACATGAGGACGCTCACCGCAATCGGCGGAATAAATGAAGAATATCCATCCGTGATATCGAAGAAAAACTGGCATGAGTGGCGCTCCCATTCTATTCCGATACCGTGTAATTATAAACGCTGTTGAGTAATCTGTCAATTGACAGATTACTCATTCTCAATCATAATTACACAACAATTAGAAAGGATTCACTGATGCCACCTCGGCCAACTCCTAATCGAAAGACGCCGCGTATTACAGATGGCATCCTTACGGATGTCGATTTGAATATTGTGGTGGGCAGTACTAGTTGGATAGATTGGCTCACCAAAGCATCACGTTTTTCCTTGAACACTGTTGCACATGGTAATGTTCTCTTTCGTAAGGAACAACGGCAGCG
>JANLSE010000524.1:0-13781 GCA_031362265.1 Roseiflexaceae bacterium
GCGCGCTGCAGAACCTGAACCAGTGGCGTGCGACGAGCGCCGTGGACCCACCCCGTTCCATCCCGAACCGGGTCGTGAAACGCGGTTGCGCCGAGGGTACTGGCGGTTTGACCGCTGGGAGATTAGGTACGTGCGCCCCACAATTACTATATCAAAGACACCGAGAACACAGTTGTAAACATTGTATGCTCGGTGTCTTTGTTCTACCCGTCGATCTGTTAAGCCCTATGCTCCTTCGGCAGGGCTTTTTGATTTTTGCTGGCAATAGGCGTAGAAGGCATCATAAATTTGCCAGCCACTCAGCAATGCCTGTTGATCATTAGGCTCAAGTAACAGCACTCCATCGATTGCTGCACGTAACCCTGGCCCTTCAGGCTGTTGAGTTGGGCCACGTGGGATATCAGCAGTATTGACGATGGCACACAGTAATGTGAGTGCTGGGTTCTTCTGCTTTAGGCCATAATGGTCACAGGTGACCTCGAATGAAGCCGAATCTCCACGCTTACTCAGTTCCGATCCGTCGACGTGATAGATTGTTGCTCCAAGCCGAGTCGCCTCTGCTGGAAGTGCGGCAGCAGCGGCGAAATAAAAATCGGCTTTGGGGTCGATAAAACGACGGATGAGCCATGCACAACCAACCCGTCCGACTTTGGGGCGTTCACGTGTAATCCAGCGCATTCAGGTAACCTCTTTAGTTATATGGATTCTGCGCGTTGCCGGTATTCATTCATGTTGATAACCGTAGCGCTAAGACGCGATTCTTCGGCGGCAAATGCCATAAGATGACTCTCCAGCGATTCGCGCGCACTGGTCAGCGGAGCTTCTTCGCCACGTAGTGCACGCAGGAATGATCGCACAATGCCTTGGTCGCCACCACCATGGCCGCTTTCTGCCGCAGGGATTGGCACTTGTTGCGTTTCACCAGTCACATGGTCATAGATTTCAATTGAATCCTCACCATGGGCAAATTTGCCACGTAATGTTGCGCGTGTTCCATCATATCGCATTGTACGCGATTCTCGATGAGAATGGCCCTGCATGGTGAGTGTTACTGTGGCACCACTTTCTGTTTCAAGTGAAACGACCTGATGATCAACAACGTCATTATCGCACTGATACGCACAGCGGCCATATGGGCCGGTGCGCAATGCCGCTAATCGGGATTCATAGCTAAGATCGTGGGTGATAGTTGTAATTGGCCAAGCCGTACGGTTCATGTCGAGGTATAGCTTTTGGGCATCGAAGGCACAGGTTGCTGCGGCTTGGCAGCCATCTGTACAGCGCGCAGTTGCGCCATTTGGGGCATGCTCACGGCGAAAGTGCATGAGCGAGCCGAATGAGTGCAGTCGTGCCGCTTTGCCGGTGTTCCAGAAAAGAATATCGAGATCGTGGCAGCACTTTGCCAAGATCATTGGGCTGGAGAGGGCGGTATTGCGCCAGTTGCCGCGTACAAAACTATGCGCCATATGCCAGAATACGACATTCTCGCGATGTTCAACAGATACAAGCTCACCAAGCCGGCCTTCGGCAAGAATCGAATGAAGCGTACGGAAGAAGGGTGTGTACCGCAACACATGACAAATTTGGAGTAGTTTGCCATGGCGCTCAGCGGCCTGAACAAGTGCTACGCTCTCGTGCAACTGGTTTGTCATGGGTTTCTCTAACAACATGTCGTAACCACATGCGAGCCCAGCTAACGTTGATGCAAGATGATCCTGGTCTTGAGTCATATTGAAACAGGCATCAGCGATTTTGCCAGCTGCGAATAACTGCTCCCATCCTTCAAACTGCCGCTCTAACGGTATCCCATGTGCTTCGGCAAAACGCTTACGGCGATTGGCGTTTGGCTCGGCAACAGCGACAAAGCGCAGTTGCTCGGGGTATTGCAGCCCATATGGGCCATATGCGAACTGCCCGCGCCCACCGGCGCCACATAGAACAGCTGTAATTGGAGACATTGCAAAACCTCGTGATAGAACAAGAGAACAAGAGAACAAGAACCAAAGAACAAAGAACAAAGAACCAATGCCTATGTTTCAAGGCTTAATATGGTCCGCTACCGCTCTGTTTGCTCTGGGTGGAGCCGCGTACTGTGGCGATGGCCGCTTCTGCAGCAACGGTCAAGAGCCGTGCGTCGCTAGCGATTGTCACGAATTGAAAGCCTTCTTGGATCATACGTGCGGAATAGTTTGGATCGACGGTATGGATACCAGCGACAACGCCATGACGACGTGCGGCATCGCGGATTGTCATGATCGCATCATACATTGGTGCCGTGGTGTGGTCGATTGCTGGGCTGCCTGTCATACTCAAACAGAGATCAGATGGCCCGACATAGATCGCATCTAATCCAGGTGTGCTGAGAATTTCATCAAGATTCGCAAAGGCCTCAGCTGTTTCGATCATGGCCATTGTGATGATCGATTCATTCGCATGTTTTGCATAGTCGGAACCAGCATAAAAGACCGCGCGGGTTGGCCCGAAACTACGGAAACCCTGTGGTGCATAGCGACATGCGGCGACAAACGCTTCGCACTGTGCGCGGGTATTGATCATTGGGCAGATGATGCCATAGCAGCCAGCATCAAGCATCTTCATAATCGCGCCGGGCTCGTTCCAGGCTACCCGTGCAAGTGGTGTAACCTCGGTGGTGCTTAGAGCCTGAAGCATTGGAAGTGCCATTGTATAATCGAGTGGCCCATGTTGCATGTCGATTGTCAGGCTATCCCACCCGGCATGTGCCATGACTTCGGCACTAAATGAACTGCCAATCGTTAACCAGCCATTGATCGCAGCACCACCTGCTTGCCAGATCGTGCGTAGTCGATTCTCACGCATGGGATTCCTCCAAACTATTTATTGGCAAAAAACTTGTCCGTCCGCTCATCGTACGTCTAATGTTGGATGTATAGTGTTATCGGAGCATGAGCAGCGCCGCAACAAACGTTAACCCGAGTGCTGCTAGTTCGAAGGCCTTCTGGTTGATACGTTCGACAATCGGACGCCCAAAAAGGGCCCCGACTATCGTGAATGGTGCAAGCCAAAGGTCGACACCCAACGAAGATAGGTTGATGAGGCCGAGCGAGGCACTAAATGGTATCTTAAACAGATTCAGAGAAAAGAAATACCACGCTGCCGTACCAACAAAGACAATCTTCGGTAGACGCATCGCAAGCAGGTAGAGCATCATGATTGGTCCAGCAGCATTGGCAACCATTGTCGTGAATCCAGCAGTGATGCCAGCAATGGGAGCGACCCAACGCGATACGGGCTTTACCTCTTCATCAGTTGGTATCGGACGTCGTGAGCGTATATACTGAACCACAACAAGACAGATGATGATGGCACCAATAATGTGGCGCATCTGTAGGTCGTTCACGCGACCAAGCGCAAAGTACCCGAGCACAACACCTGCCATCGCCCATGGGAAGAGCCTCAAAAGGTTTGGCCAACTCGCGTCTCGACGGTAGGATGTAATCGCCACAAGGTCACCACAGATAAGGATGACGAGAACCAGTCCTGTAGATTCACGAGCTGGGAAAATTAATGCGAAGAGTGCGATACCAAGAATACCAAGTCCAGGAATACCCGTCTTTGAAAAACCAATGAGCAAGGCACCAAGTGCACCAAGCACCCATTGCCAGAGTTCAAGATGCATCGCGGTCGATGGCCTCCCAATATAATTGTGGCGAACATGTGGTCGAATACTATGCGCTCTATCATACTACAAAAAGCATCTTCACAGCGCCATCTTCTTATGATGCTAGAACGGGTAGATTGGCCCCGCTGGATGGAATAAATTGTCAGTTGATGGCGATCTCTACGTTAGAGTAGAATGTGAAGATAGAGCAGGTGCTGTGGTGAAGGCATATGGAGGCAAGATGACCGAGAATCTCTTGAGAGAAGCAGCAGAGCGTGCAATTACCTATCTAGCTCATATTGATGAGCGCTCAGTTGCACCAGCACCTGAGACGGTAGCGCAACTCATCCAGTTGGATGAGCCATTTCCTGAGCATCCAAGTGATCCGGCAGTTGTGCTTGATCTGCTTGATCGGGTTGGTTCAGCCGCAACAGTCGCTAGTGCAGGGCGGCGCTATTTTGGTTTTGTCACTGGCGGCTCGTTACCCGCGGCGCTTGCAGCGAATTGGCTGGCGGGTGCCTGGGATCAGAACGCGAGTTTACGCGTGATGTCACCGGTTAGTGTGAAGCTTGAGGATGTAGCGAATGGCTGGCTGATCGATCTCCTTGGCCTTCCCGAGCAGTGTGCCGTGGCATACACTAGTGGCGCGACGATGGCGAATCTGGCAGGGTTGGCAGCGGCGCGCCATGCGCTTTTGGCGCGGCTTGGTTGGAATGTTGAGCGCCAAGGGCTGTTTGGTGCGCCTGAAATACGGGTAGTTGTTGGTGATGAGGTTCATGTCAGTGTGTTGAAGGCGCTTAGTCTCTTGGGCCTTGGGCGTGAACGGGTAGAACGTATACCAGTTGATGGCCAAGGGCGAATGCGTGTAGAGGCATTACCGCCCCTCGATCAGCGTACATTGGTGTGTGTGCAGGCCGGGAATGTGAATACCGGAGCATTTGATCCATTACGCGCGATTGGTGAACAGGTTGTCGATGCTGGGGCTTGGATGCATATCGATGGTGCAATTGGCCTGTGGGCAGCGGCTGCTCCACAGCGAGCGCAATTGATTGATGGTTATGAATTGGCCGATTCGTGGGTAACCGATGGTCATAAATGGCTCAACGTCCCATACGATAGCGGGATTGTTTGCTGCAAAGATCCGCAGCAATTGCGCGAGGCTATGGTTGTCGCAGCTCCATATTTGCAGTTCGGCGATTCACGTGAGCCACAATACTATGGGCCAGAATATTCGCGGCGTGCACGTGGTGTCGAAGTATGGGCAGCATTGCGCTCGTTAGGTCGTAGTGGCATTGCCGATCTGATCGAACGTTGCTGTTGCCATGCTGCGCGCTTTGCGGAAGGGTTGCGTGCTGCCGGGTATCAGATATTGAACGACGTTACCCTTAATCAGGTGTTGGTATCATTTGGTGATGCTGAGCGAACCCGCCGGGTTATTGCAGCGGTGCAAGCGGATGGCACGTGTTGGTGTGGTGGAACCGTCTGGCAGGGGCATGCGGCGATGCGGATTAGCGTCTCTTCTTGGGCCACAACTGAGGAGGATGTTGAGCGTAGTATTGCAGCGATTTGCCGGGTAGCCGCGTGAGAAATATAGTTTGGATGGCACCACAGACGGGTACCCTCTGGGTGCAGAGCGCACGGGGGTTCAGGCAGGGCGAACACAAGGTTCGCCCATACATGTGGTGCTTGTTGTCGGGGCGAACCTTGTGTTCGCCCACGTGGGGTGCCTCTGTGCCCTCCATGCCTCTATGGTGAACTATGACATGCTTCAAACAGGAATACTATGACGATTACAGAATTTATTCGTGCCATGCCCAAGGTTGAACTCCATGTTCATCTTGAGGGCGCTATACAGCCGGAGACTCTGCTCGTACTGGCGCAGCGTAATGGCGAGACGCTGCCAGCTGATACGGTTGATGAACTGCGTGAATGGTATAGTTTCCGTGATTTCCCGCATTTTATTCAGGTGTATGTCGCAACCTCGCGCTGTATTCATACCACCGAAGATATTGAGTTGATTGCTCGTGATTTCTTGGCTGGCCAAGCCGCCCAGAATATTCGTTACAGCGAAGTAACCTATACTGCGTACACCCATTACCAACACTATGGTCTATCGTTTCAAGACCAACTGGCTGCGCTGAATAGGGCACGCCGCTGGGCACAGGCCACCTATGGCGTGAACATGGGCCTGATCATCGATATTGCACGTGAGACTTCGGTTGAAGCGGGCCTGACCGTAGCCGATTGGGTGATTGATGCTCATGGCGATGGAGTGATCGCATTAGGGTTAGGCGGCTATGAAGTTGGAAATCCACCGCAGAAACATGCTCCTGCCTTTGCACGTGCGCGTGCAGCGGGGATTCCATTGGTACTGCATGCTGGCGAAACAGCTGGCCCTGCCAGTATTTGGGGCGCTCTTGAGCAGGGAAGCCAACGCCTTGGCCATGGTGTACGTTGCTTGGAAGATCCTGCGCTTGTTGCAGAGCTGCGCGCACGCCAAATCCCGCTTGAGGTTTGCCCATCCAGTAATGTATGCTTAGGAGTTGCGTCTGATTTGGCAGGGCACCCATTCCCACAGTTGCTTCAAGAAGGATTGTATGTGACAGTGAATTCTGATGATCCGCCCATGTTCAATACAAGCCTTACGGATGAATACCTGCGTTTAGTAGATACCTTTGTGCTTGAGCGTGCGTCAATTGAGCAACTCGTGGTCAATGCGGCGCATGCCACGCTCCTTCCCGAGGCCGAGCGTCTAGCATTGGTCGCGACACTCGTAGCTGAAATGGCAACATTAACCTAGCACGGTTCGGTGCAAATAACGCTAGAGTTGAACTACAGCGATCACGGCGAAACCGAGAGCAAATAGGAACCCCGTAGGCCGACATAGTTTGACAAAACTGCGCGTCTGGCCTATATTCAGCGACAGTATCCAGCGTAGGACAGAGTGATGGCCGGTGTGGCCGTTCAGCTAGGGCAGCACGACCATCGGCCGGTTGCCCCATTTTGGTGTATACGAGCGATTGGCGGAGGGGCGTTTGAGCGAGAATCTCGCACTACAACCAGATAAGCGTATTGCTGAACCTTCGGTTTTGCGGCGGCTTGTGCAACGCTGGATCCCACCATTGGTTATTGTTCTTGCGCTTGCACTCAGCTGGGAAGTAAGCAAAGCGGTTTTCGCGATCCCTGATACGAAATTACCGCATCTGCTTGCAATATTTACTGAATTTGGCGAGCCAACCCAAGGCGGTGCTGGCCCGATTTGGGCCATTCTGATGCTACGCAATGCCTGGGCGACATTTGGCGTGGCAGTATTAGGCTTTCTGATTGGCGCAACACTTGGCTGCTTACTCGCAATTGTGTTTGCGGGTTCAGAACTACTTGCGCGCGGTTGTCTTCCGTATGTCGTCGGGTCGCAGTTAGTGCCACTGTTGGCTATCGCGCCAATGGTGGTTATTGGCACTGGGCGCATGGGTGCTCCCGATTGGCTAGCGAAATCGCTGATTGCGGCCTATTTAACATTTTTCCCTGTTACGGTGGGCATGTTGCGCGGGTTACGTTCGGTTCCTGCGGATGGGTTAGCCCTCATGCGTTCGTATGCGGCCTCACCCTGGCAGGTGTTTTGGAAGTTACGCTTGCCCGCAGCACTGCCGTTCCTCTTTACAGCCTTTAAAATCGCCGCGACCGCGAGTGTTATTGGTGCCATCGTTGGTGAATTACCGAGTGGTTCACCACTTGGCATCGGGCCGGTGATTATTAATGCTGCTCAGTATTATTCATCGCGCCCACAGAATCTCTGGGCAGCAGTATTTGTTTCCGCTGCGATTGGGCTCTTCTTCTCCGCGGTTGTTTCGGGGATCGAGCGATTGATTGTGCGGCGCCGCACGCCTGGTTAGGGCATATAATTAGCATGCAGCAGTATGAATGTAGTGGCTAGTAAGCGGAAGAAGATATTCTAATGTACCATAGGGTATACGAATGACACAGCATGCGCCAATCATCGCCATTGAAGGGCTCAATAAGATCTACCAAAGCGGCGCTGGGTCGGTTACGGCACTGCAGAATGTGAATCTGGATGTCGCGCCTGGTGAATTTGTTTCGTTGATTGGGCCATCGGGATGCGGGAAGAGCACCCTGATGCGGTTAATCGGTGATCTCACACAACCAACCAATGGCACGATCTCGGTCAAGGGTAAGACTCCTGAGCAGGCACGAATGGATCGCGATTATGGGATCGTGTTCCAGGCTCCAGTACTCTACGATTGGCGTACTGTCCAGCGGAATGTCGAACTACCGCTGGAGGTGATGGGTATTCCTGCTGCAGAACGAACCCGGCGCGCCAGCGATATTCTTGAAATGGTTGGATTGACGGATTTCCTGAAGGCCTATCCGTGGCAGCTCTCGGGTGGTATGCAGCAGCGCGTCTCGATTGCCCGTGCGATGGTCTTTTCGCCATCGATCTTACTGATGGATGAGCCATTTGGCGCACTTGATGAGATAACACGTGAACGTATGCAGCAAGAACTGCTGAGTGCTTGGGCGCGTACCAATGCGACGGTTGTCTTTGTGACACATTCGATCCCTGAGGCGGTCTTTCTCTCAGATCGGGTGGTTGTGATGTCGCCACGTCCAGGCCGGATCGAATCGCTTATAACAATCGATTTGCCACGCCCACGCGATATTGTCACCCGCGAGAATCCGCATTTCTTTGAACTGGCAACTGCGGTACGTGAGGCATTGCGGCATTAAACGCGGAGCGCAGAGCGCAGGAGCGCAGGAGCATTGAAACATTGAAGCATTGAAACAGTTTTCCCTTGTGCCACCCTGTCTCCTTAGCTCCTTGTCTCCTTGTCTCCTTGTCTCGTGCTCTTTGTTCTCTTGTTCTCTTGTTCTCTTGGTAAGATCGTAACATGACAACAACGTTCCCTACAATTCAGAATCGCCTGATTGGCTGGCTTCCAGCAATTGCAGTTTTTGCCCTTGCCATCGGGTTATGGGAGGGTTTGGTGCGTGCGCTCAATATTGGCGTATTTCTGCTTCCAACACCAAGCGCAATTGTGACTCAGTTGATTGCCGAGGCAGGGTTTCTCTTCTCGATTGGTCTCTACACGTTCCAATCTGCGCTGTATGGTTTTTGTATCGGCGTGATACTAGGAGTTGTGCTCGCGGTATTTGCGGTACGCTGGAACTGGTTGGCAGACGGGCTGATGCCATTTGCAGTGGCCTCAAATGCCGTGCCGATTGTGGCATTAGCACCGCTGTTTGGTGTCTGGTTAGGGTCGACAACACAACCATCGAAGGTTGCTATTGTGGCAATGATGGTGTTCTTCCCAACATTGCTTAATACGTTTCGTGGGTTGATGTCGCCGGATCCTGCTGCATTCGAATTGATGCAAACCTATGCCGCGCATGCTACTCAGGTATTTCTTAAGCTACGCGCCCCGGCGGCGTTGCCATACCTGTTTAATGCGCTACGCCTTGGTGCTACCCTTAGTATGATTGGTGCATTGGTCAGTGAGTACTTTGGTGGGCCACGGCGTGCCTTGGGAGTGTATATTCTTGCGCAGGCAAGCGTCGGGCGCTATGTGGATTCGTGGGCAGCGATTTTGGTGGCCTGTATCTTTGGAATTGGATTTTATCTCACCATTGTTTTGGCTGAACGCCTTGCAATGCCTTGGCATACATCAACTCGTGAGCAGTAAGGAGGCAGTACAGAGCGCAAAGCGCAAAGCGCAGAGCGCAGAGCGATGGAATGATGGAATGATGGAACGATGGAATGATGGAACGATGGAGCGGTGGAGCATCGAAGCATTGAAGCATTGAAACAGTTTTTGTTCTCTTGTTCTCTTAGTTGTGTAGTTCTTGGTTGGCCCAGAGGCACCCCGTTCTTGGTTCTTGGTTGTGTAGTTCTGCGGTTCTGCGGTTCTTAATTTTGGTTCTTTTAGCAAGGAGAGTCTCATGCGTATCAACAAACTCCTCGGTGTTCTGGCAGCGCTGGTATTTCTGGCGGCCTGTGGTGGCGCTGGTGCTCCAGCGGCGAATGGCCCGAAGGACAAAGTAACGCTGCAGTTGAAATGGGTCGCGCAGGCACAGTTTGCTGGCTACTATGCAGCACTCGAAAAGGGCTTCTATTCGGAAGAGGGCTTGGATGTGACGGTGCGGCCAGGTGGGCCAGATATTGTCCCGGCGCAGGTTGTCG
Organism: Roseiflexaceae bacterium; assembly: GCA_031362265.1. Lineage (GTDB taxonomy): Bacteria > Chloroflexota > Chloroflexia > Chloroflexales > Roseiflexaceae > JANLSE01. Next base: position 9,837 of record JANLSE010000524.1, read on the forward strand.
CAGGTGGCCAAGCGCAGTTTGGCATCGACTGGCTACCAAGCACCCTAGCGAACCGCGAGCAGGGAGTTCCACTTGTAAATATTGCGCAAATCTACCAGTATAGTGGGATGCGCACTATCTCCTGGAAGGACAGCAATATTAGCTCGCCAGCAGATCTAAAGGGTAAGAAGGTCGCGGTGTGGTTTGGTGGCAATGAACTACAGCTCTTGGCGACTCTGGCGAAGTACAATATCAATAAGGACAGCGATCTTGAGTTGGTGAAGCAGCCCTTCGATATGAACCTGCTGCTCAATAAGGAAGTTGTTGCAGCTTCGGCAATGACATACAACGAGTACTATCAGGTGCTTGCGGCTGGCCATAAGCCAGAAGAGTTGAGTGTGATTGACTTCAACAAAGAAGGCACTGCAATGATGGAAGATGGCATCTTCGCTACCGAAGATTTCCTGAAAGATGCCAAGAACCAGGATATCGCAGCACGCTTTTTACGTGCCTCAATTAAAGGCTGGGCCTACTGCCGCGATAATGTCGATGATTGTGTTGCGATTGTGCTGAAGCAGGATGCCAGTGGTGTTATGAAGAAGGATGCCCAGGAATGGCAGATGAAAGAGGTCAACAAGCTGGTCTGGGGCGATCCTATTAATAAGGATACCAAGGTTGGCCTGATGGATCCAGAAGCCTTCAAGCGTACCGCCGATATCGCCCAGAAGTATGGTGTGCTCAAGGCGGCTCCGAATGCAGGTGCCTTTACACAGGATATTTACAATAAGGCGAGCGGGAAGTAGTCGCTAGGGTTAGGGGTTAGGGGAAGAAACGTTAAAACGCAAGGACGCAAGGACGCAAAGACGTAAGATACTATAGGGTTTTGCGCCTTCGCCGCTTTGCGCCTTTGCGTTGAAATCTTATGCTTTTTGGAACTTTGCGCTCATTGAACGTATTGAACTTAACCCTTAATCCTTATTCCAGGAGGCATCCATGGATTTTGGCATTACCCTCAAGCTTGACATGGCGCCAGATCGCGCGATTGCCCTTAGCCGCCAGGCCGAGGATGCCGGCTTCAGCTATGGTTGGGTGTTTGATTCACATGTACTTTGGCTCGAACCCTACCCGTTGTTAACGATGATTGCTCAGAACACGAGCCGCATGCGACTTGGTACATGTGTGACAAACCCAGCCACTCGTGATCCGAGTGTTACTGCCAGTACTCTCGCTACACTGAATATTATCTCGGGTGGGCGGATGGATCTTGGCATTGGGCGCGGTGATAGTGCACGGCGTGTCTTGGGAAAGAAACCAACAACACTCGCAACGCTGGAACAAGCAGTGCGGATCATTCGTGATTTGGCCGAAGGCCGCGAGGCCGATTACGATGGTGAAGGTATCCGTATGCCCTGGGTGCCTGAAACGAAACTACCAGTTTGGATCGCTGGTTATGGGCCGAAGGCACTGAACCTTACTGGCCGAATTGCCGATGGTGTGATTTTACAATTTGCCGATCCAGATCTGATTAAGTGGTGTATTGGTTTTGTGCATGAGGGAGCGCGTGAGGCTGGCCGTGATCCCAAAGCGATCAAGGTAATGGCCGCAGCACCCGTCTGGGTTTCCGATGATTTGGCCAAATGTCGTGATCAGGTACGCTGGTTTCCAGCACTTGTGTCGAATCATGTGGTTGATCTGATCAGCCGCTATGGTGCCGATCAGCTTCCACCGGCACTGACCCGCTATGTACGTGATCGTGAGGGCTACAATTATTTGCATCATGCCGAGGTTGGAAGCGACAATAGTCAATTTGTGGCCGACGATATCGTCGATCGATTCTGTATTGTTGGCCCGGTTGAAGAACATCGCCGCCGCCTTCAGGAACTTGCCGATATTGGAGTCGATCAATTTAATATCTATCTGATGAGTGGCGAAGAAGAGCAATGTCTTGAGGTGTATGGGCGGGAGATTGTGAAGCATTGAAGCATTGAAGCATTGAAGCATTGAAGCCGGGTACCCTCTGGGTGTAGCATTGAAGCATTGAAGCCGGGTACCCTTTGGGTGAAGCATTGAAGCATTGAAGTGGAGTACCCGCTAGGCGAAGTCGTCTTGTCTATGATTATGTGCCTTTTGCTTCGATGTTTCGATGCTTCGATGCTCCAATGCTTAGAGGAGGTTGCATGTCCACAGTCATCAAAGGCGGTACAGTCGTCACGGCGGGTGATACATTCCCCGCAGATGTGTTGATTGAGGGCGAACAGATTATTGCGGTTGGGAAAAACTTGAGTGGGGCCACCACGATTGACGCGGGTGGTAAGTTGGTGATCCCGGGTGGCATTGATGTCCATACACACCTCGATATGCCGTTTGGTGGAACAACCTCCTCAGACACGTTCTTCACTGGCCATAAGGCTGCTGCGTTTGGTGGTACCACCATGCATATCGATTTTGCCATCCAGCCCAAGGGTGCAAGCCTGCGTGAAACAGTTGATATTTGGCAGGGCAAAGCCACCGGGCGTGCAGCAATCGATTATGGGTTTCATGTAGCGATCACCGACCTGAATGACAGTGTTATGAATGAGATCCCAAGCTGTCTCGATTATGGTGTCAGCAGCCTGAAGCTCTTCATGGCGTATAAAGGCGCGCTTCAAGTTGACGATACAACACTCTTCAAGGCCATGCAGAAGGCTGCCACATGCGGCATGATGATTATGGTGCATGCCGAAAATGGTGATGCGATCGATATTTTGGTGAAGGAAGCAATTGCAGCTGGTAATCTCTCGCCCAAATACCATGCACTTACCCGACCACCAGAGCTTGAGGCTGAGGCGACAGAGCGCGCCATTCGGCTTGCTGAGGTTGCAGGGGCAACCCTCTATGTTGTACATCTGACGAACGCTGGAGCATTGGCTTCGATTCGTGGGGCCCGCGCACGAGGCCGCCACAACATTATGGCCGAGACATGTGTCCAGTACTTTTTCTTCACGAAGGATGATCTGGCGCGTGAAGGTTTTGAAGGTGCAAAGTGGGTCTGCTCGCCACCATTCCGCGAAGCAAGCGATCAGGTTGCACTCTGGGGTGGCGTCGCTGATGGTTCGCTCTCGGTTGTTTCAACCGATCATTGCCCATTCTGGTATGAAGGTGGCAAGGATGGCCGCAACCCTGGCAAAGAGCTTGGCAAAGCTAACTTTGCCGCAATTCCAAATGGCTGCCCAGGTATCGAGGATCGCATGATGATCATGTATACCCATGGCGTACGAACCGGTAAGATCTCGCTTAATCGCTGGGTCGAGCTCTGCTGCACAAACCCTGCCAAGCTGTTTGGGTGCTATCCGCAGAAAGGGGCCGTTGTACCTGGTGCTGATGCCGATCTGGTGATCTGGGATCCTGAACAGAAGCGTACGATTTCGGCAGCAACCCAACATCAGAATACCGACTATAACCTGTATGAGGGCTGGGATGTCACTGGCGCGCCAAGTACAGTGTTATCACGTGGCCATGTACTAGTTCAAGATGGCATTTGGAGGGGTAAGCAGGGCGCAGGCCAGTTCGTGGCACGTAGGGGTGTCAAGTAGGCTAGTTTGAAGTATGTTGCTTCCAACTAAGGGCACAGGCGCAAAGTATCAATTTGCTTTGCGCCTGTGTGTTGAGGCTGCATTGTTTGACATCTCTGCATATCTGCCTATAATGACAATGCCCCACCGTTGCGCGCAAATAGTTTTCAAATTGTGTGAAAGGATCATTGCATGGATCGCACGCGTTTCTCGATTCGTCTGTTGGCAGTACTCACGGCCTTTGCCGTTGTCTTATCTGCATGTGGTGGCGCACCAGCTGGCTCAACGCCACCTACCGCTGCCCCTGCGGCACCAACCCAAGCTGCCGAGGCTACGAAGGCTCCTGAGCCAACCGCTGTTCCTGAGCCAACAGCCGCGCCAACCACTGCTCCTGAGGCTCAAGTTGACCCGAAGG
>JANLSE010000536.1:0-8874 GCA_031362265.1 Roseiflexaceae bacterium
GCGCTCATCCTCAATCAGTGGGCTGGCATCGCGGCTATTGAGCGGCAATACGCTGAGCGCCCCAGTTGGCCAGCCGGCCTCTGCAATAATCCGCGCAAGTTTGAGGGCTGTGATCGGTGTTTGTGATGCTGGCTTCAGAACAATTGGGCAGCCCGCCGCAATTGCTGGCGCCAGTTTATGCGAAACAAGATTCAATGGGAAGTTGAATGGGCTGATTGCAGCGATTGGGCCGATTGGGAAGCGCCGTAAGATCCCCTGGCGATTCTCGCCGCCAGGTGCCGCATCGAGACGCAACGCCTCATCGTGGGATCGGCTAGCTTCATCGGCAGCTGCCGCGAATGTGATAGCGCTGCGCCCCACTTCGACACGTGCCTGCCGAATGGGCTTGCCGGCCTCAAGGGCAATTGTGCGCGCCAGATCTTCGCTTTGCGCACTAATGGTAGCTGCAATCGTACGTAGAATATTGGCACGCCGATGAGTTGGCATGCGCCGAGTCTCCGCAAATGCCGCCGTAGCTGCCGCAATTGCAGCTTCGAGATCCACAGGCGAGGCACGCTGAACCGTTGCGATTGGTGCGCCATCATATGGGCAGGCGACCGTATATGGTTCGCCTGTGCGCCAATCTCCAGCCAGGAAGAAGCGAAACTCTGCTGATTCATTCATATAACATTCCTTTGAGTCATCCTAAACCTGTTAGGTGTGGCCTAGGGCTGTTATGAGCGCTCCAATGGCTCCGAACCGCACCTGACAAGGTTTACAGATTGCTGCGCAAGATATCCTGTAATGCGGCGGCGAGTGTGGCGCGGGTGTCAATCCTGCCAAGATCGATGCCTAGTCCAACAATACTCTGAGCGATCTCAGGGCGTACGCCTACCAGTGTAATACGCGCACCAAGCAATGCTACCGCCTGAGCGGTGCGGATCAGAGCAGCTGCCACCTGGGTATCGATCAGCGGCACCGCCGTAATATCCAGCAACACGCGCCTCGATTGTTCACGACTCACACCTTCGAGGATGGACTCAATGATCTGCGATGCACGTTGATCATCAATTGTGCCAATCAGGGGTACAAGCAACACACCGGGCATAAGCGGGATCAATGGGCAACCCAACTCGCGGATAGTCGCGCTGAGAGTGTGTTCACGTTGGTATGCTAGTTGTACTGTGTGCTGGTGTGCCGCCCGTTCTAAAGCATCGGTAATATAGACCTGACGCTGGGGCGTGGTATCGATATCAGTGCGAAATGGACTCTCGGTGAAGATAAGAAATCCCCATTGGCGAGTTGCACTATTGAGCGGTACCAGCTTAATAATTTGACCGGGGCTGCTTTGTGCCGCTTCAATAATCCAGTCAGCGGGCGGAAACGCAGCAAACGGTATCTGAAGGTTGGCTGGTTCAGCTCCGCGTGCCCGGCTATATGTGCTGACCACGGTTAGAAGATTGGCTGAGTGTGGCACTTCTCCAACAACATCACAGAGCGCCAGCATGCCCCAATTGGCATCGAGCGCAGCCAGCCACGAGATGATGGTCGGATCCATATGCGGGTTGTTGATTCCACTCATGAGCGCATAGTCACGCTCGACCATGAGGTGATATCGATCCTCCCGCGTGAGTAATATACTGCTGCTCTTAAGCAGAAGTTTATGCCATTCGGCTTCCTGTTGTTCTGGTGCATCAGGCGTACTGTAGCTTGAGCTACGCGCCACAAGGCTGGTTGGAACCAGGGTGGTACGAGGTATAGTTGGTGTAACGGGATTGTTGATACGCTCGATTAGCGTATGCACCGCTTGTTTGCCAAGATCGGAGAGATGCTGTCGTACTGAGCTAAGCGGCGGGTTGGCAAACTGTGCGGTCATCATATCATCGAAGCCAACAATTGCCACATCCTGTGGGATGGCATGGCCATGCTGGTTCAGGTAATCCATTACGCCAAGTGCAAGCCAATCGCTGGCAACAAATATCGCGCTGAAGGGGATGCCAGTTGCAATGAGTTGCTCGGCCGCACGATAGCCATGCTCACGAACATAGCCGTGCGCGTCGAATATAAGCCTTGGATCTGCCGTGATGCCAGCATTGGCTAATGTCGTAAGGTAGGACTCGCGACGTAGGCGGAAATCGAAATTCTGCTCGTGTCCAATAAAGGCGATCTGTGTATGCCCTTGATCGAGCAGATGTTGGACCGCCTCGTTCGATCCGCTAGTGTTGTCGGAAGTAATACAGTCCACAAGTGGGTTTATACCATTGATGACAACCACCGGATGCCCAGAGGTCAGCAAGCGCTCCGCATCAGCCGGTCGGCCAATCTCAATCCATCCATCGACAACAGCACTGGATAGTTGGGATGTGACAAGCGTGTTGACATCTCCATAGAACGCGAAAACAACGGCGTTATATTCGCGCGCCTCTTCGTAAATAGCGTCGATCAGTGGTGTCTGGAATGGCGACTCGAAGGTACTAGTGACGATGCCAATAATCCAACACTTCTTCATCGGAAGCACTTCTCTCTTTTACGTGTGCATAGCTATTTAGTGTATACCTTTGCAGACAGCGCGTCAACAACAGCATAGTGACAACAGCTTAACAAAACGCGTCTACATAACGTCTCGTGCATACGCCACAAACCTATATATTATCGTATCGATTGGAGTACAGCTTCGCAGAGCGCTGGGCCGCGCCGCAGAAGCCAGCCGCTACCGGCGGTACGGGTGCCAAGGATGACCCATGCCACCTGGGTTGTGGGATCTGCCCAGGCTAGGCAGCCCGATGCGCCACTATGCCCGAATGCATGCGGCATGCCTAAGGGAAGCCAGTGAGGTTGCTTTTCGCCACGAAGCTCTGGGCCAAGCCCCCAGGCGGAATGTGGCCAGAACATGGGGGGTGCGAAGCCGCCCGGCAACCCATTGGTATGGTCGCTGATTGCCAGTATACAAGTTTCTGGCTGTAGGAAGCCAACTGGGTAGCCAAGGAATGCCTGTACGAGGGCTAATGCTCCAGCCGCATTGGTGACTAACCCAGCCCACGGCATGGCCAGGGAGCGCCAGAACGATGAGTTGAATGGCTCGATATCGGTGTGAGCATGTGGGCCGCGTACATCGGCGAGCTGTACTGCTGTCTGCGGTGGATCTTGCCCAAGGTAGCCCTGGATGCCAAGTGGCACTAGTACCAGTTGTTGGAGCGCATCCGCAAAGCCCAACCCCGTCTGCGCCTCAACGAGCGCTGCTAAGAGTCCATAGCCAATATTGCTATACTGAACGCGAGTACCCGGCGCGGCCTCTGGGGTTGCTGCCAGACAGGCCTGTTTCAGCGTAGCCCAATCTAACCCGCGCGCATAGGGTGCTTCGGTTGCGCTCAGATCGAGTGCGAGGCCAGAAGTGTGGCATAGTACTGATTCGACCGTCAAGCCAAGCGCTTCTGGCAGGTAATTGGTCAGGGGTGATTCTATGGTGATCTCACCACGATCTACCAGCCGAAGAACCGCCAGAGCCGTAGCGAGCTTGGTGATCGATGCGACCGGGAAGCATGAATCTATACGGAGTGCCACCCCATCAGCATCGCTGCCATATACGAAGAAGAATGGTTGCTGTTCGGCGTGTGCAGCTGCAACGACCACACCTGGTACCCGCAGCGGGTCAAGGATCTTGGCCAGTGTCTGTGCCAGTTGCTCGGCATGTGGGAAGGGTGGCATGGTTTGCTTTCCGCTTGAACTTCGTGTATTGGAAGTGTAGTAGGAGGCGGGGATTTGTGCAAGTTGCGCTAGAACTGCGTCCACATACAGCTTTCTGGCGCTTCACCCTTGGGCATTGCAGGGATCATGCGGACGGCGGATTGGACGCAGCCCAAGCTGATTCCTGAGCGCTGCTGATCCTGAATGATGGGTGGGAGGTAGCTTAGACCATCATGACTGCATGGCCGCCGCGGTCGGTGAGGATTTCGGCAAGGCGGGCGAGGCCACGATGTTGCAGTGCTTTGACCGAGCCAACGGTTCGACCGAGCGACTCGGCAACTTCGGCGAGGCTGCGATCTTCGTCGAAGCGTAGCCGCAGCACCACACGTTGTTCACTGGTGAGATCGTCCATCAGTTCTTGGATTTCGTGATAGGCAATCCGCGTCAAAATCGTCTCGTCCAGCGGTTCAGTATTGCCAGGCAAGCCATCATCGAGTGGCACAGAGGGGCGGCGGCGCGATTGGCGCAAGATATCCATTGTGCGTGCATAGGCAATGCGGTAGAGCCACGCGGAAAATGGCCAGCCACGATCCTCATAGCGGCCAAGGCTTTCGATGACTTTCACAAATACATCGTTGCATATATCTTCTGCCAGTTGATGATCGCCAATACGGCCAGCGACATAGCGGCGAATCAGTGGCGCATAGCGCTCGTAGAGCCAGCCAATCGCTTCGGGGTTGCCAAGCTTGGCCTGAGCGATCACGGTTCGCTCACAGGTTGGCTCGCTCTCGGCCATATCGACTGGCGGTCGGCTGTTATCCACCCACAGATACATGCGTTCCCTCTTATCACTGGCACATGTTGAATCAATTTCCGAGATGTTGTCATGATGAGGGAACAAGATGAACGTGTGGTGAGTCGCATGTTTATCTTCTTACAAAGATGGATTTCCACAAAGCGCATTGTAATGCGTAATAGCGAGTGTCTAAATGGCAACTGTATGTTAAGATGACGCAACGACCACACGTCGTGATAACGATCTCTTTAATCTGGAGCGTGGAACGATGGAGCAATGAAGCAATGAAGCCGTGGAGCAATGAAGCAATGGAACGGTGGAATACTTTGCGCTTCGATGCTTCAATGCTACACCCAGAGGGTACCCGGCTTCAATGCTTCAATGCTGCTTGCTGCCACCAAACGCTGAACCTCGGCTGGCTCAATGATTCCGCCACCAAGTGTTTGGGCATTTGCGGCACCGCAGGCAACACCAGTGAGGAGGGCAGTATCTAAACTCGCGCCATGCAGGAGTTGGGTGGCAATTCCAGCGAGAACAGCATCGCCGCTACCAACCGGGCTGACGAGTTGGATCGGTGGGGTACGGGCATGCCATGCGCCGCTATGATTGCACGCAATCGCCCCTGCTGCGCCTAAGGTGACAACAACTGCCTGCGGGCCGGGCTTACGGCTCCGTACTGCCTGTGCGGCGGCAAGTGCATCGGCGGGGCTGCTAATGGTACGCCCAAGCGCAGCACCCAATTCGTGTGCATTGACCTTGAGGAGCGCGATGGGCAGATCCAGGGTGGCGCGTAATGGCTCACCACTGATGTCGATATAGATTGTCCTGTGTGTTTGTAACAATGCCTGCACAAGATCGGTGTAGGCTGAGATTGGTACATTTGGCATAAGGCTACCAGAGAACGAAACTGCGCTGGCGGTATGCGCCTGTTCTTGTACGAATGCCGCAAAGCCATGCCAATCGCTGGGCTGCATAATGGGGCCAGGCTCATTAATGACCAAGGTATCCTGGGTCTGGAGATCGCTGATCAGCAGGCACACACGTGAAACGCCACGCTCCATCCAGAACCATGCGCCCGCAAGGCCTTCGGCGGCAGCCAGATCTGCAATAGCCTGACCAGTATTTCCCCCTAGCGGAGCACAGGCACGCACTGGGTACCCAAGCCGATGCGCGACACGGGCGACATTCAGTCCTTTGCCGCCAGCAGCATCACGCCGTTCGGTGACCCGCGTGACTTCGCCATGGCGAAAACCTGGCACAACCAGTGTTCGATCGATTGCTGGATTTGTGGTGAGGGCGAGCAACATACGATACCCCAAAAGTAGGGCTTGACGGGAATGGCAAGCCCGGCTAGAATCATGCGGTATGCGGGAGTGGCGTAGTGGTAACGTGAGAGCCTTCCAAGCTCAAGTCGAGGGTTCGATTCCCTCCTCCCGTACCAAATTCAAAACGGCTGGCTCGTTCTGAGCCAGCCGCTTTTTATTTACCACAGACGGGTACCCGTCTGTGGTGAAATCTAGATGACAGCCTTCTCGGTTTCCTTGTCGAAGATATGCATCTTGGCCATATCGACGATGACCTCAAGTGGCTGGCCAACCTTGGCGCCTGTGCGTGGATCCAAGCGGCTGACGAGTTCTTTGCCACCAACATCGATGAAGGCATAGACTTCGCTGCCGAGTGGTTCGAGAACGGTAACCGATGAGGCCATCTTGGCGCTCTCATCAACGCCACGTGGATGGAACTGTGAGTCGTGTACATCCTCTGGGCGAATACCGAAGTAGACCTGCTTGCCAATATGGCCGGAGACCAGATCGAGCTTGGATGAGGGTACTGGCAGGGCAAACTTGCCGAAATCGACAACTGCACCGTCGTTGGCACGTTGCAAAGTCGCCTCAAAGAAGTTCATGGAGGGTGATCCGATGAAGCCAGCGACGAACATGTTGGCTGGGTGATCGTACAGGGACTGTGGTGTGTCAAGCTGCTGAAGAATGCCATCCTTCATAACTGCGATGCGTGTACCCATCGTCATGGCCTCAACCTGGTCGTGGGTCACATAGATGAAGGTGGTCTTGAGGCGCTGATGCAGCTTGGAGATCTCTGCACGTGTCTCGACGCGTAGTTTGGCATCGAGGTTCGAGAGTGGCTCATCCATAAGGAACACGGCTGGGTTTCGCACAATCGCGCGGCCAAGAGCGACACGCTGGCGCTGACCGCCAGAGAGTGCTTTGGGCTTGCGATCCACGAGGTGGCCGATCTTAAGCATTTCGGCAGCCTCTTTGACACGCCGGTCGATTTCGGCCTTGGGTGTCTTGCGGAGCTTCAGGCCGAAGGCCATGTTATCGTAGACCGACATGTGTGGGTAGAGCGCATAGCTCTGGAAGACCATGGCGATATCGCGATCTTTGGGTGGCACATCGTTAACCACCCGGTCGCCAATGTAGATATTGCCATCGGTGATTTCTTCCAGCCCGGCCAAGCAGCGCAGAGCTGTCGTCTTGCCACAACCAGATGGCCCGACCAACACCAGAAATTCCTGGTCGTTGATCTCGATATTCAGATCCTTGAGAACCGCCAGATCACCGAACCGCTTCCATACATGGTCGTACTTGATGCTCGCCATTGTGCTCTCCTTGTTACGCTACGCGGCGTTACAAAACCGATGAAAGAACCAAGAACAGCGGAACCGCAGAACTGCAGAACAGCGGAACCGCAGAACTAGAGAACCAAGAACCAATACGAGGTTCGCTCAACCATACCCATTATTCCATCATCGTACGGGCGAACCTTGTGTTCGCCCGCCAAGAACCAATATTGCAACGCTCTTGCGCTCTTGCGCTCTTGCGCTCTGCGCTCTGCGCTCCTACCTCACCACGGGCGGCCCCGACGAGCGGCGCACAACCAAGCGTGGAGCCAACGTGACACCCCGGGCAGGAGCGTCGCGATCTAATATTGCGGCATGGAGCAGTTCGGCCAATTGTTCACCGAGTGCTCGCCGTGGTTGCCGTAGCGTTGTTAAGGGTGGCTGGGTGTGTGCAGCTAGCGGCAAATCGTCGAAACCAACCAATGAGACATCGGAGCCAACGGCGAACCCAGCATCGTGGAGGGCATGTAATGCGCCAAAGGCTAGGTCGTCATTTGAGGCTAAGACAGCGGTAGGTGGCTCAGGGAGTTCCATGAGTTCACTAATTGCCTGGTAGCCATCCTCTTCACGCACACCCGCCTCAATAATCAGCTGTGGGTCAACCTCCAATCCAGCATCGAGCAGCGCTTCGGCGTAGCCCTGATAGCGTGGCTCACTGTCGGCAAGCTCAGATGGTAGTTGAATCAGGCCAATCCTGGTATGCCCCAATGCTACCAAATGTGCGACTGCTTGCATCGCCCCAGAGCGGCCATCGACAGCTGCATATGAGCTTCCGGCTGGCGCTGGCCCAGCACAGACATGTGGCACCTTGGCCGCCGAGAGGGCTAATGCACGCTGATCATCAACACGCATATCCAGCAGTACTACTCCATCGACACGCCCTGTCTTCAGGAGACTAAGACTCAACTGTGGCTCATCGGCTTCGGCTGGTGCGAATAACAAGTAGTAATTGAGCCGTGCTGCGGCACCAACCAAACCTGCCAATAAATCTGCATAGGCCGGATCTGCCAATCGATCCGTATGTGCCGGAAGCATCAGGCCGATTGTCTGGCTGCGGCCACGCATACTACGTGCGGCATGGCTGGGTTGATAGCCCAATAGCTTGACTGCATCCAACACTCGCCGCCGTGTCGCATCGGTTACTGCACCAGTGCGGTTCACCACATACGAGACAGTCGTCGTTGAGACGCCCGCCATCTGTGCGACTTGTTTGATCGTCACGGCCATTGTTACTGCCAGTGAACCGTTTAAGTGAATTAGTGAAACGATTAAGTGGAGAATACCACAGCTGTGTGAGGTTGTCAACTGAGCGATGGAGCGATGGAGCATTGGAGCAGTTCCTTGCCAGACACAGCCGTGGATGATACGATACCAATACAACTATCGAATGCGATACCAGGGTCTATGCCAATACTGCGCGCCACACTCGAACGCATCACCTTCCATAGCGAGAGCGATGGCTATACGGTTGCGCGTGTACGCCCCGAAGCCCGCAATACGATTGTCACGATTATTGGCAAGCTGATCGGTGTGCAGGTTGGTGAGACCCTTGAGCTTGAAGGGCGCTGGGTCGATCACCCTGAACATGGCCGCCAACTGGAAGTCGAGCGCTTTCATAGTGTGCTGCCCTCAACAATCGATGGTATCCGCCGCTACCTTGGCTCGGGCCTAATCAAAGGGATCGGCCCCACCACCGCACAGCGGATTGTCGATACCTTTGGCACACAGACTCTTGATGTTATTGATCATGCCCCTGAGCGGCTTAGCGAAGTTC
>JANLSE010000537.1:0-2462 GCA_031362265.1 Roseiflexaceae bacterium
CGCGGAAACGATACTCTTTTGGCAGGCGAATGGCTTGACTTTGCCCATTCTGGAAAATCTTTGCTGTATCCATTAACCTTCTCCATTCGTAAAAGTAGATACTTTCAGTATATATTATAAGGGACTCTCTGGCAAGAGGTTGCGAAGCAGATTCGTGTGCAGCCTATACCCAAATCGATCTCTCGATAGCTCTCCAGATCACTTAGGGCCTCAGTTACCGCCAGTATTCAGCCGTTGGCACCAATGAAACCGTATACTAAATGGTGCCGAAAATCGGTACGGTACTCAGGCAAACAGCAATAACACTACAGCCCACGCTGCGTATTTCCCCACACCTGCACCGCTACCCCATTGCGTGTTCCTTCCCACAGGAGCGTCGTGCAGGCACGCCGAATGAGGTTCTTCCAGATCTGCGCATGCGCAAAGATCTGTTCGTCCGTGGAGAATTGCGTAAAGACCGCACGCGCTGCGACCAGGATGAGCTTCTGCTTGGCACGGCTCAGCGCCACATTCAGGCGGCGCGGATCGAGCAGGAACTCACCGGCCTCACGCAAATAATCCGGGTCACTCTCAGTAGCACTTACCAGAATCACAGTCCGCTCACCACCCTGAAAGCGCTCAACGGTATCAACTGCCGCCTCATCGAGATTGCTCACCAAATCGGCAAATAAGGCCGGCAGCGCTTCCTTGAGGGCCGCGCGCTGGGCGCGATGCGGCACTACCACGCCCAATCCAAGCGTGGCATCCAAGCCATGCTGCTCAGCCAGTGCACACAGGATTGGGCTCACCAGCGCAAGCTCATAGGGATTGAGCGCCTGACTGGCGGCTTCTTCATGAACGACAACGACAAGTGGATACTCGGGTGCCAGAACACTGGCGAGAAAGGGATCGTCGTAGACCGCAGCGGCCAGGGTGTCGCTACGCCGCGAGTGATATTCAATGCCATCATGGATGTAGATCTCGTCGCGTAAGAAGCGCGCGATATCGCGATGGAGCCGGAAGCTCTCTGCGAAGCGCACCATGGGTGGCGCGGGCTGGCGCTCAAGCAAGATCTCAAATAGCGACGCATAGGCGCGATATTCCTGGAACGTTCGACGGCGCTCGCTCGACCAGCCATGCTGCACGATTGGTGGCATCTGACGGTGGTCGCCCACAATGATCAGCTGACCATCGGGTCGGAGCGGAAGTGCGGCCATACATGCCTCGGCCAGATTCATCTGCGAGGCTTCATCGAGCACCAGGCAATCCACGAAGGGCTGGCAGTGGTACTGTGCTCCTGACCCTTTGCTCATACGGGATGTGGCAAAGGGGGTGATGGCCGCAAAAGCATAGGGAGAACTACTCAAAACACCCTGCGCATCCTCGCGGCTCAGAACACTCCAATGTGCCTCCGGTGGTGGGCTGGTACGCGAATCCACCCGATAAAGTGGTGCCTCAAGGATCCGCCAATCAAGGTAGCAATCAAACAGTGCGGCATCATGGACACGTAAGGCATCCAGCCCGGCGGCAAAGCGTTGCTGGGCCTCGCTGGCGGCAGCTGGCCAAATGACACGCTCAGTTTGAGGTTCAGCAAGGCGCGTAAGCAGCGTATTACTGGCTCCAGCACGCAGTTCCTCAGCGATTTGCATACAGCGCTGGCCATAGCTATCGCCTGGATCGATCTCAAGCGTGTACTGCTCGCCAAACGTGGGCTGTGCCTGGCGAGAGCCAAATGTGTAGCACCCATCACCGCCAACGCCCTGTACTGGCACCAGATCCACCAGACCAGTCTCGGCGTGGATTGCGACGATTCTAACGCGTGGCTGGTACAGTAATTGCTTGGCGGTCGGGGTAAACTGGCGCTGCTGCTCCACAGGCAGACGCTCATCCACCGCCCAGCGCGGCGCGAGAATGGCGTAGTCCCCTGCGGAAATGGTGGTCAATCGTAGTGCAGTGGCAAGATCGCAATCGACGCCAGCTAGATCGAGCCGTAGCCGATAGGGTGCATTGAGCTCAATCTCAGCCGTCTCCGCCTTTTGTTCATGAGTAAGGGTTGCCCGTTTGCGCTGTGGATGGGCCGCAAGAAACTCAGCCGTGTATTCGGCACGCAGAGCACGGCGGCGCCTACTCTCATTGAGGGTTGCCACAAACTCGGGATCCTGATCGGTTTCTTCACAGCGCACGATCAGGCTGACACCCGCCAATACCCGGCGCTCAGGTGGTGCCAGGCGTGCCTGCTTCCAGGCGGACAGCACTGTATGGCGTTCAAGCGTCAGAAACTCGTGGAGTGCATCGGCCAACGAGCGTGCCTTTTGGGTGAATGTGGCCAGATCGGGGAGATCAAAGGCGCTTTTCTCGGTCTGTCGGTTCCCAGGGAAATCACGCGCTAGGTGCTCAATCGCTTCCATCCGGCGCTCGGCGAAGCCAAGCAGCTGTGCGCGGGTTACCGGGCGATAGGAAGCAAATGCGTCCAGGCCACGCGC
>JANLSE010000143.1:0-10526 GCA_031362265.1 Roseiflexaceae bacterium
GGTTCGTGTGGCCGCGCGCCGGAGAGCGCGAATTTCATTGGTGAAATTATTCACCGGCACCAAGTATACAGTGTTTTGGTTGGATGTCAAGTGCCTAAAAATGTGCTATATTTGTTCTAGAATTGTGGATTAGGAATTAGGGGTTGCTATGCCACCGCATCAACGTACACGTCTTGGTGTCATCACGAGTGGCTCTTTGGTTAAGGGGTTGGCCGCACGCCTCGCTGGGAGTGAAAGTGTCGAGGATATGCGCGTCGGCAAGTTTGTGGTTGTCCAGGGTGATCGTCATGAGTTCTTCTCTATGGTAACCGACGTTGTGTTGGAAGCGACCAGTCAGAAGATCCTGGCCGATCCACCAAATGGTGATCCCTTCATTTATGAGGTACTGGCTGGAACCTCTACCTATGGCGCAATCACCCTCAAACCCATGTTGATGCTGCCACGAGATACCAACGAAGGCACCCAGCCACCAAAGACTGTGCCACGCCACTTCGCGCCAGTACTCGAGGCCGATGAGGCCGATTTCAAGCGTGTGTTTGGGAGTGAGAGCGAGACACATTTCGAGATCGGGCGTCCGCTCGACATGGATGTGCCAGTCTGTATTGATCTGCGTAAGTTAGTTGAACGCTCAAATGGGATCTTTGGTAAGAGCGGCACTGGTAAGAGTTTTCTGACACGTCTACTCTTGTGTGGCACAATTAAATCCGATGTTGCATCAAATCTAATCTTCGATATGCATAACGAATATGGCCATGAGGCTACATCCGAGGGGCGCACATTTGTGAAAGGGCTACGCCAGCTCTTTGGCAACAAGGTGTTAGTCTATTCACTCGATCCAGCTTCTTCGCGCAATCGTGGTGTCAGTATTGATGCTGAAGTGTTGATTGGCATGGATCAGATTGAGGTTGGTGACATTGAGTTGCTGAAAGAGGAACTTAATCTCAATCCAACAGCTGCTGAATCGGCGTACTTGTTGGTTGATCGCTTCAAGGATCGCTGGCTTTCAACGCTATTGAAGATGGATGCCGAGCAGTTGCGGGTATTTGCCGAGGAGGCAGGCGGACATGCCGGCGCAATCAGTGCATTGAAGCGTAAGCTGGAACAGATCCAACGCAAATCATTTGTGCGTGAGCATGTTGAACGCGCGGTTATTGATCAGATGATTCAAGCCTTAGAGCAAGGGTATCATATTGTGCTGGAATTTGGTCAGCACAACGATATGCTCTCGTATATGCTTGTGGCTAATATTATCACGCGCCGAATCCATCGTCGCTGGATCGAACAGAGCGAACAATTCCTCCGAACGCAAAAACAGGAAGATCGACCACGCCAACTCATGATTACCATTGAGGAAGCGCATAAGTTCTTGAGTGATTCAACCTCGGGAACCACAATCTTTGGTACAATCGCCCGCGAGTTGCGTAAGTACAGTGTGACGCTCTTGATTGTGGATCAGCGACCATCCTCGATTAGCTCCGAGGTGATGAGCCAACTGGGAACCCGTGTTACTGCACTGCTCAACGACGACCGTGATATCGATGCGGTCTTTACCGGGGTTGGCGGTAGTGGTGCGTTACGTGCCGTTCTTGCCAGCTTGGATACAAAACAGCAGGCGATGATTCTTGGCCACGCAGTGCCAATGCCGGTGGTGATACGTACACGCGGCTATGATGAGACATTCTATAAAGCAGTAGGCGATCGCTCTGCTGTCGCGACAAGTGCCACAGCTCGTAAGGTTGCCTATGCCGAAGTGGATGAGTTATTCCCTGAAGAATAGCAGCCAAAGCATTGAAGCGCAGAGCGTTGGAGCGTTGGAGCGTTGGAGCATTGAAGCCGGGTGCCCTCTGGGCGAAGCATTGAAGCATTGGAACGCAGAACATACAACGCAGAGCTACGCTTGCTTGTTCTTTGGTTCTTGGTTCTTGGTTCTGCGAGGCGCGCTCTTGTTCTCTTGTTCCCTTGTTCTCTTGTTCCCTTGTTCTGGGTTCTGGTCTTGAGAGGTACACATGCGTTTGATCATCGTTCGCCATGGTGAGAGCGAATGGAACCGAATTGGGCGTTACCAAGGCCAGGCCGATGCGCCTCTTTCCGCATTGGGTGCAAGCCAGGCCGAGGCATTAGGCAGCCGCCTACAACGCGAACAATTTGATGCGATCTTCACAAGCCCGCTTCAACGTGCTGCAAACACTGCACGAGCAATCGCACATTACCATCCCGATGTACCCTTTCGCGAAGAGCCAGCCCTGATGGAGATCCACCATGGTGATTGGCAGGGTCTGTTCAGCAACGAAGTTATAACGCGCTATGGTGATGGCTTGCGCGAATGGCGCCAACATCCAACACGCTCGCAATTCCCAAATGGCGAGAGCTTTAGTAATATTCTCAAACGTGTGCTTGATTTCAAAGATCGATTGCTGACCGAATATAGCAACCGGACAATATTAGTCTCTACCCATGATGTCGTTGTGAAAATATTGGTTTCGGATGCGTTAGGCATGAATATGGATCGGATCAACCGAATTTGGGTAACAAATGCAAGTATTAGTGTGATTGAATATGGTGATGATTTGCCATATCTTGTGAGCCTAAGCGAGGCATGTCACCTTGGGCGGCTTGAATCCGCACGCGAAAATCAGAAGGCATTGTAGATCGTTATCCTTTACCCTAGCCGGAAGCGGATTGTCGGAAATAGCCTAAGGGGCTCCAGCAAATGGCGACCAATCAATCCAAATGGCAAGCCTCGAAGCCAACTAGGTCGGTCATACAGTGGCTGCTTGATTCTGACCCTTCGATCCGCTGGCAGGCGATGCAAGATCTGATCGGTGCGCCTACAGAGGAGGTCGCGGCTGAGCGAGCGCGGGTCGCCACCGAGGGCGTGGGCGCTCAGTTGCTCGCCCTACAGAGAGCCGACGGGTCGTGGGCTGGCGTGGCGTGGAACCGTGGTTGGGACTCCACGATGCATGCCTTGTCGCTCCTGCGAGAACTGGGGCTCGATCCCGCGAGCGATGAGGCGCGTCGTGCAGTAGGCCTCGTCCACGATTGCGTGACATGGCGAGGATGGGATTGGGATGGCACGTGGCGGGGCGAGGAATTTGTCGGCACTCCCTTCTTCGCGGGCGAGGTCGAGCCGTGCATCAACGGGCAGGTAGCCGCAAGCGGCGCCTACTTCGGCCAAGACGTCCAGCGAATCGTCGATCGCCTGCTTGCTGAGCAACTGCCCGACGGCGGCTGGAACTGCGAGGTCGCCAACGGCTCGACACGGTCGTCGTTTAACACCACGATCTGTGTGCTGGAAGCCCTGCTCGAATACGAACTGGCCGGCGGGAGTAGCGCCGAGGTGACAGCGGCCCGCCTCCGTGGGCAGGAATACCTTCTTGAGCGCCACCTCCTCCGGCGGCGGACGACCGGCGAGGTCATCGATCCTGCCTGGACACACTTCTCCTTCCCGAACTGGTGGCACTATGACGTGCTGCGGGGACTCGAGTACCTGCGCAGAGCTGGTGCCACACCGGATGAGCGTGTGGCCGAGGCGATCAAACTGGTCGAGGCAAAACGCGATAGCGACGGCCGATGGCCGCTTGAGAACCAGCACCCCGGTACGATGGCGGTCGAAGTGGATGAGGGCGAAGGCCAGCCGAGCCGGTGGAACACGCTACGCGCCTTACGGGTGTTGGACTGGTATTCAGCACGAGACTAGGGGTCCGTCTGATAACCCGCTTTCATCTGGCATTTGACGATTGGACAATCGCGATAGCTGACCCGTGCAAAACCTGTGCATTAGGCACTGGTTGACTTCACAAGAAGATTGTGATATATTGAACAAGTAGAGTGTTCGCGGAGAAGGTTGCACGGCATGGCTGTATCGTCCATCGAAATCGATATCCTAACTCAGCGCCGAAACGACCCGCTAGTGCGAATGTACTCCGCTACTATCAGCGACATTCTCCAGCGTGCTGATATCACTGATGATTTGATGGCGGTTGAGCATTTACTACTCGACCGGACTCATTCTCAATCGGCTTTACTGAGCGCATCGGGTGCATATACGGTTGCTGCGGGTGGTAAGCGCTTGCGTGCAGCGCTGGTATTGCTTGCAGCACGGCTGGTGAGTGATCAATTTGAGCGTGCTAGCCATCCAGCTGTTGCGGTTGAATTATTGCATGCCGCATCACTCATTCACGACGATTTAGTCGATAATGCCGGGCAACGCCGTGGGCGTACGACAGTACACAATCGCTGGGATAAGGATGTTGCCCTCATGTTGGGCGATTACCTGTTTGCATTGGCAGCCTATGAGCTTGCCAGCGAACCAGATCCGCGTATTATTCGCTTCTATGTCAGTGCTGCGCAGACCATGGTCGAAGGCGAACTTAGTCCGGTCGTGCAGATCCAACCACTTGATGTGGCGCTTAGCCAATATTGGCGCAAGATTGGCTCAAAGACAGCTGTGCTGTTTGAGGCTGCATGTAAATCTGGAATTGCCGTTGCTGGTGGGACTCCCGAGCAGATCGAGATGCTCGGTCGCTTTGGGTATGAGCTTGGTCTGGCATTCCAAGTGATCGATGATATTCTCGATTTTGTTGGTGATGAGCATGTGTTGGGTAAGCCTGCGGGCAATGATTTACGCGAAGGCACCCTCACATTGCCACTAATTTATGCTGCGGCCGGAAGCGCCGACCCGCTGTTAAGTGAGGTTGCTCGTACTGCCCGCCCAGATCCAGCACATGTGCCACAAATCCTTGCGGCGGTTCTCGCTGAGGGTGGCCACACACGTGCAATGGCTGATGCACGCATGCTGATTGATCGCGCGCGTAGCCATCTTAGTATGTTTCCCGCCTCTACTACACGGCGTGCACTATTTGAGTTGGCCGAGTTTGTTCTCAATCGCCAACAGTAGCCGTAGCGCTAAACGTATGTAATGCTGCCCTGATACCTAGTGCAGCTATTTTGCCTCTGTAGTACCTCGCATCACCTGATTCCTTCCGTACAGCGCGTAGCGTACATCCAGAATCTGCACAGTTTTCGTACACATGTACATGAGTCTTCCTAGTCATGTAGGCGCTCATATAGGTTACGAAACTCAGTATGGAGCAGTATGATGAGATACACACAACTGCACGCGCGACACAATGAAGATGGAACAGAAGTGGTGGATGTTGTTCCGCCCAAGTTTGATCTTGAGTTGCTTGAGGAATATGAGCTCTCGATGCGGGAGCACTTGCCTGCTGAGGATTCGGTACAGTTATATCTGCGCGAAATCGGCACCGTGTCGCTTTTGAGTGCCAATGATGAAGTGCGGCTTGCTCAGGAAATGCAACGCGCCCAGGAAGTTGCAGCGATTCTTGCTCATACGGGGATTCTTCCATGGAACGAGCGAATCGGGTTTGAACGAGAAATTGTGGTAGGCGCAGATGCACGGCGGCAACTGATTCAGGCGAATCTGCGTTTGGTTGTTAGTATCGCCAAGAAATATATTAATGGCCCGCTCTCGCTCATGGATCTTGTCCAAGAGGGGAATATTGGCCTGATGCGTGCGGTCGAGAAATTCGATCCTTCAAGAGGACATCGTTTCTCCACCTATGCGACATGGTGGATTCGCCAGGCGATCACACGAGCGTTAGCGGATCAGAGTCGTTTGATCCGGCTGCCAGTGCATATGAGTGATTCGATCAATCAACTCCGGCGTGTTTCACGACGATTAGAACAGTCGTTAGCGCGTGAGCCAAGCGTTGAAGAACTCGCCGATGCCTCAGGCCTCACTATTCGGAAGGTGCGGCAGTTACTTCAGGCTTCAGCATTGCCAATCTCGCTGGAACAGCCACTTAGTGGAGATTATGAAGGGATGATTGGGGATGTGATTCCCTCGGAATCGCCCGATGAGCCGC
Organism: Roseiflexaceae bacterium; assembly: GCA_031362265.1. GTDB lineage: Bacteria > Chloroflexota > Chloroflexia > Chloroflexales > Roseiflexaceae > JANLSE01. The sequence continues at coordinate 5,886 of JANLSE010000143.1, forward strand.
TTGAGATTACTGCAAAGCATATGCTTGAGCGTGACATGACCTATGCGCTTGAGCAACTGCCCGAGCGCGAGCGCCATGTGCTGCAGTTGCGCTATGGTTTGATGGATGGGCGCCGCCGAACGCTTGAGGAGGTTGGTACTGTATTTGGCATCACGCGTGAGCGTACCCGCCAGATCGAAGCTGATGCCCTGCGGCACTTGCGCGAACCAGGTGTTGGCGCACAGCTTCAATCCTACCTAGAATAATGAAATAGGGGTTAAGCAAGCGCTTTAACCCCTACCTATTGCAGCTAGCCCAAACTCTCTTTCACGAGTTGGGCAATGTCGGTTGGTAGTTTTGCGATTTTGACACCGACAGCCTCGAGTGCGGCCATTTTCTCCTGAGCCGTGCCTTCGCCACCCGAAATGATTGCGCCTGCATGGCCCATACGCCGTCCGGGCGGTGCTGTCTGCCCAGCAATAAAGCTCACAACTGGTTTGGTCACATATGCCTTGATATAGTCTGCGGCGTCGATCTCAGCCCGCCCACCGATCTCACCAATAAGCACAATTGCCTTGGTGGCGTCATCGGCCTGAAAGAGCTCCAGCACATCAACAAACGATGTGCCGATAATCGGGTCGCCACCAATGCCAACAATTGAGCTCTGGCCGAGGCCCAAGCGTGTCAGCGCATCTACGGCCTCGTAGGTCAGTGTCCCCGATTTGGAAACAACCCCGACTGGGCCGGGTGTTGCGATATTGCCAGGAATAATACCAACCTTGGCTTGCCCTGGTGTCAAAAGGCCAGGACAATTCGGGCCAATCAGGCGCGCGCCATATTCCTTGACAAAGGCATAGCTACTGACCATATCATTGGCGGGGATGCCCTCGGTGATACAGACAACCAATGCGATTCCAGCCGCCGCTGCCTCGCGAATTGCATCCGGTGCAAAGGGTGCTGGTACATAAATGATTGCTGTATTTGCTCCAGTTTGCTCAACGGCTTGGCGCACCGTGTCGAAAACAGGTACCTTGCCGTCAATCGCAGTCTGACCACCACGGCCAGGTACAACACCTGCTACCACATTTGTTCCATATGCGACCATCTGCCGGGTATGGAACTCACCCTCGCGTCCAGTGATACCCTGCACTACGAGACGTGTATTGCTATCAACCAGGATGCTCAAACCTGCCTCCTTCGGCTTGTGTAATCTTGTTTGCTATATCCTACCACAGAACCGGAACAGCGCAGAACGCAGAACGCACAACGCATAGCGCATAGCGCACAGCGCACAACGCATAGCAAGCAAATGCTGCTCTTGCGCTCCTGTGTTCTTGCGTTCTTGCGTTCTTGCGTTCCTGCGTTCTTGCGCTTTTGCGTTCTTGCGCTTTTGCGTTCCTGCGCTCTTGTGCTCCGTTGCGCTCCTACCGCGATCCGAATATTGCTCGCCCGATCCGAATCATCGTTGCACCTTCAGCAATCGCTGCCGTGAAATCGTCGGTCATGCCCATCGAGAGTTGTGACCAATCGCATTCAGGGAATCGCTGCTGCAACTGGTCGCGGAGCAATCTGGTAACCTGGAAGTATTGCTGTGATTCTGTAAGTGTGCCAATTGGTGCGATTGTCATAAGGCCACGGATGCGTATATTTGGGAGCTGTGTGATCCGTTCAATATCGTGGGTGAAGGCATTCAATATTTCCTGGCGTTGTTGCCAGTCGGCCAGATCAAATCCATCTTTACTGGCTTCCCCTGAGACATTCACTTGAAGCAGAATATCCAGTGGGTGCGCTCGTTCTGTTGCAAAGCGATCCAGAGTTTCTGCGAGACGTAGGCTATCAACCGATTGAATCATGTCGAACAGTTGCGCTGCCCGTTTGGCTTTATTCGATTGGAGATGTCCAATCAAGTGCCATGTGCTTGGTTTATGGTTCGCAAGTGCCAGAATCTTGGATTCAGCCTCTTGTACACGGTTCTCACCTAGATCGTACACACCAGCGGCTAATGCCAATACTGCGATCTCTGGTGGATGCGTTTTTGTCACGGCGATCAGCCGCACCTCATTAGGATTACGGCCTGCATGTACCGCAGCCTCTGCAATCTGAGCACGGATGCGGGTAATATTCTCGGCAATCGGGTTCTTTGTCATATGGTACTATAAGGCAACATGGCAGATGATATTGGAGCAAAGGCATGAACGACGTATGTGACAGGACACAAGGTAGCGCATAGCGCAAAAGCCAAACATGCTCCATCGTTCTTACATTTTGCGCTCTTGCGTTCTTGCGTTTTTGCGTTCCATCGCTCCATTATACCCGACTCTGAGGAGGCTTTTGTGCCGGAATTACATCGCCCTGCACGCCAACATATTGCGGTACTGTTTGTCTGTTTAGGGAATATCTGCCGTTCGCCGATGGCCGAGGCCATTTTTCGCTACCAGGTGCAACAAGCTGGGCTGGAGCGTCAGATATCGGTGGATTCGGCGGGGACGGGCGCTTGGCATATGGGCGAGCCGCCGCATCCCGGGACGCTTGCGGTACTGCGCGGCCATGGGCTAACATCAACACATCGTGGGCGTGTCGTAACACAGAATGATTTTCCGCGCTTTGATTATCTGATCGCAATGGATCGTGCCAATCTGCGCGATTTACGCGTAATGGGCGCTGCGGCTTCGACACGGCTTGCATTGCTCATGGATTATGCGCCTGATTTAGGGATGAGCGAAGTGTCCGACCCATACTTTGATGGGCGTTTTGAGGAAACCTATACACTGATTGAGCAAGGGTGTCGCGGACTCTTGGCTCAGATTATGAAGAACCACCACCTGGCTACATAGTGACCTGCAACTTCACGCTAAGGCTATTCGTCTTCCTCATGTACGCTATGGGATGCAGATGTAGAGCAATATACTCAGGTAACACCAAGTAATGTGCGCTTTAACAGACCTCAATCGCGAATATGGAATAGTGAGGAATCCATGACCAAAACAATTGCAGATCTGCCAGAGGTGAATTTCACCGGTGAAGATATCATGTCGGGGCGATTCCCAGCCTTAATGGCACAAGCTGCTGTAACGCATGGCCCGATCTTCAAATGGGTTGTTCGTGATGGCTATGAGGCCGGCGAGTATGTGTTTATGGTGGGGCCAGAAGCCAACCGATTTGTGATGCATACAGGCCGCCAACACTTTAGCCACGATAAGGGCTGGACTCCCCTGATTGGCGATACGCTGGGCAAAGGGTTGCTGAATATGGATGACCCAGAACATGCGCGCCATCGCAAGATGTGGAATCCTGCCTTCACAGCCGCAGCCATGGAGGCATATATTCCAATTATCCAACAGGTTATTGCAGATCGCACCGCGTCTTGGGCCGAACGTGGACTGGTAGATGTATATGAAGAGGCACGCGAGATAACATTTGATATCGCCGCTGCTGCATTGGGTGGCTTTGAGCGTGGCCCGGAGATCGATCGTATGCGCGAGCATTTCTATACGCTCCTGCGCTTCGACGACCGTGCCGAAACCTGGGAAAACTACGAGAAGCGTGCTCGTATGGCGCAACAAGAGCTGTACATAACACTTATGCGGATGATACAGGAGCGGCGCGCGTTACCCAATGATCAGCAGCCCCGTGATGTTGTGAGTGTGATCGTACGGGCACGTGATGAACAGGGTGAGGCACTTAGCGATGAGCAGGTGCTAGCCCATATTAATATTCTTCTGGTGGCTGGGCACGAAACCACCACCACACTGGTCTCGTGGATGCTCTGGTTATTGGCAACCCATCCGGAAGAGCATGCACGCCTTGCTGAGGAACTCGATGGATTAGTTGCGCCGGGTGAGGTTGCCTCGGTTGAGGCCTTACGTGCCATGAAGCGCCTTGATGCATTTATGCGTGAGACGGGCAGGTTGTATCCGCCGGTGATTAATGTGCCACGAGTATCGCTCTCGGAATTTGAGTTTGGTGGGTATCAGATTGCCGAAGACACCCACATTCGGCTCTCATTAGCTGGCGCACATCTGCTCCCGAGTGTTTTCAGTGAGCCAGAACGTTTTGATCCTGATCGCTTTTTAGCACCACGCGATGAGGAGCGCCGCACGCCCTATGGGCTAGTGACATTTGGTGGTGGGCCGCGCATTTGCATTGGGATTAATTTCGCGCAGATTGAGGCCAAAGCGCTGGCCGCCCATGTGTTGCGGCGCTATACATTCGAGCCAGCAGCGCCAGCAAGTGCCCATGGTGGGCATTGGAACGCACAGCTCATGGATGGGCTCAAGCTACGGGTACAGTCCCGCCACGGTTGAGAATTGCTGCCCCCAGGCCAGGGCTTGCAAGCGCATAGAACAGGAGTAATGCTGCCAATGGCGAGACCAAGCCAATCAAGAGTAATGGCAGCACCAGTGCAATCGCAGTGAGGCCAGTAGTGATCGAGAGCTCGTGCGCGCTTGGGTTGAGTGTCGCGCGAGCTGCCTGAATAAGTGCAGCGATTCCAAAAATGAATGGCGCATGGAGCCCAACAATCAGCAACATGCTGATCGGTAGGCCAACAATCGTTGCGGCGAGCACCCCTGCAAGGAGCACGAGGAGTGTGGTCAGTGCAGTGCCAACCAACACCCCCAATACAACTGCGCGGCCTGGGTGTTTGATAAGAGCCATAGAGAC
>JANLSE010000089.1:0-2069 GCA_031362265.1 Roseiflexaceae bacterium
CCTCTGAAACCAGCTTCTCCCCTGCTTGCCTACGTTCCCTAACGTACCAGCACCATACAGCCCAATGAGCATCCATAATGGGTATAAATAGCGCGGCTCAACATGAAAGATCAATACAGTAACGAGCGAATAGCCCAACCAGGCAAGCATAAAAAGGCGTGCATGCAAGCCCTCACGCAATCTACCACTCAACCCAGCTAACCCTGCCATAACGAAGATCAACCAGATCGCGTCACCTGCTAACCCAAGCCAGGCCGTCTCACGCAACGGACGAGTAAAGAAACTCTGCTTGACAAAGAAATCCTCAATGAAGTATGCCTTCCAGATATGCCGGAAGGTTGACCACATGCCCTCAAATGGCCTGAATGGATTCGCGGCGAGCAACTCGCGTGAACGAGCGAGTGCATACCCAGCACGTTCAGCCTGTGGCATGCCACGTAACGTTGTAATATGCTCGTTACGCAGGCTACTTTTATCCAGATCAAGCCATAAGTTGACCTGACCAAGCGTGTCGATTGGAATAATCGTATGGTAGAGCGCATAATTCCGCATAGTCCAGGGTAGAACAACCATCAGACATCCCACCGCGATCAGCACCCAGATCGCAAGGGCATTACGCAAGCGAACAATTGGTTGCTGATCCTGTTCGCTGGTTTGCCAGTTGCGTACTACCACCCAAACCGCTACAAAGGCTAGCGAATACAGCGCTGGTGAACGCGCCAAGGCAGCCGCACCCAACGCCACACCACTGAGCACAAGATCAGGCCATGCGCCGGTTTGATCAAACCGCAGGAGTAGCCATACATGGATACAAAAAAGCGCCAGATAGATCAGTTCGCTATATAAGACACTGGGTTGCTCGACAAATGGATACCAGAACGCCAGGAATGCTGCAAACAAGAGACCGGATAGGCTGCACTGGAATAGACGCCATGCAATCGCATAGCCCACCAGTATCGTAATAATCGCAACAACAACCTGTGCCAACTGAATAATCAATACCCCCGATTGGAGGATCCCCAATATCAATGCAATCTTAAGCCAACCAGCATAAAACCAAACCTGGAGTGGTGGGCGTATGAGCCAAAAATCATCAATATACTGACCCGTCACCGCCATTTGCAAAGCACGTCGATAGGAATCGCCATCGTCGGCATTCGAAAAACGTGGATCAAGTGGAGTAATCCATATCATCCACAGCCGCAGTATTACACCAATCAGCACAATAACAGCAAGCCAGAGCAGATCGCGACGATCCGAGCGTTGCACAGCATGTTTGTTATTTATTTGAGTTGCCACACGCTGTACACTCCAATCTTCCCTACCAACCTACCTACCTCTGGCGCTGGCCCAAGTTGATCCGACCATACCAGCAGCGTTGCACCACTTGCCTGGAGCGCTTCCACTGTATCTCCCACTGGTGCTACGACGCGTTGGCTGATGGCTGAATATTTTGCTAACGCCAAACCAGTCTCATCATCGGGTGGGATCCGGATGAGAACCCGATCAGTAGGCTGTGTTATTGTAAGTACCAACCGAGCTACACCAAGGCTCGTTTCTGGTTGGCCTGGGATGTCGCTACCTACGATCACTGGGCGCACTACATAGGTAGCCCCAGTGTTGAAGCCGCCCCACAATAATGCCAGCAGAAGCAACCCTAACCCAAACTGTACACGCACATCACCGATCTGTTGGCAGGCCCACCGCAAGGCCCATGCCGCAGCCAATGCATAGATTGCCGCCAAGGGTAAGAAGAAGCGTGGCAGCGCAAAGCCAATCGCAATTGCAGGAACATACAATAGTACCCATAATAACGGCACAAGTGGATACGAAACTGTGGATTGTGGAGTCTGCATGATGCGAATAAGGTTCCATAGCCAGGCCAAGAGCCCAATAGTGGCCAGCCAGTTCGCGGGGAACCCTAACAGCCTTAGTTGAATCGCCCGCCCAAATTCACTCGTATCTTCAGCACCACTACCAACAAACGCACGCAGGTTTCCGCTCACATTTTCCCAGAACCGCCCGGGATCCTGCGCTATCACCTCGGCAAGCGCTACATCGTTGCTCGC
>JANLSE010000654.1:0-3171 GCA_031362265.1 Roseiflexaceae bacterium
ACTCACTGCTGCCAATTGGGTTGCGCCAAGTAATGATCAAGCTGGCGTTGCCGCAGCGATTCGGAGGTTTGTGCTTCAGGAAAACTGAGATTTGGTTGTCATCCCAGAGCTTGGCGCGGGATACTATGCTGCTTGCGACACAATGCTCCAGCAACACCGCACAATTCTTCAAGCTTGGAGGTGACTCTTGCGCGCTTTGTGGTTGCTCGTAGTACTATTTGGTATGTTCTTCTTAATTACATGCACATCTAAACCAGCTTCAGTTACACCCGAACAACCAGAATCGCAACCTACTGAGCCAATTCCACCAACCCAAGAGCCTATACACCCTACCGCACTGCCGCAACCGACAGCAAGCCCTTCGCAAGCACTGGAGCCTAGCGCTCCCGATATTCAAACCCAATACCGAATTTGGATGGAAGAGGCGCGAACAGCTCATCCATATACAGAATCGGTGGAACACATGTGGAATGTGATGATCTGTGAATCATCGGGAAACCCAGAAGTGGTAGCGGGCAGCTATTATGGGCTATTCCAGTATAGCTCTGATACATGGGGGGGTGAATGGAACCCATATCGTGATCAACCTATTCTTGATGCTCATGCCCAGATTTTCGCGACCGCAAAGGCATGGCAAGATGGTCATCAAACATGGTGGGGATGCTATTAAACACACGAATATCCTGTATAACAAGAACGGTACTTAATCATGATTATGTCTGGCCGAAAGAATGCAACGCTTCTGGATATTCGCCTGATCGACATTCATGGGACACGCTTTTACGACATCACCTATAGTCATGAAGACACGCCTCAGGAGCGTCGTGCATGCCGCATTGGCCTTGAGGATGCCTATACAAACCCACAGCCAGGCGATTCAATTAGTGTTGGTTACCTAATGAATGTAGCCATAGGCATAACAAAACGCGCCCTCTGACGCTACAACATTGCGGCCAGCGGAGCACGCTTGAAAATCATCAGCAAAGGACGATCAATCAATGCTGATTGGTTGTGTTCCTTGCAGCCAATACCTCAGCCCGCTCGCGGCGGTATGTGGTTACCGCAATATACAGCAATACTGGAATAAGAATCGGCCACCAAGGGCGCAAATCCTTAAAATCGGCCAGAGCTTGGCGCACAAGTACGCCTGGTAGGCCGAAGCGCCCCAACATCAAATCCAGTGACTGGTCGCGAAATGACGCTTGCGTCACTGGCGCTGGCGTAGGGGCAGGTTCGGGCTTTTTGCGTAACTGTTGGATCCGTTGGCGTATCGAGCTCATTGTGCCCCCGTGTTTGCCGCCTCTGCACGCTTCTCGTTACGCGCCTTCACATATTCATAGGCAATTGGTACCAATGAGAGTATCACGATTGCCAAGGCGACCAGTTCAAAATTCTTTTTGACAAAATCCAGGTTGCCGAATAGATACCCACCCCAAACAAAAAGTGTCACCCATAGGATACCGCCACTGACATTATAGATCAGGAAGGTGCGATAATCCATCTTGCCGATCCCTGCTACAAATGGCGCAAATGTACGCACAATTGGGGTGAAACGCGCCAAAATGATCGTCTTGCCACCATGCTTCTCAAAGAACTTATGCGTCTGATCAATATATGCTGGCTTAATAATCGGCAACTTCCACTCAAGGATCTTGTGCCCGAAATAGGCCCCAATCGCGTAGTTGACAGTATCACCAGCGATCGCAGCAACGATCAACATAACCCAGAGCAAGAACACATTCAGCGAGTCGGGAAATTGTGCTGCAAGTGCTCCCGCTGCAAATAATAATGAATCGCCTGGAAGAAATGGCGTGATGACGAGGCCTGTCTCGGCAAAAATAACCCCAAATAGGATGAAGTGCGTCCAGAAACCATACTGGGTTATCAGTTGCCCCAAATAATCATTAAGGTGCAGAATAATATCTAAAAATGATCGAATAATATCCATAATCACAAGTTCCTCTCACATGCACAGCATCAGATTACCGCTCTGCCGGATTGTACCTGCTATCGGCTGCTTGTGTCAATGAAAGATTATATCATTTCGGTATCAATCACATTCATTGCCATGGCGCAAGTGGTGCTACCCGAATCGTACCATCGGCATGATAGCTCACCAACCCAGGCGGCCCACCACGGATCCGGCGCACATGAACTCGGCGCGCAAAGTCGATCTCAACTGCCAGTTCACCACGCTGCTTGCTCAAATACGCCGCAAGGCCAGCCGCCTCACGAAGGGTTTGATCTGGTATTGGCCGACCAGCACTTTTGATGATCACATGCGCACCAGGCGATCCACGCGCATGCAGCCAGAGATCATCTGGCGAACCAAGCTTAAATGTCACCATCTCATTCTGGCCAGCACTTCGCCCTGCATAGATCAATAGCCCATCGCTCGACTCAAGCCGCAGTGGCGCAGTTTTGACACGCGTCGGCTTGCGCTTGACAAGGCCTTGGCGCGTTGAGAGAAAGCCCTGTTCACTCGCCTCAAGTGCAATCGTCTCAATCGCATCAAAGCCATCGGCGATCTCAAGGAGCGCCAGGGTTTCATCGATCCCCGCAAGCTTTAACTCAGCAGCACGTAAGCGCTCTGGCACACCTTCAACCGCACCCTTCGCTTTATCGTAGGCACGGAAACGTTCCTGCGCAGATTCAACTGCACTCTTATCTGGGTTCAATCGAATAATTCGTTCAGCGCCCCGTTCATCCTCAACGCGCAGCTCGGGTTGGCGTGGCACAATCGTATGGAGGTAGGCAAAAATCATTTCCCCCTCCCAACGTAAGCGCTCCAGATCGCGTGCCTGCGCCAGCTCACCTGCAAGGGCATTGTGCTGCCGTTCTACGCGCTCACGGAGATCCAGAATCTGGGCACGCAGCGCCTCCCGCCGCTGTTGGTGATCCGTTAACCGTTCACCAGCGGTATAGAATGCCTCAATCGCAGCGCTTATGCTTGCACTAGGCATGTGGCCTGGCAAATGGCTGAGCGTGTATGCTGCAAAAGCAATTGGAATATGTTCCTGCTGCACAAGGCTGGGCTCCCATGGCACATCCCAGATCGAACGCAGGCAGGTTGCGATGCGTTCCCATGGCAGATCAGCTGCTGGCATGGCTTCTGCGTCGCCGAGCGCACGAAAGGTAACTTCACGTGCGGCGAGTGGCGAGAGGCCACGA
>JANLSE010000673.1:0-7649 GCA_031362265.1 Roseiflexaceae bacterium
TCCAGAATTGCTCCCTGGCAATAGGATGCCAATGGCGAGGCAAGCCATGCCACCGCTTGGGCAATCTCCTCGGGTTGACCAAAGCGTGTGATATTTTGGGCTCTTGCAAATTCTTGAGCTGCAGAAGCATGATCAATTCCCTGCGTTTCTGCTAGGCGTTGGATGCGTGTCTGGAGACGCTCGGTTGCTATTGAGCCAGGATTGATCGCATTGACCCGCACTCCGTCCAAGTTGCCACGATCGGCTAATGCTTTGGTTAGGTTGAGCAGCGCTGCATTAACACTCCCGCCGATCGTAAATTCGGCTTGCGCGGTTCGCCCACCAATGCCAACGATATTGACAATTGACCCATGGGTTGCTTGCAAGTGAGGCCATGCGGTACGTGCCAAGCGCATGGCACCAAAGAACTTGAGCGCAAACCCATCGCTCCAATCTAGCTCGGAGAGCGCCAGAAAATCACCACGTTTTGTGGCACCTGCATTATTGACGAGCAGATCTAACTGGCCAAAGCGTGCGATTGTCGCTTCAATTGCTTCTTCGGCAGCAGTCGGCTCGCGTAGATCAGCAACCTGTACCAGGCATGTGGTTGGAAGTGTATTGGCCAGATCGTTCAGGAGATCGCCAGATCGGGCAACGATGACGAGCGACATGCCTTCGTGCGCTAGGGTTTGGGCGATGGCGCGGCCAATACCGCGGCTTGCGCCAGTAACCAGTGCGACTTTGCCAGTGAGCTGGAAATCCATATTCAATCCTCAATCTGTTCAGCATGGTGTATTAAGTAGTATTGGTGATTGGCTATTATAGCGCTAGGTGACATACCTACAGCAGGGCTCAAACATATTGTAGCTGCATCATGCCTCGCGCTCGATATCGAACCTGGAGCGTTGACAGTTATAGGTAGCACTAGTCAGTAGATTCTCTCTAAATGCCACCAGTAAAATGGGATGACGCTCCGCAAATCTGTGCTATACTCGTACCGATATGTTTTCTGGCCATTAGGAGGAGCAAATCATGCAGAAGACCGACTTTATCAAGGCTGTTGCAGACAAAACAGGGTCAACCCAAAAGGCAACTGCGGAAGTTGTCAACGCTGCCTTGGCTGTCATTAGTGAGGCATTGGTACGTGGCGAGAAAGTCACCCTCACTGGGTTTGGGACATTTGAGGTGCGGGAGCGTCAGGCGCGTGAGGGCGTGAATCCACAAACCCGTGCGAAGATTGCGATTCCTGCGACGAAAACCCCTGGCTTTAGCGCAAGCAGCACGCTAAAGGATGCAGTCAAGGGCTAGACGTTAATACCTCTCGAATGTGGAGTAGATGCGTGTAACGCAAAGACGCAACATCCTTCAGATGCGCAAAGGCGCAACGATTGATAGCCAGCGTGCCATTGCCGCTTGTACCCTTGCGTTAAAAGCCCACTCTTGTTCGTACGCTGATTATGTTCGAAAGGTATTGGAACTCATATGGTTGCTTGGATCTCTGTTGTATGTACTGTTCTAAAATAGGTAGACATACAACAGAGATATGTAATAGTTGCATCGGGGAGGATAGCGCATGACCCATGCGATTGCATGCCCGCAATGTAGCGCACCATTGCCGATTTCTGCACACGAGACATTCATTCGCTGCCCATATTGTGGCAGTGCCGTGCAGGTGGCAAGCGCCCCAGAGTCTACCAATAGCGCACACGATCCGCTACTACCCGATCCATCATTAACAGAAGTTGCCATGCTCTTGCGCGCTGGAAAACGAGTACAGGCGACGGTACGGTATCGCGAAATTACAGGGGCATCCCTAAAAGGGGCGCGCCAAGCATTGGATCAGTTTGTCGCAGGTGAGCCACTGCGGCGACCAAATCGTATGCATGGATAGACAAGCTGCTGCTCGCCAGAAACCCTAAAGCATCAACTGAATATCGTATCGAAGATTCGCATGCCATTCTGGCGTGCGTTTTTTTGTGCTGAGTTTGGCTATGAAAGCACCTGAATGAGGAATCTCGTTCTCGGTTTGGGTGCCCTCTGGGCAATCCTTGGTTCGCTATAGATCCTGACACCATCCAAAATAGTTCTGAACATCTTCTGAACATGTAATCGCTATAGTGATATCACTGCAAGACACGCAGATTGAACAACAACATTGAAGAAAGGTTATGAACTCATGAAACGGCGACACTTCATTGGGATGGCAGCACTTGCACTGGCATTGGCTGGTGGCGCAACAACATACGCAGCAGCTAGTAACAGCAATGTTGCCCAAGCAATCAGTACACAACTGAACATCCAGAATGGCCCAAATAATCAAGGCCCAGGGCGTGGCCCAGGTGGGCAGGTAGTGAGTGTGAGCGGGACGACCATCACGGTGACAAACCCGCATGGCAATGAGACAATTGCTACTACCAGCAGCACGACCTTCACGCTTGACGGGTCAACCAGTTCACTCGTGGCGATGAAGGCAGGCTTATACATCCACGTGGAAGGGAGCAAGGCCAGTGATGGCACCTTCACCGCGACGAAGGTAGTTGCCAGCACAACCCAACCTGCCCGACCGGCGGAGCAGCGTCCAAGGCGTGGTCCAAATCATGGTCCAGGTGGACAGGTAGCGAGTGTGAGCGGGACGACCATCACGGTGACAAACCCACGTGGCAACGAGACAATTGCCACTACTAGCAGCACAACTTTCACGCTCGATGGGGCCACCAGTTCATTGGCGGCGATGAAGGCAGGCTTATACATCCACGCCGAAGGGAGCAAGGCCACTGATGGCACCTTCACCGCAACGAAGGTAGTTGCCAGCGCAACCCAACCAGCGCGCCCACAGGATGGCGGGCGGCCAGGCCGCTAATCCGCATCCAACACTCCTCTTCCATATGTGGGAGAGGGGTGTTGGGCATGATCTTATTCAAAACGGGTTCTTACGCTACAATACACTTGGGTTAGCTCAAATACTGCCTGTATAACGTATATGTTCTTAGTGTCTCTATGCGCTCTGTGGTTCAATCCTTGCTGGTTAGTCAAGTTTACTGGTGAAATCGCTATGTTCGTGGGGATATGATGGCCAAAACGATCCTTGTTGTTGATGATAAGCAGAGCGTACGAACCATGCTGCGTGAATATTTGAGCGCACAGGGATTTCGGGTTGTTACCGCGGAAAACGGGCGGAGTGCACTGCTGGTTGTCAAACAAGAGCTACCAGATCTGGTTCTACTCGACATTATGATGCCAGAAATGGATGGCTATGAATTTATTCGGATCTATCGTCGTGAGCACGAAGCGCCAATCATTCTTGTAACGGCCAAACTTGAAGAAATCGATAAAGTGATTGGGCTCGAATTAGGTGCAGATGATTATGTGACCAAACCATTTGGTATGGCCGAATTGACAGCACGGATTCGTGCGGTTCTGCGGCGCACAACGAAGCCAGTTGAGGCACAAACACTCCTGCGGGTTGGCGATGTTGTACTTGATCGAGCGATGCGCCATGTGAGTATTGCCGGGAAAGTTGTGGAATTAACCCCTTCTGAGTTTGAATTGCTTGCGCTGTTTATGGCAACTCCTGGCCGTGTATATGCTCGGGCTGAGTTGTTGGAGCAACTTCAGAACGATGCCTATGAACGAGTTGAACGAACAATTGATGTCCATATTCGAAACTTACGCAGCAAGATTGAGCTAGATCCTGCGCATCCTCAATATATACAAACCGTTTTTGGAGTTGGCTATCGGTTTCGTGCAACGAGCGATGACGTGCCCTCAATGTGATGGAATACTAACGCCATGATGCCACAATCACTGACTGTCAAACTCACATTCGCGTTTCTCTTGACTGGCCTGGCATGTGTCGCGCTGGTTGGTGTTTTTGCGCGCTACCAAACTGGCCTTGAATTCGACCGATTCTTGCGCGAACGTGAGCAGGCTGATTTTGTGACCATGGTGACAAGCTACTATCAAAACCAGGGAAGCTGGGATGGTCTTGCCGATACCCTGCGTGGCGCGCCACCACGCCGCACAAATGGCCAGCAGCCGGGCCAACTCTCACCAACCCAAAGCCCGTTTGTGGTAGTCGATCAACAGAATTATGTGGTGCTTGGATCTGGGCTATACCGGCGTGGTGCGCGGATGCCATCTGAGATCGTGGCGCTTGGTGAAGCGATTGAGATCGATGGCGTGCGCGTGGGAACAATTGTCAGCTTACTGGCCGCACCCGAGTTGGATCCACGTGAGCGCGATTACCTCGAACGTTCGAATCGCACTCTGATTTATGCTTCAATTGGTGGTACGGTTTTGGCACTTGTGATTGGTGTCGTACTTGCGCAGGTATTGATGCGCCCGATCCTGGCACTTACCGTCGCAATTGGTGCGATGCGGCGTGGCAATATGCAACAGCAGGTGCCTGTCTCAACTAAGGATGAAATCGGTGAGCTTGTTCTGGCCTTCAATCAGATGAGCGCTGACCTTGCGCGTGCTAATACAGCGAGGCGACAGATGACAGCTGATATTGCCCATGAGCTCAATTCACCCTTAACGGTGCTGACGGGTTATCTTGAAAGCATGCGTGATGGTATTCTGCATGCCAGCCCGGAACGCTTCGAGACAATGTATGCTGAGGCGCGCCAACTTCAGCGGCTAATTGGTGATTTACGATTACTCTCGCTGGCCGATGCAGGCGAACTTTCATTGAAGCGCCAGCCAATGCAACCAAAGCAATTACTCGATTTGGTTGTTGCATCCATTGAGCCACGTGCCGCGCAGCAAGCAATCCATGTACAGGTACAGGCACGTAATGATTTGCCCTTGGTGTCGATTGATCGTGAACGGATGCTACAGGTGCTTAGCAATCTGGTTGGCAATGCGTTGCGCTATACGGCCGCTGGCGGCACAATTACCCTATCGGCAGTACAGGATCATACACATATTCACCTGGATGTTGCTGATACTGGTATTGGCATTGCACCAGAGGTTCTGCCAAGGATTTTTGAGCGCCTCTACCGCGCCGATTCATCGCGCCATGAGCACGATGGTGGGTCCGGGCTGGGTTTGGCAATCGCCAAGGCGATTGTTGAGATGCATGGCGGCAGCATCCACGCCAGGAGTGTTCTCAACCAGGGCACAACGATCAGTGTTGTATTGCCGATTGTTGGGGGATAGTAGAGCATGTGGCGTTGCCAAAAGCCATGTTGCCGGCGATATGAGCATTGCTATCAGGTAAACACCTAACCGAATAAGCGCTGTGACGCGAGGGCCGCACCTTCCGCAAGGGAACGTAACTTCGCCCAGACAACATCCTCAACAACCATTTTTGATCCTGCTGCGGTTTCAAACCCACAATCGGTGCCAGCAATGATGCGGTGTGGGTCGCCTACCGTTTTGGCTACACGCTCGATCCGATCGGCCACAGTTGCGGGATGCTCGACATAATTGGTCGTTGTATCGATTACCCCAGGAATCAACATACGCCCACCAAGGGTAGCGGGATCTTCAAAGAAGCGGTATTCGTGTGCATGGCGCGGGTTCGCCATTGAGACCATAAAAGCGCCGGTGTTGATACGCGACACATCCTCCCAGATATCTTCAATTGGAACATCGCAATCGTGTGGCCCTTCATAATTCCCCCAACAGACATGCAGGCGCACCTGATCGCGTGGGATCCCTTCGAGTGCCTGATTAATGGCGGATACAACGATACGCAGAAAGCCCTGGAACTCACTCAGCGATTTATCCTGAAAGAGCGTATGGCGTTCTAATGCCAAATCAGGCGCATCGATCTGTAGCAGAAACCCGGCGTTGGCAATTGCTTGATATTCGATACGAAGGGCAACCGTGATCGCCTGAATATATGCTTCAAGGTTATCATAATGATCATTCTGCATGCCCGCTGCAATAATGCCTGGCGATGGTGCAGAGATAAATGCTTCGCTTGGCTGATTCTGAACCTGGGTTAACAGTTGGCGCAGTTGTGTACACTCGCGGGTGATTGGCTCGGCGTTGATGTAATGTACATCCGCAATTGCTTTTGGCGCGCGTAGCAAATCGACACGCTCATCCGAGCCCATGGATTGGCGTCGGCGCTCCAAGCTGCCAGGATAGCGGGTCAGATCGGCCATAATTGGGCGGGTTCCCGTACTGCCAAAACCGGTCATACGATGTTGCACATAGGTGAAGAAACTTTCGCGCCCCATTTCGCCATTATTGACAATATCGAGGCCTACCTCGAGTTGCTTGATCAGTACGGCGAGGCTGGCCTGCTCAGCGGCCTGCTCTAGATCGGCATCTGCAACTGATGAGCCACTGAATCGGGCGGTATGGAGTGCGATCAGTGATCGTGGGCGTGGCAAGCTTCCCGCATGGGTGGTTAGAATTCGCTCAGTACTCTGGCGCATATGTATCTCCTCTCAAGGAAGCGAGCAGTCTTTTAATATGGGATCCAAAGCCTGGGAATGATTGCCATTATCGCACCAGTACACCCTGAGATCAAACAGACTTGCTCGTACACAATCTAGCCACAACTGCCACTATAGGGCCTGTTCGGTGTTTAATAGCGTGGCGATTGTGCTAAGATAACGCAATACATAACCGCGTAATAACGCTACCCGATCGCATCCTCGATGAGATCGATCCCAATACAAGCATAATCCCTAGCTAAGTGAGTTAGGTCAATGATGACACAAACGGCGATGCTAACGATACGGCTTCTTGGCACGCCAGATATGCATGTCAACGGGAATACTGTGCTCGCTGAGCACCAGAAGGCGCGTGCACTAGTATTCTATCTCGCTGCGACTGGTGCGGCGCATTCACGTACCCATCTGGCAACCTTGCTGTGGAGCGATTCACCAGCCGCAAGTGCTAGGCGCTCGCTGCGGGCCGCGCTGTTCCAAGCCCGCCATGCCCTTCAGCCATTTGGTCTTGGCGATCTCATACTTGTGGCCGGAGATGTGTTGCAACTCGATCTTGCGGCTATTTCGTGTGATCTGTTGCATTTCCGTTCATTGTTGGCAGAAGGAACCGAAAAAGCTCTACAACAAGCAATTGAGCTGTATCGTGGCCCGTTGCTAACCGATATCGCTCTTCCAAATGCAGCACTATTTGATGAGTGGCTGCGGTTGGAGGATCAGCGGGTGAATCAGCTGTACATCCGTACACTCTTGCAATTGGCCAGCAGCGCGGAAGCACGCCAGCAATGGGATAACGCGATCGGCTATTTGCAGCGTCTGACACAAACCGATCCATTGCTAGAAGAGGCGCAACAGCAACTTATTCAGTTGTACATGCGCCAGGGTGCTGTAAACCAAGCTGTTCGCCAGTATCAATTGTTTGAGCGCGAGCTGCGTGAGAAACTTCATCTTGCGCCAACCGATGCAACCAAAATATTACTCCAACAGGCGCTTCAGCAGGGAAACCCCCAGGACTCACCAGTTCCTGCACAAACCCGTGGCCAACCGATGCCACTTGTGGATCGCGAGGCTTTATTGGCACAGTTGAACGCCATTGGCCAGGAAGTTCGGGCTGGCCAGGCGATAACCGTGCTCATCCATGGTGATGGTGGGATGGGCAAGACCCGCCTTTTACAGGAGTTGCTTGGGCAACTGGCACACAGTCACCCCAGTTGGATTGTGTTACGCGGTACATGCTCACCCTTCGACACACTTATTTCGTAT
>JANLSE010000721.1:0-1676 GCA_031362265.1 Roseiflexaceae bacterium
AAGCGATAGAAGTGAAGAGCCACTGATCGTCGCAGCCTTTAGGAGCGAATCAACCCCAAGTGCCCAGAACATCGCCGTATAGCCAACTTCTACACAACACAACCATACGACAGGAAGTGACATAAGTGTGAGCGGTGCATAGAGTGCCAATATGCGATCGCGTTCAGCATAGGTCTGCTGCCGCTTTAGGAACAGATCAAACAGCGCACGTGAGGCACGGAAGACAATCACAGTCAGGATATCGCGCGAACTGCGCGGCAAGACAAATGTTTTGACTGCTGAGAACAGGGTGCCGAGTACGATCACAAGGCCGATGATAAACACAATGGCGTGCACAAACCCGATGATGATATCCATAGTAATTGTCTGATCCTCTTTGCGGTTGAGTAATCGTATGGTAGCATAATTTTAATGTATCCCAGCTATTCACCAGCTGCGTGGTATAATCGCATATACGTAGCCAAGACATTGCGGAGGGCATGTGGCGCGATTACCATCTGCCGCCGATCTACCATCCGATAATCTCCTGCCACGCTTGTTGGCTACAAAGCTGCATGCTCCTGCCCTACGATTGAAGCATGTCCCACGCCCACGCCTCGCCGAACAGCTGGCTAACGGCCTGCATGCGCGCCTGACGCTGCTGATCGCACCAGCCGGTTTTGGCAAAACAACCCTGCTTTCGCAGACAATTTGGGCGGCTACTAACACCCAGCCGATCGCTTGGCTTGCGCTTGATGAGGGTGATAATGATCCTGCGCGCTTCTGGATGTATGTGGTCGCTGCGCTTGATCGTGCAGTTCCTGGCCTTGCAGCTCAAATAAATCCGCTGTTGAACCCTTTGCCAACGCATGAGGCGTTTCTGCCGATGCTTTTTAGTATTCTTGAGCAGCGTGGTGATCTCGTACTGATCATCGATGATTATCACGTAATCACCAATCCGGACATCCACACAGCAATAGCATTCTTCGTTGAACATCTCCCACCCCATATGCATCTTGTGCTGGCATCACGTAACGAGCCCGCTCTGCCGATTGCCAGGCTGCGTGCGCGAAACCAAGTTATTGAGATTCGTGTCGCCGATCTGCGCTTCACAATCAGCGAGGCGACCACATTCTTAGATGACACAATGGGGCTGAGCCTTGCACCCAACACATTACATGCGTTGGCAGAGCGCACAGAGGGTTGGGCCGCTGGTTTGCAGCTTGCGGCGCTTGCCATCCGGGATCGCAGTGATCAGGCTGGGTTTGTTGCTTCATTCGCTGGGTCACATCGCTCGATTGCCGATTATCTTACCGAAGAAGTGCTTGCGCGTCAGCCAGAAGCAATACGGCACTTTCTGCTGCTGACCTCATTACTCGACCGGATGTGTGCTGAATTGTGTGCACATATGTTGGCGACTCCAGAAGTCGAGGGCCACAGATCCACCATAGAACTGGCAGAAGATCTCGCAACCGCCGAGGTTCTCCTACAACAGCTTGAGCGTGCTAATCTATTTGTGGTTGCACTCGATGATGATCGGCACTGGTATCGCTACCACCACTTATTTGCCGAAATGCTACGCGATCAGCTGCGGCGGCAGCATCCTGAATGGCTTAGTGTCCTGCACCGGCGCGCTGCTCTATGGTATCAGGCCAATGGGTACACTGCTGAATCGATCAGCCATCTCCTTGAAGCTG
>JANLSE010000727.1:0-2933 GCA_031362265.1 Roseiflexaceae bacterium
GCGAATGTGTTTCTCGATAACTCACATTGTACCAATCACTTACAGTGTTCTTTGCCCTTTTTATGCAAAATTCAGGCTAGAAGGCTGCTGACGTATTGATGAGTGAGTTCATGTTTTTAATTAATAGTGCAGGCAAGTGGATATACCCGGCAATCAGCGGGGTTCTTCAGGGAGCGGAGGTAGGGAGCGCAGATAGGCGATTAGCGCCGTCACGTCCCCGGGGGAAAGTTGACTGGTAGAGTTGCGAATCACCTCGTTCATTTCCGCGGAAACGGTGTCCTCGTCGGGCGTAACTCCGGTCAAAAAGAATTTCTTCAAGTCCGCTTCATTCCAGTGCTCAAGCCGAGACGGTGTTAGATTTGGAACCCTCTTGGATTCCGGTCCCTTACCTCCCGCGAGGTAGCGGTTGCTTACCGGCGCGCCAAAAAAATTCCGCGGTGTGTGGCATTCGCCACAGTGGCCGAGCGCCTGGACCAGGTAAGCACCGCGATTTATCACCTCGGGTAAAGCAGCGATATTCATGAATGGGCCGGGCGTGAAGAACAGCCAATTCCAGAATGTAATCAGGAAGCGCCAGCCGAAAGGAAAACGTAGAACGTGGGGCTGATTGACCCGGCTACTCGGGGGCAGGGTGCGCAGGTAAGCCCAGAGGTCACGCAGGTCGTTGTCGTTAATCTTTGTGAACGATGGATAGGGAAATGCCGGGAAGTAATTAGCGCCGTCGGGCCTCTTGCCGTGCCGCATCGCTCGCATAAAATCTGCTTCGGTCCAGCGCCCTATTCCAGCTTGCGGATGCGGCGTGATATTTGGCCCGAAGAAGGTGCCGAAAGGCGTCTTTAAGGCACGACCGCCGGCAAAAGGGACGGCGCCTTTCTTGTCGTCCGTGTGACAGCCTAAGCAACCGCCCAAGCGGACTATATATTCGCCGTGTTGTGGATTTCCGGCGGTGGCAGCACGAGACTCGGAGCTCAAATTTTCCAGCGCGAATACCACCAAGGCAAGACCAATCATTCTTAATGATCCCGCACTCGATCGCGGCAAATACATCGGTAAGTGTCAAGTGTATTTAACGTGGGCTAGCCTATTCTTTGGGCCTAGCGCCGCGGAATGATTCGTGGCATTCGGCACAACCAATCTTAGTCCGGGGGTAACTCCCGGTTGGTCCGATCATTGCCACGACCGCATCTTTATTTCCCTCCTTTGCAAGGCGCGCGAGTTTTTCGCTTTCCTCTGCCATCCTCTGGATGTCTTTCTGAAACTTTTCGGTATCCTTCCAAATTGCTGGTAATGCACGTGTCACATTGTCGGGGTAGTTACCACGGCCAGTATCTTTCGGGAAGTGAGCTGGTATCTTTTTCGTCATATCTGCCAAGGCACGGGCGCTTTTTTCAACGTCGGCAAGTGATCCCTTCCCACTCTTCGCATAAGCGGCAAGTATTCTCCATTGCCCACCCACTTCGTTCTCCATGAAATCGACTCGGGCCTTAATCACTTCTTCAGCACTGGCCGCATGCGATGGTCCTATGGGTAACAACGCAAAAACCGAAACGACTGCCGCTACTACAAAGCCGATAGTTCTAAATGAGAAACGCATCGCTAATCCTCCTGTCAACGTAATTTGAAAATTACAGTGTGGTTGCTGGTTTACTGGAACATCTTACCTTTGTCGCTTACGGAGCGTTCCGCCTCGACTCTGAACTTGTTCAGTTTCTGATAAGACTAAAAGAATAGGGTCACCGCAGTCAACCTCTACAACTATTGCAGGGTCTGGGCGCTACATTAAGACTTAACTCGGTTTCTTATTGAAGGCGGAAATCCATGCGGGACAGCCCGTGCGAAGAACGTTGCGTCAAAGAGGGCTCGCGCGGTTGCAGATACGCCTCAGGATTAAGGAATTCATGGTAATTCTCAGTCATGGCCCTTGGGTCTCCGTAGAAAAGGCAGCATCCCAACCAACACGTCATCGCGGTCGAGGAAATGGTGCTTGAGTGCGGCAGCAATGTGAATGCAGACGATTACGAAGAGCATTATGTTTAGCGAAACATGTGCCTGTCTTAACAGTTCAGCGAGTAGCTTGTCCCGTGCGACTCCATCGGGAATCTGAATCCATCCGAGATATACCGTGGGTATCCCCGATGCCGAGCTAAACAGCCACCCTGTGAGTGGGATGGAGAATATCAGGAGATAAAGCAGCAAATGAGAGACGCCCATAGCTGTACGCTGCCAGGATGGCATTGAATTCGGCGGGGGTGGGGCAGGATGCATAACTCGCCAGGCTATGCGGCATAAAGCCACCATGAAGATAGTTACACCTAACCATTTGTGCCAGGATACATATCTCAGCTTCTGTGGCGAAAACGGCAAGTCAACCATGTAAAGTCCCAACGCCCAGGATGCAATAATTAGCGCCACCACCATCCAGTGCAAGGAGATTGCGACTACGCCGTATCGAGTGAGGACGTCAGTCATTTGCACTGATAATTCCTTTCAATTCAGGATGGTGCCGCGCCCGAGGTATCGCGGCGTCATGAAACTCGCCGTTTCCTCCATGGTCGCGCTGAAAAGCAGGCCGATACTCTTGACGACTTTTTATTTCTTGTAGGCAAAGATATTGATAAAAATACGGATGTCTTCGGCGATGCTATTAGAGGCTCGGGTCATGCCAAATTCGGAGCGCCGTACGGTACCGACGGCAACGGCACCGCAGGTCTCTCGTTTATTAGCCGGGTGCGTTATGCAGGTTAACGACGCCAAGTCGAGGCTGACCGGGCGTGTTACACCTCGAAGGGTTAGTTCGCCGTCCGCCCCTGCCAGGTTATCACCATTGAATCGCAGGTTTTTGGAGCGGAAGGTCGCAGTGGGAAACTCGGATGCATTAAAATAATTCTCAGTTCGCAGGAGTTCGTCACGTCGCGTAAAACCGGTATCGACGG
>JANLSE010000029.1:0-6198 GCA_031362265.1 Roseiflexaceae bacterium
GGCTTTGTTGCATAATCCGAAACAGGTGGTAGACTGCGGGCAGGAGTTGGTTTTGAACGATGAGGACGTCCATGGCACGCCCACACGACCGCCCCCGCGCCGCCGCGGCTCCACCCGACGCCACGCCAGTCGTACGGAAGAGTCGCGCTGAAGCGATCGCCAGTTTGCTCGCGAACGGTCTTACCCTGGCTGAGATTCAGGAGGAGGAGGAGCGGGCGGCTGCGCTGAACGCCATTGCGCGCGTGCGTGCCCGCTATTGGCGTAACCCGGATCACGAACCGGTCAAACGGGCGGGGGCGTCGGCTACCGCGCCCGACCCGACCCCGCCCCCTGACCCGGCACCACCCGCTGACCCACCTGCGACCCGCTATCGGCTTCGCAATTGGCGCGCGTACACGCAGGCGCTGAAACAGCGGGCCAGCTTGACCCTCTGGGTCGATGAAGCGGCCATCGCGCAGTGGTATGGCAACACCCGTCCGGGGCAGGTTGGCCACCCGACGGTCTACTCCCACCTTGCTATTCAGACCGTTCTGACGCTCAAAACGGTCTTTCGGCTGCCGCTCCGCCAAGTCGAAGGCTTTGCCCGTTCCCTGTTCGACCTCCTCGGTCTGCCGCTCGTGGTGCCCGAGTATTCGACCCTCAGTCGGCGCGGGCGCACCCTGCCGGTAGCGCTTCTGCGTCAGACGCGGACGGGCGGGATGCATGTCGTGATCGATTCCACCGGGCTGAAGGTCTTCGGCGAAGGCGAATGGAAAACGCGCCAGCATGGGGTCAGCAAGCGGCGTACGTGGCGGAAACTGCACCTCGCGATTGACGAATCCACCGGCGAAATTGTGGCAGCGGTCACGACGGAGCGGTCGGTCGGTGACTGCGAAATGCTACCGACGCTCGTGGCCGCCATTCCCGATCCCATCCAACAGGTCTCCGCCGATGGGGCCTACGACACGATTGCCTGCCATCAGGCGATTGCCGAACGGGAAGCAGTGCCAGCCATCCCGCCACGGAGCACGGCGGTGATTGCTGACACGGGCGAATGGGACGCGCGGGATGCCGCCGTCGAGCGGATTGCCGCGGTGGGCATGGCGCAATGGAAAGTGGAGATGGGCTACCATCGCCGGAGTTTGGCCGAGACGACGATGTTTCGGCTGAAAACGGTCTTCGGGGATCGGCTAAGCAGCCGTCGGTTGGAGCGCCAGCAGGTTGAGGGGCGTATTCGCTGTGCCGCCCTTAATCGGATGACCAGCCTTGGCATGCCAGACAGCTACGCAGTATCGATTGGCTAATCTATCCGATAACGGGAGGAGTGCGCCTCCAAACCGCCATGCGTTGGGATTATGCAACAAAGCCTACCTGCGCTTCAATTCTGATCATCAACAATTGGCCTATGTGTTGCTGCCAGGTGAGCACGATGCACCAGTTGGATTGCAGCAACTCATGGCAGTCGGCAATCAGTTGCAAGATATCTACATGGCGGCTTTCGAGGCTGAGTTGAGTGGCAATCAACTGCTCCAGATAGTGCTGAAACAGGCCCATGCTGCTGGCATCCCTAACCCACGCATCTACTCACATTCAGTTGGCCTCTTTCTTCACGAACCTGGCCCTTTAATTGGGCTACCCTGGGAACAGGAACAGAATCCTGGGCGTGGCGATGTGATGCTTGAGCCCAATAGTTGTTTTACGATGGAACTATCGGTTGGGGCAGCGGTTGCTGAGTGGGATGGTGAGGAAGTACAGCTCCCATTGGAAGAAGTGGTTGTGTTTACCGAGAACAATTGCCGCCCATTGGCGGGTCGACAGACCACATTTCATCTGATCTGAAGCGCAGTGGCATTGCTGCGTCCAAACAGATAGCTTCACGACAGCGGGTACCCTTTGGGTGCAGAGTTTGGGCATACGAGCGCGCTCTTTGCGTTTTTTGTGCCGCTTTACTACTGTTTGTTATGGCATCATCGTACTTGGTAGACCCGCGCAGATGCTCAAGGACACACCAGTAGTCAGTTTTGTTGAATAGCGTGGGCTATTGCGTCTACTGGTAAGCATTGTAAAATAGGGTTTAGAGTAGCTTAGGCGTTAGGATGAGAGGATATTCTTCATGAGCAGTGAGTCGTCAGCGGGTCAGCCCGAAAGTTTGGCTGATGCAGTCGCTGAATTGCAGCGGATGGCACAGGAGCTTGAAGAGGCTCACCAGAAGCTGCGTTTCAATGAGCAACTCCTAGCAGCGATTTTTGAGCATGCCAGCTATCCGATGGCGGTGATGGATATTCATCCAGATGGACACTTTGAGACGGTCAAAAGCAATGCACGAATGATAAACATGCTCGGGATCTCTGCTACCCCAGCCACAATAACGGATGAAGACGAAAAGCACTTCAACCCTCAAATGGTAGCAATGATCCGAACACGCCTGCAAGCCACTCTCCAAGCTAATACAACGCTGACCTTTGAAGGGCAACTTCAGATGCCTGATCGCACACTCTGGACACAGGCGCTCTATACGCCAATTCCAGGTAACGATCCAGCACATCGCTGGGTATCGATTGTCTCCTTTGATATTACTGAGCAAAAACTGTGCGAGCAAGAAGGGCTTGCGAACCGTGAAATGATCATCGAGCAACAGGCAATGAGCCTGAATGAGCTTTCAACCCCATTGCTGGCGATAAATGATCGAGTCGTTGTTCTGCCATTGATTGGCGCGATTGATACTCGCCGCGCGCAATTGATCATCGAAACACTGCTGACTGGCATCTCCCAATCTTAGGCGCAAACAGCGATCATTGATATCACTGGTGTGAGTATCGTTGATACCCAGGTTGCCAATGCGATTATTCGGGCAGCTCAGGCGGCGCAGTTGCTGGGCGCGAGTGTCGTGCTCACTGGCATCCGTCCTGAGATTGCTCAGGTGATGATCAGCCTTGGTGTCGATCTAGGCAATATTGTTACTCGTAGCACGCTTCAGGCGGGTATTGCTTATTCACTACAGCAGTAATATGAAGTGCAGATGAGCAACTTAGCTCAGCACCCCCGATCAGGTTGGTTCCGCCGAGCGCGGATTGCAGCAACAATCGAGGTTGTGATGCAGTGATCGGTATGCGTACTTGCGGATTAACATTCCCCAGATTATAATAATCTACGGATGGCTTAATTCTGGGGAATGTTATGTTTCTTGATCGTGAAGCAGAACTTGCCTTTTTGCAAGATATGTGCCTGCGTCGTAAGCCAACAGCAGCGCAGTTTATCATGCTCTATGGGCGACGCCGAGTTGGCAAAACTGCGCTGCTCTTACATTGGGCGAAGCAGAGTGGTATCCCATTTACCTACTTCTCGCTTGAAAAAGAGCCAGCATTATTGCAACGTCGCAAGCTGTTTGCAACATTACTCGGCGAAAATCCAGCACAAGCAAGTAACCCAACATATGAAAGTTGGTCGGATTTGTGGCGTGCAGTGGCACGAGTTCTGGATGGCAAGCGCCATATTCTGATACTGGACGAACTCCCCTATGCTGCCGCCGCCGATCCTTCAATGCTTTCGGCACTTCAGCATGCCTGGGATCATCTGTTCCAGGAGTCCCAGATCATGGTTGTTATCTGTGGCTCACAAGTCCATACAATGGAGCTTTTGTTGGGTCGGCAATCACCGATTTTTGGTCGGCTAACTGGACAGTGGCAGCTCCGCCAGCTCCCATATAGTGCCTTACGTACGTTTTTGCCTAATTGGACAGCAGAGGAACGAATTGCGGCATATGGGATTGTGGGTGGCATCCCAACCTATCTGCAGTGGCTAGACGCAGATAAATCACTGGTTGACAATATTCGCTATGAACTGCTACGACCAGGTGGTCTCGCATTGGCCGAGGTTGAATTGCTACTCTCAGATGAAGTACGCGAGCCGCGCACGTATCTGGCAATTCTTCAAGCAATTGGTAATGGCTACCATGGTTTGACAGAGATTAGCCATGCTAGCCTTGTTGGGCCAACAAACCTCTCCAGTTATTTATCGCAACTTCAGAATTTGCGTTTAGTCGAACGACGCTTGCCAGTAACGATTGCACCTGCACGTCAGCGGATGGCTCGACAAGGACGCTATCATCTGAGCGACCCATTCTTTCGTTTTTACTTTCGCTTTTTACAGCCGTTCGCTGGTGAGTTGAGTTATGATCCAGCCCGAGCTATGCCTCAAATTAGGCAAGGTCTGCGCGCGTTTATTGGTCAGACGGTATTCGAGGAGCTTGCACGTCGCTGGGTATATGAGCAGGGACAGGCAGGCCAACTTGCGTTTGTGCCGAATAGCGTTGGGAGTCACTGGAGTAAAACAGTGCAGGTTGATGTCGTGGCAATCAATTGGCAGTCGCGCGATATTCTGCTTGGCGAATGCAAATGGGGTCTTGATGAAATTGATCTTCAGGTGGTTCGTGAATTGATAGATCTTAAAACACCTCTTGTACTGGCAGATCTGCCAAATAGTGGCAAAGGCTGGAACATCCACTATGCTTTTTTTGGACGAGGTGGTTTTACCACTCCAGCGCGTCAGCGTGCAATCCAAATGAAGGCATTGGTTGTTGATGCGCAGACATTGGATCAGACTCTCGCTTGAAACTCACTCCCTAATGCCCGAACTAGATGTTACAAACAGCATCTGCCATCAACTGTTGCCAATTAACCGTATGCTATAATGAGTCGTGTGCGGTTTATTGCATTAACTCATCCAGCACGCCGGGTCCGGTTGGTAGGTGACCTCCTCCTGCCAATCTTATTTTGTGTACCATTACTTCTGGCCATCCTGTTCTATCATCCAATACGCAAAACCATGCTCATGATGAATGCAGCACAGATGGTATTGCCATTGGATGGGTTTTTTGTGCTTGAACGCTTTCCCAACTCGATCTATGGTTTTCGTTGGATGCAAGATCAGGGCACAATAGAACTCCCTAATCCTGGCGGCATGGTGCAGTTGCGGCTCACACTCAACGGAATGATGGTTGCTAACCAGTTGAAACAGGGATTTGCAGGTCGGTCTATTCGTTATGCTACGACGCTTTCGCTTTGCTTATTAGCACCGCTGCTCTTGTATGGCATCATTCTGAATATGCAATTGTGGAACACCGATCTGAGTCAGGAAGATATTGCGTTTATCTGGCGTGATGGCAGCCAGATTGCACAAGGCGTTAACCCCTATGCGCGGGTTGAGAGTGTAATCATCAGCGGGAATAATAAATTCTCGACCTATTTTCCGCTCTTTTATTTGATCGTTGCCCTAACCAACAAACTGGGTGTATCCACATTTAGTGCCTTTATTGATCTATGGCGCTATGTTTGCTTGGCCTTTAATCTGCTGATTGCCGTGCTGATTTACTATGGCCTGGCGCGCCGCTCATATGCATTGCTCGGCGTCTTCTTTGCGGGTATCTGGCTATTCAACATCTGGAGCCTGTATGTTGCACAGGTTCTGCAGATCGATTTCTTACCGATCGGCTTTTTGCTGCTCTCGATCATGCTGTTTGATCGCCAACGACGTTAGGCACTGCTATGCTTCAGTATTTCACTAGCAATAAAACAGATTGGTATCTTTCTGTTGCCGATCTATATGATCTTGATCTGGCAGAGTGCCACTACGCAACCAGATCAGCAGCATGCTGGTACTAATTGGACTGTAGCGCGTGAGCTTGTTGCTGGATTGGCACTTATTCTGTCCATTCCAATGCTGACATCACTGCCGTTTCTTATTTGGGATGCCCAGAGCTATATCCGTTCCATTCTTGTCTCTGTCACACGTAACGCCGAGACGGTGATTGCGCTTGAGACCTTCGATCATCTGACGCGTGCAATCTCTCCAGATTTTAAGGGCGCGGTGACCAAACTGCCAATGTTCTTGTTTATGCTGTTGGTCTATGTTACAGTGTTCCAACGAAAGATCGGACTAGCTGGCGGCACATTCGGTATTATTGTCGCCTTTACGGTGCTTAACTCAGTGCTATTCTTCCAGTATTGGGCTTGGTTTATGGCAGTACTGCCATTATTATTGTGTGAGATGGTGTTGGATCGACCTACGCAGAACCTGAACGCAGTCAATACATGAATAGGAACAATATATGAAACAGCTCGTCCTCATATTCATGCTCGCCATGATTGTTACTCCTATCATAGGGTGCACTGTACCATCCGAGGCACAGGTGCGTGGGCCGGGGCTAATCTTCTTCTATAC
>JANLSE010000044.1:0-2717 GCA_031362265.1 Roseiflexaceae bacterium
TTCCTGGCACTCGCCAGCGATGGAGCCTTCCTCGCAAAAGCCGCGCAGGCCGAGTTTAGTGCGATTGATTTCACTGGTGCGGCCAAAGTGAATGACCAGAAGGTAACCGGACAGTTGTATTGATATCAATGCTCACGTGAAGCTTTTGCAGATTCAATGAGGAGTGAGTTCAACGATGAAACCGAATGTCTGGACAGAAGTGCCGCTCCACCCCGAGGCACTGGAGCGACTCCAAGCGCATGCCGAGGTCACTACGGACATGGATAGGCTGACGGGTGCCGAGGCGGCAATCATCGGTCGCATGAATGTTGATGCGGCATTTATCGAACGTGCTGGCCCTAACCTCAAGTTGGTTATTCGGCATGGCATTGGCTATAACACGCTTGATGTGCCGACAGCAACACGCTATGGCGTCCTATCTGCGAATACACCCGATGCACCCACGGAGAGTACTGCCGAACAAGCGGTTGGCCTGTTGCTTGCAGTTGCTAAGGCGATTGTAAAATCAGATATGACTCTGCGGGCCAATATACCAGCGACGCTGCTGGAATTGCGTGGCGTTGAAGTACGCGACCGGGTGCTGGGTGTCGTTGGCTATGGGCGAATCGGTCGCCGAGTTACTGAGATCTGTGCGCTTGGCCTCAAAATGCCAGTCCTGGTCTTTGACCCATTTCTCAGCTCTGGTGTGGCCCTTCCCGAAGGCGTTAGCATGGTCGATAGTCTTGACGCACTGTTACCCTTGGTCGATTTCCTCACATTACATACGCCACTAATGCCAGAAACGCATCATCTGATGGGCGAACGGCAGTTTCGGATGATGAAGCCAGGCTCGTTCCTGATCAATGTGAGCCGCGGGCCGGTCGTGGATGAACTGGCACTGATCCAGGCGCTTCAGGATGGACATCTCGCTGGAGCAGGGCTTGATGTATTTGATCCAGAACCGCCCCTGCCGGATAATCCACTGCTTAGCATGACTAATGTGGTCGTCACACCGCATGTCGCCAGTAACACCGATAAAGGCTACTGGCGGATGTCGCAAAGTGTTGTCGATCAGGTGCTGCAAGTACTGGTGGGCGAGCGCCCTTCTTTTTTGATCGACCCAGCCGCATGGCCAGGGCGTGTTGGAACACCACGTTCATAAAGAAGGAAAACCATGGGTGTACCAATAATCTGCTATAGGGATATGTAGCGCAGAGGAGCCAGTAATGTCTCAACTCTCGTCCGACGATCAGATCCGCCTCGGTCATCTTGAGGATGCAGTTCGCACGCACTCCCGCCCCAGTGATCTCAAGATCACCGACATTCGGTTTGCCGTAGTCTGTAGCAACTACGATTACCCAATCCTCCGTATCGACACCAATCAGGGTGTCTATGGGATTGGTGAGGTGCGCGACGCTGGCCATAAAGAGAATGCATTACAGTTCAAGAGCATGTTGCTTGGCCAGAATCCCTGCCATGTCGACATGATCTTCCGCGCGATCAAACATTTCGGTAACGCGGGTCGCGAAGGTGGTGGCGTTTCTGGGCTCGAAATTGCGCTCTGGGATCTGGTTGGCAAGGTGTATGGTGTGCCCTGCTACCAATTCCTGGGTGGAAAATACCGCGACAAGATTCGGATCTATGCTGATACCCCTGCCCCTGAAACGGCAACCCCGGCTGGCTATGCACAGCGCGTGAGTGAGCGCAAGGCGCTTGGCTTAACCTTTATCAAGTTCGACATCCGCCCACAATTGTTTGAAGATACTCCCAATGGAATCATTGGGAGTGCGGCGCGTTTCGAGTATGATCTGGGGCGGCACTGGCGTGCGCCAGGTGGCGGTACAAGTATCGCCCTCTCCGATGCTGGGATTGCGCGCGCAGTCGAGGTGGTCGCAGCTGTTCGCGAGGCGGCTGGTTGGGATGTCGCGCTCTGCACCGATCACTTCGGCCATGGCTACCTATCCGCCAAGGATGTGATTCGCCTTGGCCGTGCATTCGAGCCGTATGGCTTGGCCTGGATCGAGGATCCAATGCCCTGGTGGGATGTTGCTGGCCATAAGCAGGTCAGCGATGCGTTATCAGTGCCAACAGCCGCCGGTGAGGAGTTGTACCTCTGGGAAGGATTCCGTGAGCTGATCGAGCAGCGGGCAGTTGATATCATCCATCCCGATCTCCTAACCTCTGGTGGGATGGCGGAGACAAAGCGGATCGCCGATTATGCCGAGCGTTATGGCATCCCGACTGCACTGCATTTTGCCGGCTCGCCAATTGCGTTTATGGCGAACCTGCATTGTGCCGCAGCCATCCCGAGTTTTGTTGCACTTGAGCATCATGGGCTCGATCTGCCGTTTTGGCGCGGCCTAGTGACAGGGCTGCCCGAGGGCTATATGCAGGATGGCTATGTGGCGGTGCCTGAAACGCCAGGTTTAGGTGTGGATCTGGATCTCGATGGCATTGCGGCCAATCTGCGCTTTCCCGGCCTTTTCGAGCCAACCGAGGAGTGGAATACACCAAAACTGGGCTTCTGGCAGCCAGATAAGAGGTGGGATAAATGACACGCTTTCCGCATATGAAGGGTGTATTCGGTCTACTGCCGACGCCCTACAACGAGGACTACACGATCCACACAGCCGATTTACGAGCCGCCGCAGATTTCTGCTGCCGAAGCGGCCAGCATGGTATTGTCTGGCCGGTAATGGTCGGCGAGTTCTATTTCCTGGGCGAAGAAGAGCGAATCC
>JANLSE010000097.1:0-9309 GCA_031362265.1 Roseiflexaceae bacterium
CGGGCCAGAGGAATATACATTCACCACAGAGGCACAGAGGCACAGAGATTCGGATGAGAGACTAGAGGTGTTCACTCTTGTTCGGCCTCTGTGCCCTCTGTGCCTCTGTGGTCAAATACTCCTCACGCATCAACGCCGCAACAACTCGCGCAGTGCAGCATGCGGTAGTGCATACACAGTATTGCCATCGCGGCCAACCATATCGGTTGCGGCAACCATTGCGTTGAGAATCGCTTCCTCGACAGATTGAACGACCGCCTCAAAGAGTGGGTCGAGGATATCATTGGCAAGCATTTCAACCTGAGCTGCACCAACACGCCGAAACGCACCTGAATTTGCACTCGAGAAAGCAATAAAGATATCGCCAGAGCTATTGCCACCATACGCACCAAGCCGCCCGATTCCAAATGGAACACGTCGCGCTAGCCGCTTGAGCTGATGTGGCAACAAAGGGGCATCTGTTGCGATAATCACAATGATTGATCCTGTCTCACGCGCTGGCACAGGATTGAAGATTTCCTTTGGCGCGTCGATCTCTCGCCCAACTGGCACACCCGAAATCACCAAATTGGCGCGGCGCCCATGATTAGCCTGCACCAATGCGGCCACAGTTCGCTGTTCGCCTGCAAGCGCAACGACCCGTGATGCAGTGCCAATACCAGCTTTGAACCCATGACAGATCATACCAGTGCCGCCGCCTACACACCCTTCCTGAACTGGCCCAGCATGGGCAACATCGAGTGCAGCATAGACATGCTCTGGTGTAACATGAAACCCATTAATGTCATTCAGAATGCCATCATAGGTTTCGGCCACAACTGGCATATGCCAGAACAGATCAGCAGTGATTGGCGCATTGAGGTGTTGTTGATTCAGCCAACCAATTGTCGCATCTCGCACGACCCCAACACTGTGGGTGTTTGTCAGCATAATTGGGCCTTCTAGAAACCCCGACTCCTCCACCCAGTGCATGCCCGTCATTTCGCCATTGCCGTTCAGACTATAGCCAGCCGCAAATACGGGATCGAATGTCTTCCCACGTGGCAAAATCGCCGTCACACCAGTGCGTATCGGCCCTTGCCCAATCACAAGCGCACCTTCCCCACGAATCAGCGTTGTATGCCCAACCTGGATTCCTACGATATCGGTAAGCGCATTGAGCGGCCCAGACGTACCCTCCAACACAATCCCTATATCATGTGCACGTGCCATACAAGACTTCTCCTTTATCTAGGTAGCAGCAAACAGGACAAGGTGACAAGGTGACGAGATAGCGTGCAGCGCATAACGCATAACGTACAATAACATCATGCTCTTGCGTTCTTGCGTTCTTGCGTTTATGCGTTCTTGCACTCTTGCTCTATACTCACCACCGCACCATCACATCCCCGTTACCTGTAGCTGCATCGACAAAAACATACTTACTGCCAAGCACATTACGCACCTCGTAGGTAACCGGAGCAGCATCCAGTGTCACAGAGCTAACCTTGGTCACCACATCGGGTAGGAGCAGGCGTAATTCTGTGGCATCACCAGCACTAGCAAACTGTATTCGAAGCATGCCATCGGAAAGTTCCCAATGATAGGCGGCATACCCATCCGATGCAGCATAGCGAGCTGTAGCTCGTGCACTGCGCACATCGGCTGTAGCTGCCCAGCGTGGGGAAAGGCGTGTGGTGCTATAGCTCACCCCGCGATTTTCGATCCCAGCGGCCCCCTCAATCAGCGCCGCCAGCATTGCCGAAGCTCCCCAACCATCGGTAGGTACGGTATCGACGCCCGAAATTCCTGGGTTACCCGCCGGGTAATACCACAAATAGGTCGCATTGGTTGTATCAATCAGAAAGAAATAGCGCTCCAGGATCGCAAACCCATAGCGTTCAGCGCCATACTGGAACGCTCCGCGTGCCAATTCACCGCCAACGAGGGGCATGAGGCCACCATTCACATATTCGCCTGGCTTCTCACCTGGCCGCCCAGCAAGCCCATAGCTGCCAGCAGGAAACGGTGGGTCAATACTGTACCATTCCGCAAAGACTGCAACTGGATCACGCTTCTCGCCACGCTGGAAGTATTCATTGACAATCGTGCGGCCCTGTTGAGAGCGCAACACATTCCGGTTAAGCGCATAGGTATTCGAAAGACTCAATTGCTCACTCGCATCAACACCAGCAGGCTCAAAGGGCTGTAGCGGCACAAAGTGAGTAAAAAA
This sequence comes from Roseiflexaceae bacterium, assembly GCA_031362265.1. Lineage (GTDB taxonomy): Bacteria > Chloroflexota > Chloroflexia > Chloroflexales > Roseiflexaceae > JANLSE01. The sequence goes on from JANLSE010000097.1 coordinate 2,213, forward strand.
ACGTCCATTCCAGCTCAAATCCATCAGCCGCTGCATGAGTTCATCCGATTGATCACGCCGACGCTGCACTTCCTGTGAATCACCAACCCGCTCTTCGGCCAGTGCCAATAGATTCAGCGCCTGTGCCAGGCCAGTATTATCTCCATGAAAGATCCCCCAGATTGTTGCATCATCGATCCAATGGCGCGGCGCTGGGCGACCATTGGTTGGATCCAGTGTGGTTGGCCCATATGAAAAATCCCACATATCGATCGTGTAGGGACGCTTCACCAAACCGAGTGTACTATCCCAGCGTAATGGATTGCTCGTGCTGTAATCAATTGCGCTACGCATCGCCTGAAGGTTCTGTTTAAGCCACGCATCATCTCCAGTCACCTGCCATGCTTCAACCACAGCCTGTACAAACAAGAACTCAAGATCAGCCTCAACCTCTTTGCGTCCAGGTTTCAATACGCCTAATGCCTTGTTGGGCAACCAATCGGGTAAACTTCCGTCGGGTTGTTGTGCCGCACGGAAGTGTTCAATCAGGCTTGTTAGATCTTTTTCGAAATAACAAAAACCCCGCGCTTGGTAGGTATGATCACGCAGCCAAAGTAATGGATTATCGGGTGAACGATAGCCAGCCACACGTGCACCATCCAATGTGTAGCTCAAACGCCCCTGCTGCATAAATCCACGTAGACGCGGGTAGAGTACATCGAAACGCTGCTGACCTGTTGCAATACTCGTCTCGGCCTCTACGGTAAATAATGGATCTGCCACAACACGCGCTTGGCCATTAATAAATAATTCGGCGCGCTGTGGCCCTAACCCTGCTCGTGGAATAACCTCGATTTGAGTCGCTGCCTCACCTAACACAACTTCATATAATCCTGCATTTCGGCCACGTGTATCGGTAAACACAAGCTTCGCAGCTGCCCCCTGCATACCCGCAGCCTGAATCGTCACCTGTAGCGGAACCAGTGGTATTGCACGCTGAGGCGACACCAGCACCGGGATCACTGGCGTAGCGCTAGGTAATTCATTCGTTGGCACAAGAGTTGGGGTGGGCGGAACTGCACTTGGCTGTGCCAGCGGCGTGGCGGTTGGCGGGATGCTGCGGAAACCACAAGCGCTGAGCAACCCAGCCAACAGCGAGGCAAGGGTGCGGCGACGATCCATCATTGGCATGGCTTAGCACTCAGTTGATACATGATTAGCGAGAAACCACTTTTTAGAAGAACCATAGAGATGTTTCAAGACAGGGAGACCAAATAGCGCACCGCGCACAGCGCAAAACAGGCACACGTTACTCATAGCTCTTGCGCTCTTGCGTTCTGCGTTTTTGCGTTCCATCGCTCTGCGCTACTGAACAATCCGATTGCGCAATACGCCTAATCCCGTCACCTCTAGCTCAACGACATCATCTGGTTCTAACCAGGGGCCTTGGCCGCCAGTTAGTTCAAAAAGACAACCGTTACCAACGGTGCCAGTTGCTATCAGATCGCCTGGGTAGAGAGTACAATCCTGTGAGGCGCGTGCAATTAACTGGCCAAAGGTATAATAGGCGTCACGCAACTGTCCGCGCGAGCGCTCTTCGCCATTCACTCGCGCAACCATCTCCAGATCATAGCGCCCATCGAAACGCGCAAATGGCTCTAGTTCATCGAGTGTGACCAACCATGGCCCAAGTGATGTCGCAAAATCTTTACCCTTTGCTGGGCCAAGCCCGACACTCATTTCCTGTACTTGTAGATCACGGGCGCTCCAATCGTTTAGGATGGTGAACCCAGCAATATACTCAAATGCGTCTTCTTCGGCCAGATCACGGCATGCACGCCCAATCACACACGCTACCTCTAGTTCAAAATCCAGCGAACGTGTACGTGGCATTGGGATATTGGCATCTGGCCCGTAGATGGCAGCATGGTTGCCAAAATAGAATACTGGCACATCATACCAAGCTGGTGGAATACTGCGCCCACGATTCCTATATCCACTAGCAACATGCTGTTCGAAGGCATAAAAATCACGAAAGCTTGGTGGGCGTGGCAATGGCGCGAGCAGCCGGATTTCCTCTAATGGCAATACCATTGTCGCACCGCCAATCGAGAGCGCACCGAGTGTGCCAAAGAGTTCCTCGGCCTCCTCAACAAACTCATCGCTGCTGTCGATCCCAAGCTGATCAAGGGTTGCTGCAACAATCTCTGCAGCACCGCTAATACCCATCCCATCTGGCGCTCCACGAAGGATGTCGAGTATTTCCCAGCGCACATCATCCAAGCCTTCAAAAGCCAATGGTGCCGCAGCAGCCAAATCAATCACCGCTGGGCCTAACACGACACCAGCACGCGCAAATGGCTCGGTATGTTCAAAACTGATCAGGCGCATACAATTCCCCTACTCTGGCTTACCCTATAGCCTGGTCTGCCGAATACCGCGCTCCTCATTCTAGCATAACTGCGCTGCCTTCAACTGTTACAATATACCCTGCAACAAGGGTGCAACGTACGAGACAGGAACCCAAAGGCATAGTGCTCGCGTCTTTGCGTCTTTGCGTCTTTGCGTCTTTGCGTTACAATGGCCTTCTCCCTCTTGGTCGTACAGGAATCCAAATAAGGAGATCTTATGTTAGAAGCCCCAGCTACTACCGCAGAGTGTATGGCCCAGGAAGCCTCCCTAGTTCTTGAACGATTGACTGCTGCTGACGCCATGGCTATTGGTCTATCCATCCTTGAACTGGCACCGATCTGGGTGCCTGGCAGACCGATCGCGGTTCATCTGGAGACCGACGACCACCCACTGTTCGTCCATTTCATGGATGGAACCGGAGCTGGGAATGCTGATTGGATCTTAAAGAAAAAGAATGTAACCCGCCAGTTCGGTCGCAGTTCCTGGGCTGTTCGTCTAGAATTCCTTGAACGCCAGGTTGATTTTCAGGCTGAGACTGGACTGGACTCCAATCTATTTCGGGCCGAGGGTGGAGCCGTGCCACTTATTGTCCGTGACACAGGACGAGTTGGCACTTTAATTGTCTCAGGTCTCGCAGGGTGGGAGGACCATGTTCTTGCGGTTGGTGGCCTGGAACGCTGGATGTCCAAACCAGCGACTTGAACCACGTTTTCATTAGCGGGTAAGCCAGCCGCCATCTACAGGCACAATCGCGCCATGCATGTAGTCGGAGGCGGCAGATGCAAGGAAGACAACTGTACCCATAAGGTCGGCGGGTTTACCCCAACGCCCGGCGGGAATACGCTCAAGGATGGCCGGGGCGCGCGCTGGGTCAGCACGCAAGGGTGCCGTATTATCGGTAATCATGTAGCCGGGAGCGATGGCATTGACATTGATACCCTTGGCGGCCAATTCATTCGCCATTAGGCGTGTAATGCCCGCCACTCCGCTTTTCGCAGCAGTGTACGACAAGACACGAATGCCACCCTGGAATGAGAGCATCGAAGCGATATTAATAATCTTGCCGCTGCCATGTTCCACCATCACTCGCCCTGCGGCCTGTGAGAGCAGAACAAGCGCCTTCAGGTTCACCTGCATAACATCGTCCCAGTCTTGCTCACTAAATTCCAGCACCGGAGTACGGCGGACAATACCAGAATTATTAACAAGAATATCCAAGCTACCCAAACCAGCCACGACCTGTTCAACTACATTGGTCATGTTTTGAGCGTGCGCTTCGAGCAAATCAAAATGAATTGGCAGGAAACGCCGCCCAAGCGCCTGCACCTGAGCGGCAGTTTCATCCATAGAACTAATACCTAGCCCAGCCACATCGGCCCCAGCTTCCGCTAGAGCAATTGCCATCGCCTGCCCCAATCCACGCCCTACGCCAGTAACAAGGGCAACTTTGTTGTCGAGTTTGAAAAGGTCGAGGATCATAGTAGGTCCTTTCAGTGAACAAGCATCATAGATTGCTGGAAGCGCATCTCATCACTCAGGGCACTCAGCAGGCTGATTTCTATTGACCAATTTGGTGTGTATTAAAGGGTAGGGCGGGTTGGCATTGTACGCCAGTTCAGTATGTTCGACAAGAGATGGGTTATTGTATCAGTTCTATTAGGCGAAACGGCCTCTGGAGATTGTATATGGGCATTCTCACCTCATCCTCATCTCAGGTTGATTTCAGGTAAACGCACTCCTACGACTCGTTGTTATAAATGAGTTCACCTTAAGGAGCCGAATTATGCGCCGCTATATATTTCTTGTCGTGATTGCCTGTGTTGCCTTGGCTGCGCTGGCATTACCGGCTGTGCATTCGGCTGCCGAGCAGAGCGACGATTATATACCTATCACCCAAACCCTCAGCCTGGGCAATGCGCGTATGGCACCCAGCGCTGGTCTACGCGAATATGCCCCGGTCGCAGCACCGAAACCATTCTCGCATCTCCTGCTACGCCGTGAGGCCGTTGTACCAGCAGAATCAACCCTCACGATCGAGCTACGTGCCTCCGCCGATGGACAAACATGGAGTCCTTGGGTTGCAGTTGAAGCAAACGACGATTTTGCAGGGCCTAACGATGGCCCAAATGTTATTTGGAGCCAAATCTTTGATGTTGGCACAATCGCCAATCTCTGGCAGGTTCGTACAACTACGGTAGCAGCGCCGGATGGCACGCTACCCGTTTTGAATCAACTTGATGTCCATACTGTGGAAACACTCAGTGGCCCAACCTACCGCACTGGCCCGACCCGAAATAGTATTACGACTGCATCAATCGGCCGCCCAAACATCGTATCACGTACCGCCTGGGGCTCCCCGGACGGCCAGGGATCACGTGTACCACCCGCCTATAATGCAACGACCCATCTTGTCGTTCATCATACCGCCGACAGTAGCACACTCAACCCAGGCGAACCAAACTGGGCGGCACGCGTCCGCGCCGAATGGTCATATCATACAATCACACGCGGCTGGGGCGATGTTGGCTACAATTACCTGATCGACCCAAATGGTGTAATCTATGAAGGCCGAGCTGGTGGTGATGATGCGGTTGGTTTCCACGATACCGCAAACTATGGCTCTATGGGTGTCTCCCTGCTCGGTACATATTCAATCAGCGCTCCAACTCAAGCCACTCAGGATTCACTCGTGCAACTACTCGCATGGAAGGCATCACAGCGCGGTATCGATCCAACTGGCAGCTCGTATTACTATGGTTGCTCTATTTCAAGCTACTGCCGTAATTTTAATGCTGGAAATGTAGTGCCAAACATCGCTGGCCATCGTCAGGTCACACCCGGCCATACAACATGCGCCGGCGATGCAACCATGGCGCTTATGCCAACCATTCGCGAGCGTGTACAGCAACTGGTTGATCAGGGCAAACCGCCAGTAGCACAGCTCGAACTCACTAGCGTCCAGTTTTCACGCACAACCTTAGCGGTTGGGCAGCTCCTCGAAGTTCAATTGAATGTGCGCAATACTGGCCAAACTGCCGTGAGCGGACAAGCACCACAGGTTGATCTAAACACCAGCAGCGCCTTTGAAACCCATGTCTACGCCCAGGATGAGTGCTTTAATAGCGATCCATCTGGCAGCGTGCCACTCTTTGCCAAAGAATCAGGGCGGGTGCGCGTTGTGCTTGGCATGCCAAACTGGGATACCGAAAACAACGGCCGCTGCAATGGGCCAACTTCTAACTATCCATGGCGTTGGGGTCTTAATGGCGATCTGCAACCTGGCGAGGAGCGGACTATTATTGGGTATGTCCAGTTTCGCAGCCCAGGTACCTACACGCTGCAAGCTGGGGTTGTGCAAGAATATGTGGGCTATACCGCACAGGGTATTGGCGCAACTCAGATCAATGTCACCCCTGAGCATGGGCTGCCCGAATCGGCGGCCTACGACAATAGCCTACGACCACTTGCACATATCTTCCGCCTTGGTGATCAGCCCGATAATCACCTTGCACGCGTGGTGTATCCAGCCGAAATCGTGCGGGGTACTTATGTTGGCAGCTTTGCCTGGGGCGGAGAGCCACTCAATTGGGGTATGGGCGGGCCATTTGGCCTAACCGATCGCTTCGTCACCCTACAAACCCGCAGTTTTCAGGTATCGACCTCGGGCGAATATACCTTTGGCATCACCTCCGATGATGGTGCGTGGCTGCTTGTCGATGGCCAGATCGTCGTTAGTCGCCCTGGGTTACACCCTGCCGAGAGTGCAACGGGTGTAACTAAACTTGAGATTGGTATACATACGATTGCCGTTATCGGCTTTGAATCAACTGGTAATGCCTACCTAGCCTATGATTACCGCCCACCAAATACGGCTAGCTTCATTCCTGTGCCAGATATTTTTGCCGCGCAGGCACATGCTGGCACAGTATTTTCAGGGCCGCCAGTGCTTGCAATCGGGAGTGACGACTTTGGCGGTAGTGGGGTTGCACAATCACGCTGGAGCCTCAATCAGGGCGAATGGCATGAAAACTCAGGAGCGATTCTGCAAATTGGCCAACTCCAAACTGGTTCATACATCCTACAATATCAAGCGGTCGACAATGTTGGCAATCTTGGCCCAATTCAGGAGCTCCATTTCCTGGTAAACGGCGCACTTCCGCCTATGCCCTACCATATCTCCTTACCAACCATATCCGCGCCATAAATCCGCAAGATCCGCACGAACAAGATACGACAGTGTGCCACGTATAGCAATACAACGTGGCACACTGTCGTATCCATCAGTTTATTTCCGTGTGATCACAACCTCAATATACTCACTTGGCACGGCAAGCCCGGATCCACCTTTGTGGTGTGCTTCCAACAAACCGAGGATATCCTGTGCCAAGGCATGCTGTTGCTCGCTATCAAGCGCTTCAAATGCCTTAACAGTAGGGCCATAGTAGGTTCGGAAAACCTCAAGCCATTGCTGGGGTGAGTGATAGCGCATAACAAAGCTGCGCCGTGTAATGCTTATCGATTGTGCCGCATCCCCGAAAAGCGTACGCAACCCACTCTCTGTACCCCAACGCATCGGTGATTGAACACCTGGTGCTGGCGGGATATAGCTCGCAAGTGTACGGAAGAGCTGCCCAATATAGCTTTCCGGTGTCCAATTAGCCAAGGCAATTCGCCCACCTGGCCGACAAACACGCAGCAACTCGGCA
>JANLSE010000119.1:0-13496 GCA_031362265.1 Roseiflexaceae bacterium
CAACATTCATACCATTCACCACCAAGAATGCAGCGGTTGTAAGTGGTGCACGCCCGACACCTGCATGGCAGTGAATCATAACCGGCAGTTGTTCGGCATGTGCTTCATTGATGAATGTAACTGCTGCATACAATTGCTCAATTGTTGGAGGGTAGAAATCTGGAACCATAAGGCGTAAGCTTCGTTTAGGTGGCTCACCGAAATAGACATCCTCACGCTCAGCTTGGAGGCTCAGTACCGCACGAATGCCAAGTTTATGTAGCCTTGGCCATTGCTCTGGGCGAAATTGGCCGCCAACAAATAGCAGTTCGTTTAGGAAGCTCACATTCAATCCAAACGCACGATGCCATTGTGTTGAAAGATAACGACGCAGCATTTCGCCCTGCGGTAAAGAGTTGGTTTGTGATGTCATAATGTGTCGATTTCGGTGGTATGATTGAAAAGAATGAAGAACTAGGGTATCTGGCTTCATCGCTCTACGCTATCCGCTCTGCACTCACATGCTCACATGCTTCACGGAGGCCATTATGCTGACTGCATTTGTCATGATTCATGTCGAACCACAGAAGATTGCTATGGTTGCAAAACAGGTTGCAAACTTGCCGAATGTTGCCGAAGTGTATAGCGTTACTGGCGATTATGATATTATCGCGGTACTACGCCTTACTGAGTATGATGCGCTTGCCGAAGCGGTTCCCGATGGGCTTTCCAAGATTGATGGTATCCGTGGCACCAATACTGTGCTCGCATTTCGGCGCTTCTCGGCTGGTGATTTACAGGCGGCTTGGGATCTTGGTATCTCTTAAGGCCTCGATGTTACTAAGCCTACTCCTGCCAAAACAAACCCAGCACCAACAAGAAACCCTGTGCTGAGTGGCTCACCAAGCCAAAGCCAAGCGATAAGTACCCCAGCGAGTGGTTGCAAATACATTGTAATTGCAACCTGTGCCGCACTGGCACGCTGGTAAGCCCAGAATAAGACCAGAAACCCCACAACCGTTACCAGTAATGCAGTATAGCCCAATGCCACAGCACCAGCCAGGCTGAAGCGTAGTATCTGACCTGATCCTACCTCCCATAATGCAAATGGTATCAACCCTAAGGTTCCGATCAATGCTGCGGCGGCAGTTGGCCCAAGCGGATGATGGCGCGACATCATATTCTTGCCAATAATATTATAAAACGCCCAAGTAAGCGTTCCTAGTACATAGATCGCATCACCAATAATTCGATCGCTCCCTAATGCCTGAAGGCCAGCATCTTGTGGCCACAGGATGAACGCTAGCCCGCCAATTGCCAGCGCAAACCCAGCCCAACCGCGCAGGTTAGGGCGTTCGCCAAGTAAGGGCCATGCCAGTAGGGTGATCCAGAGTGGTGAGAGAGCGGCCAGCAGCGCGATATCGGAGGAAGGGCTAAGCTTTAATGCCGCCATCTGTGCGAGCTGGACAATGGTGAAGCCGGATAAACCAAGCCACAATATCTGCCAACGTTCTGGGCCGCGTAACAAATCGAGCCATTGGCGCCTGGCTAATGGAAGCAGCACAACCAGCGCCAACATGAAACGGAGTGTTGCAAACGTAAATGGTGGAATATCCGCTAAGGCTGGCTTAGTGATTGGAAACGCAATACCCCAGATAATATTGACACCCGCCATCGCCAGAACTGCATTGGCAACTCCGGCGTTATGGGGTATTGCTGCCTCTTGCGCCACGATGGTTGCCTTAACTCAGCGATGACTAGCGCTAATACTACCACATGTCGAGCCGCTACCAAATCAAACGTGCCAACTGAAGGTTTTATCCTATCTGGTGCTCGTATTAAACAGGAACTAACGATCCTCTGGTATACTATTCGCAGAAGAGGAGTATATGACCAGTGTTATTGATCCGGTGGCGCATGCCCCGCTGGATTTATTCCAACGCACCTATCGCTCACTGCTCCGCAGTAGTGGGGAAATCCAGATCGAGGCGATGGTCGAACCTTATATGGCGGCTGAGCCGGTGCTTCATGAAGGTGCGCGCAACGCTGCGACTGATGCGGCTGCACTGATTTATAGCGCATTGCGCCTGCCAACCTGTATCGACCGGGTGCGGCTGGTATTGCTCGCCCAGAGTTTAGAAGTGTTTGCGCATGCTGGCTATGGCGATGTCGAGGCCTGGCAGCCTGTAACCGCTCCAGGGCGACGGCGTAAGATGTTCTTCGACGGCGGTGAGACATTGGCGGTATTGATCGCCAGCCCTTCAGATCTTGATGATCTGGTGCCAATTTTGTTGGCGCTGCAAATTGAATGGAACAAGATTCATCGTCAATCCGGTGATCCAGTGTTCGTTCGCGCACTTGAATCGGGTCAAAGCGATTTAGCTCTCGCGGCACTTGGCCTTTCCAGCGAAGATCAGGTTCGTTTACGGGCTGTCTGGGGCCAGGAATTGCTTGAGCGGTTGCGGATGATTGCAGGGCGACGTAAACGCTTTGCCGTGCGCATGCTTGGTGGATCGCTGATGGCCTATCAACGGGCGACACTGCGTTGGTGGTGGAATATTGAGCATGAAAGCCCCCTGGATCTCACAAATCGGCCAGTCTATTTTGTTAGCAGTAATACCCATAGTCTTGTTAATTTGCTTTCGGGGTTTGCGTTGCGGCATACCGATGAGTTACTCGATTTTTGCCGTACCCGTGAACATACGGCACTCTTGGATGAATACCGTAAAATCGCGGCTATGGAAGTCCCAAGCAGTCGTGAGAATTTCTTTTATTATGTTCTAAAGAAATACCAGGCCGATCCGGCAAGTGTGCCATTATTTGCGCGCCGGCTTGCCGAGGAGCAAACGTGTGGTATTCAGCGCATTCCAAGCCGCTTATACCTTGATGTTGATACACAGGTTATCGATTTGGCTAAGCTGCGTCCAGAATGGTTGGATCCACGGCTACGTGTGCCAGGGGTTGAGGCATTACAGCGCAGCAATGCGGTGATTGTCAATATCGATTATCCGCTTGGTTTGGCAGCGTACCAGATATTGACGATTGTTGCACGTAGTGTTGGTAGCCTGCTTGGGGTGTATGTGCTCGGTAAAGCGGCAACCCTTAATGGCAAAATTGGCGATGTCCTGATCCCTAACCTTGTCTATGATGATCATACTGCGAATACCTATCAGTTCGCTCAGAGTTTTGTAGCCGCAGACGTTGAGCCTTACTTAGTCTATGGGGCTGTTCTCGATAATCAGCAAGCTGCGACCGTACGTGGCACCTTCCTGCAAAACCGCCCGTTCCTTGATGCACTCTACCGCAGTTTCTTTACTGATCTTGAGATGGAAGCTGGCCCCTTTCTGAGTGCAATCTATGAACAGAGTTTTCCAGATCGTACACCACAGGGCCAATCGGTAGGCTTCTTTAGCCCGCCATACGATTTCGGCTTCCTGCATTATGCCTCGGATACACCTGCAAGCAAAGGCCGTAACCTTGGCTCGCAAAATCTAAGCTATTTTGGCATGGATCCAACCTATGCTACGGCACTTGCTTGTGCCCGGCGCATCCTTGCCCGCGAAGTGACCCGCCTCTCTGCATAATGCACCCGCCGATCGCCAATGGTTTCGAGGGGTTGCTCCTGATCTTGCCGAGTGCTATGGTAGAATAGGTATATGTCACAACTTCCTGAAGATTTCACAATTCTCGCGATCGAAACTTCCTGCGATGAAACGGCCGCCGCGATTGTACGTGGCGGCCGTGAGGTAATATCCAATGTGGTCGCCTCACAAATCGACGAACACCGCCGCTATGGTGGTGTGGTACCTGAAGTTGCATCACGCCAGCATATTCTTGCACTTACCCCGGTGATCCATGAGGCGCTTGCGGTGCTGCCGGGCGGTTGGGCAGATCTACATGCCGTCGCGGTAACCTATGGCCCAGGCTTGGCTGGCGCACTGATGACAGGCCTTAATGCAGCCAAGGCGTTGGCGTGGGCACGCAGCCTGCCGCTGATTGGTGTTAACCATATTGAGGCACATATATACGCAAACTGGTTGGCGGTATCCGGTATAGCACAGGAGCGCGATCTGCCTAGCTTTCCGGTTATTGCACTGGTTGTAAGCGGAGGGCATACCCTCTTGGCATTACTTGAAGGGCATGGTCAGTATCGAATCCTTGGCCAAACCCGCGATGATGCAGCTGGGGAGGCGTTTGATAAGGTGGCGCGAATCATGGGGCTTGGGTTTCCTGGTGGGCCAGCGATTCAGCAAGCGGCTGAGAGTGCTCCCGGGGGCCTCAAATTACCACGCGCCTGGTTACGCGATAGCTATGATTTCTCTTTTAGCGGCCTGAAGACTGCAGTATTACATCAAGTGCAAGAGCGTCAATTACAGTCCACGAAGGCCAACCCACTACAGCGCGATCGGTCTATTCCACAATTAGCTGCGGCATTTCAGGAATCGGTAGTCGATGTGTTGGTTACTAAGAGTGTTGATGCTGCCCGCGCATTTGGCGCAACAGAGATTTTATTGGCGGGAGGCGTTGCTGCAAATACCCATTTGCGTGCCGAGTTAGCGCGCCGTTCACCAGTGCCAGTGCGGTTTCCGCCAATTCATTTGTGTACCGATAATGCTGCCATGATCGCAGCGGCAGCCTATTATCGCTATCGAGCAGGCGGCCAACATGGCTGGGATCTTGATGTAAAGCCGAATTTACGGCTCGGGGCAGATCAAGAGTTGAGAGTTAGCTTTGACAGCGTGCGGTGAGTGTGCTAGAATCATGCATAATATGGCGACGTAGCCAAGTGGTAAGGCAGAGGTCTGCAAAATCTCCATCCACCGGTTCGAATCCGGTCGTCGCCTCCAGTGCCAATACAGCCCGTCGAGCCATAAGCTCTGGCGGGTTGTGTTTTTATCCTGGGTAGTAGATCGCGTTTTGGTCTGATCGAAAGGAACGAAAAGCCCTTCCGCAACGTATATATTCATGGGAGAGTCATATTTGTCATCATCCTGTGAAGAGTTTGTTATTGCGGTATACTTGAATGTGGCAATGGCGTTCGGGTATTATGAATGGAAGCCGCCAAGTTAGCGGTAGAGCCAGCGCAGACGCTGCGAATGTGTTGGGTGTCTACAGCGTCGGGGAAAGGCGAAACGCCATGGCAATGGATATTAATAGCTTAGAGATCACCGAACTGGAACAGCTCCGCGATGCCATTAATCGCCGTTTGCTGCAGGTTCGTAGGACGAAGGGCCTTGCATTACCAGATCTGTTGCGCCTGTTTGAAGAAGTGAAGCAGACGCTCACTGATCAAGGCAAGGAATGGCGCTCGCTTGAGCGTTGGCAATGGCTGGATGGCGAGATTCGTTTCTGGCTTAATCCAAACGATCAGGATATCTATCATACTGGCTGGTTTACCATCGATGACTTGATTGCCTGGGCGAGCGAAAGTGGCCCAGTCATGATCGATGAAGCAACAGAGGAAGAGGGCGATTACAATTCTATCACGCCAGTTCGTGTAACGCGCCTCTCGGATGATGCTATCCGCCGCGAAGATGACTAATTCAGCTACGAGTGGTATCCCCAGTTCACTGCTCGGTGAGCCCGTTGTGTCCGGCGAGCGCTGCCGCTGGGGATTTACTCACATCACAACACTCGTAACGCTTAGCTCGGGGCGGCGCGTGATTGTGCAGCAAATTGCCTCTCGGGATCGTGCTGCTATTCTTGTGCAGCTCACCCGCGATCTGCCTGTGCTCTTGGCAGAGGCCTATGTCACTACGCCACAACTTCTCATGGCTGATCTTAGTAGCGAACCGCCATTGTTGGTTCGTGAATATCTTCCCGGTACAACAGCAAATGTGCTCTTAGAAACGGCTGATGGCGCACGATCACTGGCCACACAAATGGGTCAGTTGCTTGTGCGCCTTAGCACGCTTGCACCGCCAATATGGTTGGAGGCCACCTGGGCTACTCCCGATTCATTAGCGCCTGCTGCGGCAAACTGGCTGCAGGTATGCGCAGATCGAATCAGTCCTGAGCATCAACGTGTACTCCAAGCCCTGATTGCTGGATTACCCAATGATTGGCCGATTATGCCTGCATGCATTGCGCATGGCGATTTTTGCCCAGTGAATGCGATCGAAGAAGCTGGCCAAGTCGTTGGGCTTGTCGATCTGGAATGGGCGCGCGTTGCGACGCCAATCTTTGATATCGCCTGGTGGGGGTGGGTGGTACATCACCACCATCTCGAGCGCTGGCATGATTCCTGGCAATCCTTGCTTGATGCAGCCGCGATTACCACGACACCAGCCCTTGAGCGGCATATGACAGCGGTTCAATGCCTGCGCTGCCTCGAATTGCTCTATGATGCACATGTAGCCGGTCGCCAGTATCCAGCCGCAATGTGGACCGAACGCCTCAGCGAAACAGTGGATCAGGCGAGCATCTAAGCAACCCTATGTGGGGCAGCATGCTACTCACTCGTACTCCACACCCTACATTTAGTAGCACTTATCCACATTATCCACAAAATGTGGAGAACCTCAATAGAGAGTCTATTCTTCGCCAGTGGTTAGGCGCGCTTCGCGCCAGCGGAAGACGAACTGCTCATCACCGCGATCATGTCGGAAGCGGTAGAGTGTAGTTGGCCGACCACGCCCTTCGCGGCGCATGCCAGTATCTTCAAGCACATTCGAGTCTTTAATTTTGCGATAGAAGTTACCTTTATCCAGATCCTCCTCGCCAAGGATCTGCTCATAAATATGCTTTAGTTCCAAAATCGAAAAGACCTCGGGTAGCAGTTGAAACGCTAACGTGGTATATTCCAATTTTGAGCGCAGGCGATCGAGTGCGGTTGCCAAAATGTGATCGTGATCGAACGCAAGTTGGCCAGGTAACCGCTGTACCGGGAACCAACAGACATCGACACTCTCTTCCGAAACACGTAATTTCTGGGCGTCCGCGCGAATAATCGCAACATAAGCGACACTAATAACCCGTGTGCGTGGATCACGCAGCGGCGCGCCAAAAGTATAGAGCTGCTCCAGGTAAATGTCACGCACACCTGTCTCTTCTTCAAGCTCACGGCGTGCAGCTTGCTCAAGCGATTCATCCATATTGATAAAACCACCAGGAATCGCCCATTGGTTTTCGTATGGCCAACGCCGCCGCTTGACCAAAAGGACATGTAGTTCCTTCTCTAGCAACGTGAAGATGACTACATCGACCGTAACCGAGGGCCGCTCATAGCGTGATGCATCGTATGTTTCTGGGCTTTCTTCGATCGGCTGCTGCTGATCGGCCATATGTGCGCTCCTGACTTTTATTGTACTATTGACACTAATTATACCGAGGTCTTGGTTGATTGTCAAGTAGGCTACGCTGGAGTGCTTTACTTCCCGATAAGCTGCTGATACAAATTGACATGGCGATCTGCGATAGCATCCCAGCCAAATGCGGCTGCCAGTGTTCGAGCGCCTTCGGCAAGTTTTGCGCGTTGGGTAGGGTTTTGTGCAAGTTGTTGGATGTGCATTACAAGTGCCTGCGTATCGCCGATAGCGATTAACGCGGCATTTTGTTGATCGACAAGTTTGGGTAGCTGAGTGTGTTCTGGCGCTGGGATATTTGCCTGTTCTGTATAGGATCCCTGGTGCGTGCTATCTACTGCTGTTGTTATGGTGGGTAGGCCATGGGCAAGCGCAGCAAGCAGGCTACCGCGCCGAAAGGTCGCACCATCGGCGAAAGGTAAAGCAGCGATATCGGCAGCCAGCAGGTGTGCAGAGACATCGGGGGGGGTGCAATGGCCGGTCACAAGTACACGCCCCGCAAGCGCTGGGGACTCTATCCGTTCGCGTAGATGCGCAGCATATTGGCGATCTTGTGGTGCTGGGGAATCGCCACCAACGATAAGAACGCGGATGTTAGCGGGAAGTTGCTCAAGCGCATCAAGAAGCACATCAAGGCCTTTGGTTGGCGAGATCAGTCCAAAATAGGCAACGAGCGTGGTTTCAGGCGAGATGCCAAGTGTGGCCCGCCATACGGCACGATTATACCCAACTGGTGGATTTGGCGCGATATTTGAACCAATTGGTATGATGTGTGGCGTGCTTCGAATACGCCCAACAAAATGAACTGTTGGGTTTGGCTTGTTCTGAACCTGCCCGGTGATGGCGGCAAAGTCTTCGAGATTTGTGACTACCGTCGCATCGCAATCTTCTAGCAAACGCCGTGTCACCCAGGAGCGCAGCGGCCCAGCTTTAGGGAATAGGTATGGCATGAATAGATCATGGGCAGTGACAACGATTTGTGGACGGTGTGATTCTAACCCTAATCGCGCCGGGAGCAGATTAAGCGCAGGATGCATGTGATATGCACCTGTCTGATATTGAATATGCAGGAGATCCGGTTTATGGCGTTGTAAACCAGCACAAATAGCACCCCAAGCTGACCATCCCCAGGTAGCAGGGGCGATTGGAAGGCCAATCTGCTCGGGTATCTGTGGGTTAATGGCGCATAACATACCTGCACGAATAGTCCAGACTTCAATCGCCGCAATGCGCGTGGCGAGTGCAGCACTCAAACACTGCGTATAGTCGCCTACACCGCCAGGGTTTGGTGGATATTCAGCACTAAGAAGCACAACCCGCATGTGAGATCGTCCTGTCAGGTTTCAAGGAACGATGGAGCATTGAAGCATTGAAGCATTGGAGCATTGGAGCATTGGAGCAAGATGACCGTGTCCTCTTGTTCAGTCTGTTTTGCGCTATGCGCTGTACACTGTCTCCTTGTCCTGATACCTCTCTGGAGCCTAGCATTATGCTTTTCGGTTTACAAGGCCATTAGCAAGCGCGCGTAGTTCGGCCAGTGGTGCTGTAACGCCTTGTGCGGCATCGAGTGCGGCAAGTGCCTGGCGATGGTAGTCATAGGCAACGCCTTCAGTATAGCTGCGTGAGCGTGCCTGCTCTAGGATCGCGAGGATGCGCTGGGTTTCTTCGCCACCTGCACTGGGCTGTGCATACATTTGGGCCAACTCGGCGCGCTGTTCGGCATGTTGGAGTGCATGGATGATTGGTAGGCTCAGTTTACGGCGCTCAATATCGGCGGCGAAGGGCTTACCTGTCTCGGCGGGATCGCCCCAGATCCCGAGTACATCATCCTGAACCTGGAAGGCTAGGCCAAGATTCTGGCCAAAATCGTAGAGTGCTTTGGAGAGCGCAATATCGGCACCGCCCAGAATCGCGCCCAGGCCGCATGCTGCCGCGATGAGTGCAGCTGTCTTGCGGGAAATCATTGCCATGTAATCGGTTTCACTGACCTTCAGGCTGCCCTCGAAGCTTAAATCGAGATATTGACCCTCGCAAATCGTTAGGATTGTTTGATCGAAGCGGCGTAGAATCTCGAGAACAACCTCGGCAGGCACTCCTTGCTCGCTAAGCCGGTGGATCGATAGATGGGCGATCACAAACATGCCATCGCCAGCATTGAGGCCTTGTGCAAGCCCCCAAACCTTCCAGACGGTCGCACGGCCACGGCGCGTGTCACTCACATCCTCAATATCATCGTGGATGAGCGAGAAATCGTGGATGAGCTGGATTCCAGCTGCGAGTGGAAGTGCGCGTTTGGGGTCACCACCAGCTGCCTGGCAACCTAACAGAACGAAATATGGCCGCAGTAGTTTGCCTGGATCGAAGTTTGCAGGTTGAAGTGTTTCATCGCGCCAGCCAAGCTGATATTCCTGCATACCATAGAACGTTGCTACACGCTCTTCAGCTTGTGGAAACGCAGCGCGCATTGCATATTGAATTGATGTGCGAGAAGTAAGTGGATTCATCGTTTATCTCACTTGTATGCTAAGTACTATTATGTGTCGTTATCTATCGGTATTCGTACGAGATGCAGTAATCTCTCAGTAATCTTGTGTAATGCGGTAGTAATCCAAATCTATTGAGGTTTGCGTGCCTTATTAGTACACTGCTAGCAAGTAGCACGGCTCGTAACACACACCAATAGATGTGCGAACCAAAAGCCCATAATGGTATTTCGGATCACACGAGCCCGGCAGAGCAGCACAGCGCCACCTGAAAGGAGCCTCCCATGCCACTCAACATGCGCTTTCGCTTCAGCCCCACTAAGGACGGGCTTGTCAAAGTACTGGGACCACTCGAAACCGACATTATGCAGATCGTTTGGCTAGATGAGCGAAGTACCGTTAAGAAGGTTCATCGCAAGCTTTCTCATCAGCGCGATATCGCATACACAACGGTGATGACAACCATGAGCCGCCTGGCCGAGAAGGGTGTGCTTCATCGCCATCGTGAAGGCTTGGCCTATGTCTATACCCCTGCGATTACCGAGGACGATTTTGTGACAATGGTTGTGCAGCAGGTACTTGATGGCCTACTCGATGACTATAGCGAGACCGCTGTCGATTATATGATTGACTACCTTGCGCGCCGCAATCCAGGTGAACTGAAGCGCCTCCAGAAACAGCTCCAGGCACGTGTCGCTGCTTAGCGCACCCGGTGACTATGTGAAGGGGTGATAGGGTGATAATTGCTCGATTGAGCTCGTCACCTTGTCACCCCTTCATCATGTGATCTCTCAGCCTGCCACTCTATTACCTTGTCGCTTCAACACCGATGTACCCTATCACTTCGTTATGATTTCTCCCCATAGATCGTACTCAAGTGCCTGTGTGATGCGCACATCCACAAATGTGCCAACGGGCGCCATGCCCCAGGCAAAGACTTGGCCATCCACCTCAGGGGCATCGCGGAACGACCTCCCAACAATCAGTGGTGCACCATCATCCGCTTCGCCTTGGCCTTCTACGAGCATCTGTAGTGTTTGACCTTCCCAACGCCGATTGCGACGTAGTGAGATCTGCTGTTGCAATTGCATAACCGCATGCCAACGCTTTTCTTTAACATTGTCGCGGATTTGATCTGGCAAGGTTGCGGCGTGGGTACCAGGTTCCTGTGAGTAGCGGAAGACGCCCACTCGGTCGAGTTCCATTTCGGCCAGGAATGACTGAAGCTCCTCAAATTCTGCGCGTGTTTCGCCTGGAAAACCAACAATGAATGTTGAGCGGATGGCGAAATCGGGCATGGCCGCACGTAGATCGCGGATGATCTGGCGAGTGCGATCCGCATCGGGCGGCCGACGCATGCGGCGCAGCATGTCCGGATGGGCATGCTGAAGTGGCATATCGAGATAGCGGCAGATCTGTGGGTGGGCTGCGATGGTGGTAATCAGGTTCTCGGTGATGCCATGCGGATATGCGTACATGAGCCGAATCCATACATCAGGCGGTAGTACCGCGCATATTTCGCTGAGGAGGGTTGCCAAGCCATCCTTCATGCGTAAATCGCGGCCATAATCGGTAAGATGCTGGGCCACGAGTACGATCTCTTTGACACCCTGAGCAGCCAATTCGCGTGCCTCGCCAAGAATTGATCCAACTGCCTTGGAGCGCATATCGCCCTTGAAGCTTGGGATTGTACAGAATGCACAGCGCAAATTACAGCCATCAGAGATCTTCAGGTAGGCCGATGGACCTGCAACATGGCGGCGAATGGGGGCGGTACGCCAATCGGAATAATCGCCTGGCACGGGTAGATCGCTCGCAGGGCTTCCGGCTGCCAGTGGCTGTGCCGGTGTAAGCTCGATCATTGGCATCAAGCTTGGTGCAGTTGTCGCAGGGCGGGCGGTACCTGTGCCCGTTTCGATCAGTTCGCCAATCTTCATCCATTCGCGGGTGCTTAGCACCGCATCGACGCCACTGACCGACCCGACCAGTTCGCTATGGCTTTCGGCCATGCATCCAGCGGCAATCAGGCGTTGGCCAGTAGCTTTGCCAGCCGCCATTTCGCGTAGTACACCTAGCGTTTCTTCACGGGCAGAGGCAATGAAGCTACAGGTATTGACAATAACGACATCGGCGTGTTCGGATTGCGCGACAGAGGTGTGACCCTGAGCGGCTAGAATGCCACCCATTCCCTCGCTGTCGACCTGGTTTTTTGGGCAGCCGAGGGTGATGATATGGTATTTCATGTTATCGGTAGTTGTTGAATTGGAGGGCCACAGTAAATTCATCCTGATGATCTTTGACGAGCTTCATCACAGCTTGTAATTCATCGCGGCTTTTGCTCCCAATGCGCAAAGCCTCGCCTTGAATGCGTGGCTGCACTTTGGGGAAGTTCTCGCGAATCAGCTTCTGAAGCTTCTTAGCAATATCATCTGGGATTCCCTGTTGGAGCGTCAGAACCTGGCGTACACGACTGCCAGCTACATCCAGTACTGGGCCATCCTTAAAGATCTTAATTGAGAGATTGCGGCGAAGTGCTTTGGTTTGCACAATATCACGCACCGCGCTGAGGGTCATCTCAGAATCAGCGACGAGCACGATTTCTTTCTCGCTTAGAGTAATCTCGCTGCCAGTATCTTTCAGATCGTAACGTGAGCGTACATCACGTAATGCTTGATCAACAGCATTCACCAGTTCTTGGCGATCAAATTCAGAGACAATATCAAATGTACTTTCAGCTGCCATTGGTTGAATCCTTTTTTATGTACCACAGAGACACAGAGATACGGATGGGAAGATATATACGCTTGTTCGGCCTCTGTGGTGATTATTTAATGTTTAGGGTGGCCAGGAGAAGGTGACCACTTCGCCAGGCGTGGTGCTGAGTGGTGGTTGGAGTTGGCCGTTGATGGTAACAGAGACGACTGCAGCATTCCCCGCGCGTAGCCAGACGGTGCGCTGCGCATTGAAGCGTAGTGATTGACCTGGCCCAAGCACCTTTTGATAAACCGTTTGGCCATCCGTTTTGATTTGTAACCAGGAGCCAGGGCTATCGCCTGGTTCGGTACGTACATCAAGGATAATTGGCGCTCCGAGTTGCGGTGTCGGGCTAGGTATTGCTGTAGCAATCAATGTGGTTGGGGCGAAACCGGCTGGGCCACTGGTTGGAAGCGCAGCGCTCGTTGCGGCTGCGATCGGCGCATTGGTTGCTTCTGGGATGGGTGTTGGGAGTGGTGGCGGGGTTGGCCCTTGGGTTGGTGTGAGTGTTGCGGAAAGGAGTTCGCCAGTCTGTAGGCTATTGGTCGCATTCAGGATGAGGTAGCTGACACCAATCAACGAAAGAACGACGAAGAAAACGCCAAGAAAACTGGGGACAAAGAAATTACGGATGCGTGGGGCTGAGGTTGCTGGAATGATTTTGATCGGCTCAGTCTGGCCACGCTCACGGCGGTAGATTTCGATTGCTTCTTCGATCGGGAGATCAAGCAACTTAGCGTAGCTGCGTACAAACCCGCGCGCATATACATCGCCAGGAAGATTGGTGTAATCGCCTTCCTCGAGTGCTACGAGGTAGCGCTGCAGAATGCGAGTTTCGGCAGCGGCCTGGGTAAGGCTCATGCCGCGATGTTCGCGGGCGACGCGCAGCCGCTCGCCCAAAGTACTCATATAATAACAAGCTCCAAATAGTTGTGTATTGACCGCATTATACGCGAAAGCCGGGATGTGGGCAAAC
>JANLSE010000178.1:0-12905 GCA_031362265.1 Roseiflexaceae bacterium
CTTTTTGTTGAAAACGTTCGATTGCACTATAGGTCATCGATTTGTCGCTGATGTCAATCTCAGGGTCGTGCATACGTGCCTTGGCCGCCATATAATTCACAATCGTGAATGGTGCCCCTTGTGGGCGGTGGCGCGGAGCGCGTGGCATTGTCTGGCGTGTTTGCTCGACCGGCGGATGCTTGCGCCAAAAGCGCTGAAAGAGAACATGAAATAGCCGCAGTTGTTCATAGCGCGTTACCAATAGGCTGCGGGCGGTATAGTAAAACTGTTCACGATCACCAATATTAATCCATTCAAGGGCACGCACAAATTCCTGCGCCTGATCCAGCCCAATTGGCAGGCCAGCCTGACGCAGTACACGTGTGAAGATCAAACAGTTCTGTAGAAATGGAACATCGTCGTTCATAACTAACTTGCTTTAGTACTAGTTATCGGCTATACCCTCAAGCAGTGTATCGAGCAGCGGGCCACGCAAACTATTTACATCGTCCTGATACTTCAGGATCATGCCGAGCGTACCCTCTATAATTTCGCGACTTAAGCTAGTGGCTCCCAAGTGCTGGAGTGCCTCAGCCCAATCAAGCGTTTCAGCGACGCCGGGGAGTTTTGCCAGATCTTGGCGACGAACGGCCTGTATAAACGCAACAACCTGTGCCGCGAGGCGTGGAGCGATTTCAGGCAGCTTACGCCGCACAATCTCTAATTCCTTCTGGGCTGTGGGATAATCGATCCAGCAATATACACAGCGGCGTTTAAGCGCATCGTGTAGTTCACGGGTGCGATTCGAGGTGATAATGACAATCGGGCGATGGCGCGCACGCAATGTGCCAAGTTCGGGGATGGTAATTTGGAAATCAGAAAGCAGTTCAAGCAGGAAACTCTCGAACTCTTCATCTGCCCGATCAAGCTCGTCGATTAAGAGTACTGGTGCTCGATCATGAGCTTGGTCGATCGCTTGTAACAGCGGACGTTTGAGCAGAAATGCTTCGCTATATAGATCGTGGGTCAGCGTGGCAGGCTGATTGAGTGCCTGGTTCACAGAGGATTGCTGGCGAGCTTGAATTTCAATCAGTTGACGCGGGTAATTCCATTCATACACCGCCTGGCTTATATCAATCCCCTCGTAGCATTGTAACCGAATCAGAGGAGTATCAAACACACGACTCAGAACCTTGGCAATTTCAGTTTTGCCAACGCCTGGTTCGCCTTCCAGCAGCAATGCTTTCCCCATGCGCAATGCTAGGAAAAGGCTGGTGCTGAGACCAGCATCGGCAACATACGCCTCTTGTGCAAGTGCGTTGTGAACGGCCTGAATCGTGTCTAGCATCATTGCTCAGATTCATTTGTAGGTCACTATGTAATTGTAAGGATACCACGTGTTTGTGTATTTGCCCAATATCTTAATCTATGGACTAACTACTAGATGTGTGCGAGTGTCACGATTCCAGGCACACGATTGAGCATCCAGAAACCTGGCAATAGCCCAATCACAGAAGCACACAACCCCCAGGCAACACTGATCCAGATCGCGCTAAGCCACCAGCCGATCAGTACGAAATAGATTGCGCGTAGCAGGAATGGGCGTTGATGCAGATCCACACTATAGGCCTTACCATTGCCTGTAATAACCAGATCGCTGCGCTGTGGCCGCAGTGTTGCTACTTGTGGTAGGCGATTGAGCATCCATAACCCAAATGGTAGCCCGATCACCGTGATACATAAGAACCAGGCGATGGCTGCCCATAGCCCGCTAAACCATAAACCAAAGACTACAAAATAGATCGCGCGGAGTATAAATCCTGGGCCACTCTTCTGTGGGATCGTTATTGTCTCGCTCGTCATTGTTCTATTCCTCTGCCGGGGGATATACACTGTGCTCCCGGCTTACCCTAGTGTGACGATGACACTACCTCGATTGTTGCACCTGGCGCGGGTTCAGTCGCCCCGCCCTACCCGTTAGCCCCAGGTGCGGCAAACCCAACCCGAACATCATCCAACACCAGCACCCAATCTGGGCCACCCGCTGGCGGTGTAAAGCGCCGAATGCCAGTTGGAGCAAACTCACCAATCTGTTCTGTCACGCCAGTGCGTGGGTCGAACCACCATGCGCGCACAGGATTGGCGCTCAAGACCGACATGCGTACCGTAATCGGGCGATTCTTGGGGATGTAGACCATCGCATAGTGGCCCGCACTATCTTTGGTTGCAGTGGCATGTGCTGCTGGCCGTGTCGTCCGGCCTACCAGGAGATCATCGGTGGGAATACGACTCAGCATCGGTCGTGATTCAATCAGACGTCGCAGATGCCCGATCTGCCATGCACCTGGCCGATCGATCGCATCTGTCCAGAAGCGATCCTGATAGTTGATCAGCTCGCGGCCAGGCTCATAGAATGGCCAGATCGAATGATGACCATACGTTACGCCACATCCCCCTGCGAACACTGAGCGATAACACTGCTTACGTACATCATAATCACGAAAGTAGCCATTCTTTGGATCCCAGGTTGGCCAGGGATTGACTGGATGGTCTTCATAGTTCGGTTCACCATCGAGGGTTGGTTTTGCTGGCGTGCGCGTGTAATCGGCGCGGATCTTATTCCATACGGGAGTATCTCGGCCACTACCATGGCCGGATTGCATCATATTGACATCAAGCCATGGCTCGGCATGTAATGCTTCTCCTGAAGAGGTTCCACCCGGTGGATGGTAGGTGATCAATGCCGGGCCTGCAGAGCGAATCCCAGCCGCCATTGCGCGCCAGATCGGGCGGGTATCGGTATCACCATGCGCCACTGGCCGATCACCACCCAATATCCATACCAGGTTGGTTCGCTCACGATAGCACTGCGCCAGCCAGGCACCATAGCTGTAGGCACGTTCTGGGGTGAAAATCATAGGCCCTTCGCCCCAGATTTGGATCACCTTATCCCCCCATGTTGGCAGCAACCCAACATACAGGCCATTGCGCGCTGCCAGATCAATCACCGCATCGACATGCCGGAAGTAGGCTTCGTTTGGCCGCGCTGGATCCATTTCATGTAACACGAGATCGCCATTACGGTTGGGTACTGTTAGCCCACCATGCTCGGCAATCGCGTTAGCCTGAATGAGCGTAAACCCCTGTGCGGCACGCCGTTCAAGGTAGAATGCCGCTTGGGCAAGCGTTAGGCGATGGAAGAGACTCCAGGCTGTGTCGCCTAACCAGAAGAAAGGGGCACCAGTTTCTGTGACCAGATGATGTCCGTTTGGATGTATTTGCAATCGCGGCAGTGGCATAGCAGTATCCTCTGTGAACAATGGAGCAATGAAGCGGTGAAACGATGGAGTATGTAAGCGGTTCGTGGCAGTTTTGTTTGTGTCTTTGCGTCTTTGCGTTTACGTCTTTGCGTTTACATCCTTCTTGGAATGAAGGCATTCTTATTTGGACTCTGGGTTTTTGGTGATCTTATCGAGTTGAAAGCGCATTGTTTCGAGCCGGGCAAGTTCGTAAGAAGTGAGTGTTTTGCCTGTGTAGCGCCCACGCTCAATCAAGTTGGTTACTTGCTGAATTGGCTCAGATTGCGTACGCACCTGCGCGATCAGTGAATCGCTATATTCGCGTATTGTTGCGCCGCGTGGCCATGCTACTCCAATTCGCTCTCCGATCCGTTCCAGATCCGCAGCAGCCAGCGCCAGTGGATCTGGTGTGGTTTGGTCTGGGATATTGAGCCAGATGAAGTACCCTGCGACCAGGAGCACCAGCAGCAGCGCGCCGCCTACAAGCCATTCCCACGATGGCAACCATAGGCTGGATGCGGTTGATTCGGTATCGACTGCTTCAATATCTGGTAATGGTGTGCCACGATCAGGTAGTGCTCGAATGGGGGTTGGTTCGAAAATCACCCAGCGCTCATTGAGGTATAGCTCAGGCCAAGCATGGGCATCAGCCTCATGTACAATATAGCTCCCATCGGATTGTTGCTCACCAGCGGCATAACCAATCGCAATACGGGCTGGAATACCAAGTGTACGGGCCATGATCGCCATCGATGAGGCATAATAGGTGCAATACCCACTACGCATCTCGAATAAAAACTGATCAACAGCATCGCCTTCGGCTGGCAATCGCTGCACCTCGTATTGATAAGGCAATTGCCGTAAATAGGCTTCCAGCGCTAAGGCCCGTGCGCGTGGCTCGCGTTGGCGGCCAACAATGGCTGCTGCCAGTTCAGCTACCCGCGGTGGCAGACTTTCTGGCAATGCAAGATAGGGAGCCATATCGGGCAGATTCTGGTCGCGCTGCGGGAGCGGCGCTAAGGCTTGTGGTCGTGATAATATCTGGTACTGCCGCTCCGGAGGGTTTCCAGCCGCCGCACTGAGTGAGCCATCCGCAAGCCGCTCTAAACGGGTTGGAATATTGATCGCCACGATATCGGGAAGCCCAACCAGCAGTTGCTTGTCCGGGCGCCGATCGATCACTGTTTGTATCACTGCACCTACAAAATTGGGCTGAATCGGATCTGCCTGCTGGGGCGTGACAATCGCCTCCGACGACCAATCATCACTCCGATAATGCTCTAATACCCGCATCCGCCAGTATGTTGGAGTTCCCTTCTCCAATGGAATATTCAGAATGACCTGGAGTGCCACTTGCCCCGGCGGGCCTTGTGCAATCGAATTTCCTAAACGCAATGATGGTAATGTCGATAAACCCACGCGGGTCGGGTCATCCCCTGATCCACCTGTGCCTACCCCAAGCTGAAGTGCGGCAACACCAGATGGCCCCTCACCAAGGCTGGCAAGTAGCTTCGATACAGGGTTACCTGGCCAAAGTGGGATGATCCAGGCAAATGCCAGCGCAATACTGATAATAATGCCAGCCCAAAATCGAATATCGCCGTGGATCTCGTCGGAATAATCGATCTGGCGCTTTTCCCAGATTTGTATTCGCTGAGTTGCCATTGCAGTCGCAGCAAACAGCAGTGAACAGAGTAACCCCATGCCAAGTGCAAACCCGCCTTCACCA
The DNA here is from genome assembly GCA_031362265.1 of Roseiflexaceae bacterium. Lineage (GTDB taxonomy): Bacteria > Chloroflexota > Chloroflexia > Chloroflexales > Roseiflexaceae > JANLSE01. Next base: position 5,008 of record JANLSE010000178.1, read on the forward strand.
CCAGGAATGGCGATCAGAGCCAGAGCTGCAATCAGTGGTAAAACTGAGATCAGCGCTTGGCGTGGATTTGCTACTGCATGCCCAAGGATAATTGCTGCTACCCATGTCAGGAGTGTGCCACTCAATCCTAGTAACAGTCGCGCGCCACTCTGTGCAGCATTTGGGGCCCGCGAAACATCCGCAAGAAAACGAGTGATCGAACTTGAGAGAAAGAGCAGCGAGTGAGTATCGGAAGTATTCACTCCTTGCGCACGCGCGATAATCGCCTCGAGATCTTGGAGCATAAGCGGTATTGGTGGCAGAACATTACCGACCACGCCTACGAGAATAAGCGCACCAGTTATCCACACCAAGTTATGTGTAAGGACATTGGCTATCTTGCTTGCTCGCGAACGGCTGGCATAGCGCATAATTCCTGCGGCGCGATCAAAGCCGATTAGTAACCCAACTAGCCCCGCCATAACAATTGGCGTGGTTGGTGGTGCAAGTGGACTCTGGGCGGCAGCAATGCCCGGCGTAAGTATAGCGAAGAATGCCAGACAGCTTGCAAACCATCCAGAAGCAGGGTATCCAATACGAAAGCGATTCATAACGCCTAGTATAACATGTTCTCTTAGGGCAATCGCATCTTAAACCTGGAGCACCTTGAGTAAATAGGCGGGATCTAAGCTCGACTTTATCCATATGCGCCTTCTAGGCAAAGAACCAGGCTATCCTGATCGTTGAGCTCCTGATTTGCACCGTACGCCTCCTGATACAGACGCAGTGCCGCAACATAATCCTTTTCCCAGTATGCCGTTGACCCAAGCGCAATACGTGCGAGCACGATCCCTTGGGCAAAGTGCAGCGACTCCGCGATAACCAGCGCTTCTTGGAGATGCCTTCGCGCTGTTGGATAGTCGTGCTGACAGAAGGCAATCATCCCAATATTGTGAATAGTACCTTGAATATTCTCAATATCATCAATGTCCCGGTAGATGTGTAGCGCCTCCTGATACAGTCGCTCAGCGCGCTCATATTCATCTAGGTCGATCGCCAACGTCCCGAGCGCATGAAGGACTCGCGCATAGTCACGCCGCCACCCTAGCTGCTCATACATTTCCTGTGCCCGCTCCAGGTATCTGGTCGCGGTTCCAATATCATTCTGCCCCATCGCCAACAATCCGGCTGCATGAATCGCCTTCACAGATACGTCGTTGACCACCACTGCTTCGCCCTGTAATGCCTGGGCCAGCCAGCGGCGCCCTTCAGAGAAATATCCACGGGTATACCAGAAATTCCACAGGGCTCCACTGATCCGCAGTGCAATCGCCCAGTGTTGCTGTGCGAGTGTCCATTGAAGTGCGGCACGAATATTGTCATGCTCGCGCTCAAGTCGTTCTAACCAGGCGATGGATTCATTGGTGTTCAGTTTGGGCTCGGCCTGCTCTGCAAGCACACAGAAATACGTTGCATGCAAATACTGACCTATTTCCAATTCACCACGCAACGCCAATTGCTCACGGCTGTACATCTGGATCGTCGCCAACATTCGAAAATGTGGCTCGCCATCGTTGCTCAGGGTTTGGTGTAACAAGCTCTGGTTTGCGAGCGCAATCAGACCCTCAAGAACGTCAACCTCCAAATCGCGCTGGTTATTGCAGATCGCTTCAACCGCATCCACAGAACACCCACCAACAAATACACTGAGGCGCGCAAAGAGACGTTGCTCTGATGGCGTGAGCATTGCGTAGCTCCAAGAGATTGCGGCATACAAGGTCTGCTGGCGTGGTGCGCGATCACGCGTTGGTGCCGCGAGAATACTGAGCGAATCACGCAACCGAGCCTGGATTGCCTGTGGTGAGAAATGCTTGATGCGCGCGGCCGCAAGCTCAATCGCGAGTGGATTGCCATCCAGTTGCGCACAGATTGCATGCACCGCAGACACATTCTCGGTCGTCAAGTGAAAGTATGGGTCAACTGAACGCGCGCGATCCACAAACAACGCGATTGCTGAAAACTGCTCCAACGCCTCCAGGTTGACCACCTGTAGGGTACTCGGTACTGCCAGCGCAGGAACGTGATACTCCTGCTCACCATAGAGTTGTAAGAGGATCCGACTGGTAACCAATAGCGTAATCTGCGGTGCTATTGCCAGAATTTGTGCGAATACCGGTGTGGCCTCAAGTACCTGCTCAACATTATCCAGTACCAGCAACATATGCTTATCGCGCAGATGCTGCTGAATGCTTTCCTGCGCAGAGTAATTATTGGCGTCTCTGACCGCCAGACCTTGGAGCATGATTGATGGTACTTGGTCGGGGCTTTGCACCGCGCTTAGGTCGATAAACACCACACCATCGGTATAGTCTGCTGCTACCTTCTGTGCCACATGCAGTGCTAGCCGCGTCTTGCCGGTGCCACCAACACCAGTCAGAGTGAGCAAGCGCACAGACGGCTGGCACAGCAACCGCTGAATAGCTGCACTCTCCACCTCACGCCCAATGAACGACGTTGGAATCGATGGAATAACTGAGTGCAGGGCCTGAGCAGGCGCTAGCTCAGGCTGTGGTGTCGGCTCAACCGTCCACTGATTGAGATGCAGGGTCAACAGTGTAAGCAGTTTGGTGGTGTATTCAGAAACAGTGGTGGGATTGAGTTTCAGCTTTTCGGCATAGAATGTGCGATCTTCGCCAGGAAAGAGCAAGAGCACATTCAGCAACTCTTGTTGTTGTACGGGAATAGCACAAGATCGAATGAAGGTACGTACCTGCTCGGGGCCACCACGTTCAGCAAACCATGTTGGCCAACCGCCACCCTCAAATTCCCATGCCTTTGCAGCAAGTAAGTCTTTCACGAGCGACTTGGTCCAAATTGCAGTGGCAGTAGTAGTCGCAGGCATGGCAATGCTCGGCAATGGCCGCGCATGAAAGTGCCATACAGCACCGCATCATGGCGGCGGGCAACGTCGTATCGATAACAACAGCGGCGATGATATCATAGGTTCTGCAGGCGCTGAGGGAGAAATACCGAGAGGAAGATAACAAAATTTTCACTTTGAGAGGTGAGCTTTGCTATTCTGGCTCAGTTTCGTCTTCTTCGTCATCCTCCTCGTACTCATAGGCTGCTGGCTCGTGTGCCTGTGCATAGCCATCTCTGCGGCTCACACGGCAGCGCAGCGGCCATCGGCGGCTTGGCCGCGCACCTGCACCAGCAATCCACTGCGATGCAGCGCCTTGGCTTCGTCGCGGGTCAGCTCGCCCTCCCATGGCTGCTGCTGTGCCCGCTGTGCAATCTGTGCCTCGCGTGCTATGGGCGCATTGAGCAGTGGCGTCTCAACCAGGCTGTCGCTGATAAAGTCGAGCACGCCGCGAATGTCAGCATTGCCATCGAGCAGATCGTCGAAGGGGAGCGCTACTCCGCTGATGGTCTTGATCGAGTCGCTGATCTCCCTCAGGGTGCCATCCAGGCTGGCAAGCAGGCCGTTCATGGCCTGAGCGAGTTCCTCCCGTTCGGCGCTGGTGAGCTGGGCGACGCCCTTGATTGCGAGCTGCTGCGAGCGCAGCAGGGTTGCTCGCAGGATCGCGATGTCGGTCTGGGTCTGAAGCTCGTAGCGCTTCACGATAGTTGCCTGGCGCACCTGCTCGGCAAGCTCATCCGCAGAGACTGGCGCCCAGAGCAGTGCTGGGATAATGATGAAGCCAATCATGCCAATCAGCATCTGCTGCTGCGCCAGGTTGGCCTCCTGCACGACTGGCTGGGCTGCCCACCAGGCGCTCTGGATGAGAGAGCTGTAGTACAGCAGAAACAGCGAGCAGCCAATCACCACCGCATAGCCAACCGTGCGGAGATTGACCTTCTGGAGCAGCATGCCCGCAGGCGACCATGGGATCAGGAACGAGACCAGGCTAGGCGGCGCAAGCACCATGATCGCCGTGTAGGCAGCGGCCACCAGCCAATGTGCTGTGAGCGCCGACTGAATGCCCCACCAATACGCCGCCGATCGCCCATGCCAACTATCGCCAACAACGCCAGCAGCAGCTTTGACGTCACCTGGATCGGCGGACGCTGGCGTGGGAAGAGGAAGCGCATACGGGAATCCTTTCGAGATGCAAATAGAGAACTGATATGCTATAACTGTTGGGATGCTGAAGCATCAACACCCCAACTTGCTGAACCACCAGCTAGTCTTCGGTCGGCTTGGCATAGATTGCCGCCATCGCCACCCACTGGCATGCCCGGTTGCTACACTCATAGCAGTCTTCGCCCGCCGGGGTGGTCGTCGCGAACATTGGCGCATGGCAGTACTGGCACTGAGCTGGTGGCGGAGGCAAGGGCTCAATTGGTGGAGCACTGATGCGTAGCGGTGCTCCACAGTACCGACAGTGATACGATGGAGGCGCATCAGGCACGCTGGCCGTAGTGGCGCTGTTGCTTGACATAAAAAACTCCTTGTTCGCTCACTGAGCAGTGCTCTTCCAAGTACCTACCACGCGACACTCGCCACCAGATCCGCCAGCGCATACTCGCGGGCCTCAAGGAAATCGATGAAGGTATCTTCCTGCTGGGCTTGCAGCACAATACCAATTGCGCCAAGCGCCTCCTCAATCGCGGTGCGTGCGCGTAGTGTGGCACAGGCGATCGCGAATGCCGCATCTGCCTCAAGGCGATCGACATCCTGATCGGCCTCATTGATCGCCATGAGTGCCAGGTGCAATGACTCGGCGGTGCGCTCGGTGACGCTCATGGCTGGTCGATCTGCACGATGCTCCATTGGGGTGCTCCTTGTCTTCCGCAGGGTGCTTGTCGCAATTGTGCGCGTCCCTGCATTGCCGCTGTAGGCAGCACGAACCACAGGCGCACTGGGCTGGGCGATATGGGCGCGCAGCGTCCCCACTGGGATCGAGACCCTATCGCCCAGCCGCGCTGTGGTAGGCTCCGTTGGCAGCGGCTCATGCAGGGGATGTGCGGGAGATGTAGCGAGGAGTACGGAGGGCAAGGAGGGCAAGGAGGGCAGTGAATGTGTTCTCGCCAGGATTGCGACGCTCAGTGTCTTGCATCGGGGTCTTCAAAAACCCTTCGGTTATAACAAACCAGTGCGAGGCGGCACACTCAGAAGCCCAGATGCCTTGATTCTAGGAGCCGCCTGAGAAGTGAAATTATCGGTCAAATGCTATAATATCAGTTGGGTATGGGTTACTATTGAATAGCGTTCGTTATGATGTGGGAGGCTGCTCATGAACTCAATCAGCTCTGATGTTTCTCCCGCTGTTGCCGCGCTGATCATCACGCATTGGCGTGAAACCCCGATATGGCAAAAGCTTAACTATGTGAATGAGCTGAACGAAACGGTAAAAATCCTTGCTCTGAGTGATCTGCGCCGACGGTACCCCCTGGAATCAGATAGCCAACACCAGCGTCGCCTCGCAACGCGTTGGCTTGGTGCCGAGCTAGCTGATCGGGTGTATGGGCCGATCCATGAGGATACCAATGCAACCAACTGAGGTGTTGTTGCTTGTCACTGAGACTTTGGAGGCTCTTGGCATTCCCTATTGTGTGGGTGGCTCGTTTGCGAGTTCTGCCTATGGTGAGCCACGGACTACCCGAGATGCCGATATCCTTGTATCACTGCCAGCTACGAAAGTAGCGCTCTTTGGAGCGCGGATCGAAGCGGACTTCTTCGTGCAAATCGCTGATATGTATGACGCCGTCGCACGAGCTCCTGCACTTCGTGATGATCCGCTCCATCGAGCGACCTTCAACTTGGTGCATCGGCACAGTTTCTTCCGCATTGATCTGTTCGTGTCATCTGGTCGCGCCTATGAGATGGTGCAATTCTCACGGCGTATTGCGCAGACCATCGCAGTGAATCCAGAACGGCAGGCCTATTTTGTGAGTCCCGAAGACATTATTCTGATAAAGCTAGATTGGTTCCGTATGTCCCAAGGCGTCCTTGACCGGCAGTGGAGTGATATACAGTCAGTTCTCGCGACTCAAGGTGCGGATCTTGATGTTAGCTATTTGCAGCAATGGGCGACACAATTGGCAATCGCAGATTTGCTTGAAGCAGCTCTGCGTGGATCTCCACCACCACGGCTAGGCGCGCCTGAAGATGATTCTCGCCAGATGCGGCTCGACATCTGATGCTGGGTGTTATGCAGGCAATGAGCGCGGATTATCGTTGAGCATGGATTACTCTGAGGTTCCATGTGCGTACTGAAGCGCCCATCCAAACCGTCACTCCACCACCTGAGGGATAATATTCTCCAGCTGTATGCTCGCCCGATCAATGACCACACACGATGGTAACCCAAGCTGCTCCCAGAGGCTACATCCATCGACGCCAGCGATAGCCCGGCTGACCCGAGTGCGATGACCGTGCCGTGGGCGACCACCATCACCGTGTCGTTCGGATGGTGATCGAGCACCTGCGTAAGCGCTCCAGAAAAGCGCGCGTGCGCAGCATTGGCAGTCTCTTCACCAGAAACAAGATTGGCTAGCTGTGCAAAGAAGCGTTGGATGGTAGCGCGGAACATGGTCGCTTCCAGAAAAGGAACCGTACGCCGATGGTGCTCTTCAAGGCCAGGAACCATCGACCAAGGAATACCCCACACTTCTGCAAGCTGATTGGCCGTTGCACTAGCCTTGGGCTCGGGGCTACTGACGAGAACAGCAGGAAGGTATGGCGTTAACAGGGTGGCGAGGGTGTGGCAGCGCTGTACGCCAACATTCTCTAGCTGCCAGGTGTTCGCTGGAGACAATGGGTCGATAACTGGCAGCGAGTGTTTAATCAGGATGAGTCTGGTCATTTTTGCTCCGCATCCTCTGGTTCCCACGGCTGATATGTTGGCACGCTCGCTGCCTCACGCCGCACCCATGGCGCATCCCAGCGGGCACGCTCGCCTTGCTGACGGGCTTTGAGTGCGAGGCGGAAGGCCTTCTTCTCGCCGTGGCGCGCAATCGAGTAGCATGTGGTGCGACGCTTGCGCTTGCCATCCTCATCGCGCACAATCCATGTGGCCTCATACACCTCGACATTGCCACGTAATCGTTTACGTACGCCAGCAGTGCCAGTGTTATTGCGTGAATGGAAGCCAACAATCTGATTTTCGCTGCGTGGCTTGCAGATCGCTTTCTCAATCTTAATTGCGCCAAGCGATCGCCGCATCCAGCGCAGCCAGTCTATCGCCATGAGATACGGTCGCTGAAGAACTTGCCGTGTTTCTCAGCCTACCATGCCATGCGCACATTGTAGCCATGGGTGCGTTTGACCGGGTGGTCGATGCGGGTGATGTTCTTGTGTTTGGTGGTTTTGGGGCCACGTGGCATGGTTGGCTTCTTTCTTCGGTAGGGTTGCGTATGGGTATTGTAGCGCATCTGGGGTGAGATGGATGGCATAACAGGTACTGTTAAGCGGCACCTCAAGAATCAGCCTCCCGCCAGTATATGGCCACTGGCGGGAGGGATTATCCTACGCCTCAACCAAGTCCGCCTCCTCAAGCTCAGCGTGGGCGACATAGTCGACGAGGCCACCCAATTCGCCAATGACATACTCCTCCACTGGCTCAACAGCGATAATCGCCAATACTCCCTGCCGCGTATTGAACTTCATCCCAGCGCGTAGCTCACGAATCTCCATTGGATGCCTCCTCGCTAACTCTTGCCTGTCCTGGCGCAACAACGGCAAAGCGAGAGGAGGGTTCTGTCAACACCGGCAATGCCGTCGCCCACGCGTTCGGGGTTCCTGCAAGGGGCCGTACGCGGAACTGGGGGAGCATCGTGTTGATGGTGCCCAGCGCTATGCCAGTATTAGCCAGGTGAACAGGCAGGTGGCGAGGGGTGCAAAACATGGAGAAGGGGAGACGCGGAGATGGGGAGACAATGCTGCGAGATATGGCGATTCGCAATGAGCTAGCGCG
>JANLSE010000188.1:0-6514 GCA_031362265.1 Roseiflexaceae bacterium
AGGCCTAACGGCTCGATGGAAGCGCTCATGCTGATGGTTTCACGCAAGGTTCCGTTTGGCGCGTGGCGCGTGATTTGGTGGTCGGACGGGCAAGAATCGTGATTGTGGCGGATGATGCTCCTGGATTGGCGCGTGGCGCGCGATTCCATGGTCGGATAGGCGAGAATCGTGGCTGATCGCTTCCGGGGATGGCACGATGACCGTGATCCAAACGCGGAAGGAGCCGATTGAATCTGCCGCCGCCAGTCGTACGCCACGCGAATGCGCCGTGAACGGGTGCGGTTGGAATGCGCATAGCGCGCTGCAAGGTGCAGAAAACCGAGCGGCGGCGCGCCGAACAAGGCATTCAAGTTGACCTGCCGAATCGGGCCGAGTCACAAAATCAAAGTGGTAAACCAGGGTCAGTGCAATTTTCAAGGTGGTTCGGCAGGCAACTTAACGCTGGCGTTAGCCGGTGCTTTGTTGGTGCGAAAAGAGGGCTTACTTGTTATCCTCTTCTCACGGTGTTTGTGGTGCCCCCAATAAACTGGACAACGGGATATGATAGAGTCCTCCCAGAGGAGGACAAGCATGCGAACCACCCATTTTACTGCGGAACAGATACTCAAGATTCTCGAGCGGGCGGATCGGGGGGAACAAACGGTTGGTGCGTTGTGCCGTGAATGTGGCATTGCCGAAGCTACCTTTTATCGCTGGCGCAAGGTGTATGGCGGGATGTCCGTGAACGAAGCACAGCGCGCGAAGGAATTGGAAAAGGAAAATGCCCGTTTGAAGCGTCTGCTCGCTGAGCGGATGCTCGAAGTGGATGCACTCAAGGAGCTTTTGGGAAAAAAAGGATGAGTCTGGCAGAGCAGGGTACTGCGGTGCAGTTCCTGGTCACGCAGGGAATATCGGTGCTGCGGGCGTGTGCCTTGGTGCAAATCAATCGATCCAGTTTCTTGTATCAACCACGGGATCGTGCCGATGATCCGATCGCCGATGAGGTAGTGGCGGTAGCCCAGGCCAACCCTCGCTATGGCTATCGACGCGCATGGGCACTCCTGCGGCGGAAATACGTGATCAATCGCAAACGCGTCCATCGGCTGTGGAAGCGCGCACGGCTGCAAGTGGCGCGGATCAGCCGTCAACGCCCGAAGCGCGAGCGTCGATTGCTGTTGGTGGCCGCCTATCCTAACCATATTTGGGCCTATGATTTTCTGGAGGATACCGATGTCCGTGGGCAAACTTTCGCGGTGTTAACCATCATCGACGAATATACCCGTGAAGGATTGGCGATTGCGGCAGCAGCCACGACCTCCGCCGCATGGGTGATGCAGGTACTGGAGGAATTGGTCGCGTGCCACGGCGTGCCAGCGATGATCCGCAGCGACAATGGAGCGGAATTTATCGCGATTGCACTCCAAGCGTGGCTCAAACAGCATGCAATCATCTCTGTGTTGACCGATCTCGGTAGCCCCTGGCAAAATGGAAAGGAGGAACGATTCAACGGAACGGTGCGTGATGAATGCCTAAACATGTACGTCTTCACCTCAGTACAGGAAGCACGTATCCGTCTCGAAACCTTTCGCAACCACTATAATGCGGAGCGTCCGCATAGTCGGTTGGCCTATCAAACCCCATTGGAGTTCAAACAAGTTTAGAATAGCACCAATAATCAGTCGGACTCTCTCATTGCCACTTGACTAGATCGTGGGGGGCATGACAGTGTTCCTCGTCGTTCTGTCCAGACGACTCTCCCATCACCTTGACTTCTCGGTTAATCTGTTGTACAGTATTCCTGTACAATAAACGCGGCGTGAGGTAGTTATGACCATTCAAACAACGTATACGCAAGCCCGTGCCAATCTGGCTGCGCTCTTAGATTCGGTGACTGACGATCAAGAAGTGGTGATCATCCAACGGCGTGGTGCCGCGGATGTGGCGTTAATTGCGGCAGATGAGCTGCAGAGCCTGTTCGAAACGGCCCACCTGTTACGGTCGCCGGTCAATGCCGAACGCCTCTTGCGTGCCTTGAATCGTGCACAACAGCAGACGACCTCGGCTCAATCGATTGCGAGTTTGCGTGCCGAGGTTGGCCTTGACTAAGCCACACGAACGCGTCAGTGTCTTTCAACCGGAGTTTCGTGAGGATCTCCGCTTTTGGGTGCAGACCAACCAGCGGGTAGCGCTCAAGATTCTTGATTTGATTGAGGCCGTGATGCGTGATCCTTTTGCTGGCATTGGGAAACCCGAACCGCTGAAGCATGTCGCACCTGGGACGTGGTCACGGCGCATTACGGAAGAGCATCGATTGGTGTATCTCGTCACCGATGATCGGGTTGATTTTCTCCAAGGACGCTACCATTACACCCGATAACACGCAGCGCACGAATGGGCGAGATGTGTTGTGCGGCCGCCGACGATGCAAGCAGATGGTCATACGTATTCCCACCGCGATCGGGTGTCGAGTGGTGTCGCAATCTGATCGCGTTTGCGGATTCGTGCGAGGACGCTCATTATCGCATCCAAATGCAAAACCTCGTGCGTTCCTTTCGCACCGGCTAACAATGCGCTTAAGTTGACCTGCCGAATCGGGCCGAGTCTAAAAATGGTGTTTGCAAGCGAGCATCGGCGCGATCTTCAATGTGGTTCGGCAGGCCAACTTAGCGCAGGCGTTCGGCGCTTGGTGATTGATGCTGGTGCACGAGCGAGGCCCGCAGGATCAGTGGTCGTGGCCAGATTCGTGAATCGATCACACGGGAGGATTACCCCGCTGGACTTGGGAGGATGGGCCTGACCTGTTCTCAATAGCAGTGCTCCTGGACGGCGGCACGAGCCAGATGACTCGCGATTCGGTGGTCGGACGGGCAAGACTCAGGGCCGTGGCGGAAGGCGTCGCCAATGAGCTGCGTGGCGCACGATTCCATGATCAGACCGACAAGCGCGGTGACCGGTCGTTCACATGGCTGACCCGATAAGCGCGACTCAGATGCGGAAGGAATCGATTGAATCTGCCGCCGCCAGTCAGAGGCCACCGGAATGTGCCGAGACAGGTAGTAATTGGAATGCTCGTGGAGCGCTTCGAGATGGGGAAAACCGAAGAACGGTGCGCCGAACAATGCACTCAAGCCGACCTGCCGAATCGGGCCGAGTCACAAAATTATGGTGGCAATCGAATGTTGGTGCGATCTATCGATGGTGTTCGGCAGGCCAGCTTAGCGCAGGCGTTGGGCCACTCACTGACCATTTTGCCTTAGAACGAAGCCGTTACTTGTGCTTCAAAGAGCGGCAGGTGCTTGTTGATTGCATCTTGACGTGGTGTACATTTGTGCATATAATTAGTGCGTGCAGACGTGTGGCAGCTTGAGGGCGGTATGGAGTATGAATGGAACCCCGACAAGGCGGAATCGAATCAGATCAAACATGGCGTGCGGTTTGCGGATGCGGTTGCCGTATTGAGCGATCCTGCAGCCCGTACGATGCTTGATGAGTTCGCTGATGAAGAGCGGTTTCTGACGCTTGGGATGGATGCCTTTGGCGACCTCTTGGTGGTAGTGTATGTGTGGAAAGACGAAACAACCATACGCCTCATTTCTGCGCGCAAAGCGACACGCGCCGAACGACGCGCCTATGCGGAGGACGAGCATGCAGGATGAATACGACTTCAGCCAGGCGAGACGTGGGGCAGTTGAACCCACTGGAGCGGGAAAAACACGCATTACGATTCGATTGGATGATGACATTATTGCTTGGTTTCGCATGCAGGCCGAGCAGGCTGGCGGCGGCAATTATCAAACGAGCATCAATCAGGCGCTCCATGATCATATTGCCCATCGGTCGCTGGAGACCTTACTGCGCCGGGTGGTACGCGAAGAACTCCAGAAAACGGGCTAAACAGCCGTTTCGCACGCATGCATATGGGCAGTGAAGCAGCATGATCCGCTCGTGAACGTCGGCATCAACGAACGAAAAGGTTGGTGTTGGTGGCAGGATTCGCGGCCCAACAATGCATTGCACGCCGACCTGCGGGGATCGGGGCGAGACTAAGAATCAGAAATCATGAGGCATTCAGGGTGCTCAGTCGTTCATGGTTAGCACGGCCCGCAGGCGGGTGAATGCTGGCGTTAGCCGTACCATCAGTCATTTTCCTCTGGTTACGCTGTTTGTGCCAATTTCAATTACCATCAATCAATGATAGCTGTTTGAGCCCCACCCGTTTCGTGACTTGCGGTATGGTATACTTTGAGCGTGTCGGTTGATTCGCGTTGGAGGATACGAGATGGATCAGAAAACCTTGTGGCAAGCCTATCGGTCGCTGCCAGATGAAGCCCAACAGCAATTGACCGATTTTATCGCATTCTTGCGAACCAAATACCGGATCTCCAGTACTGCTGAGCCAAATGCGATCACGCTCGATCAGGATCCGTTCGTTGGGATGTGGCAGGCGCGTACGGATCTGACTGAGAGTACGACATGGGTACGCGAACGGCGAAAGCAGGAGTGGCATGACCGCAGTGCCTGATCTGGTGATTGACACCGATATCTTGATTGATGTTGGGCGAGGCATTCCCGAGGCAGTTGGCTATCTTCAGGCCAAACAACAGCAGTATCGCGTCTGCATCAGTACGATTACGCATCTCGAGTTGTTCGTTGGAGCACAAAACAAAATGGAATTGCGGAAGATTGATCAGTTTGTGCAGCGATTTGGTCTCCTGAGAACGAGCGAACCAATTGCAGATCGGGCCACCGAGTTGGTGCGACACTATCGCCTGAGTCATGGGTTATTGTTGGCGGACGCGTTGATCGCCGCCACGGCACTTGCGTATGGGATTCCGCTCGCAACGAAAAATCAACGCCACTATCGGTTTATCGCACAACTCCTGCTCCTGCCGTATCCATAGCGAATAGGTTGTGCTTGCCCCATTCGGATGCCCTATTCGGCGAGCGAAAGCATCAGTTCGATACGGCTAACAATGCGTTCAAGCAGACCTGCCGAATCGGGCCGAGTCTAGAAAACACTATGGCGATTGCGCGTTAAGTGCTATCTACTGGCGTTGTTCGGCAGGCCCGCTTAACGCTGGCGTTCGGCGCTCGCTGGTTGATGTTTGGGCACGAGCAAACGAGGAGAATTGGTGGGAGTGGCCAGATTCGTGAATCGACCCGTTAGAGAAGCCCACAGGTACTCTCGGTGGCGGATGCTTGACCCACTCGATGGAAGCGCTCGTATACCGGCTGTGCGTGGTGGTGACTCACGATTCGGAGGTCGGACGGGCCAGATCCAAGGCCGTGGGGATGGACTCGATAGCGGACGATGCCATAGTCGGACGGGCAAGAAGCGTGGCTGATGGTGTTCGTAGCTGGCCCGATCATCGTAGCCCAAGTGCGGAAGGAGCCGATTGAATCTGCCGCCGCCAGTCGCACGCCACGCGAAGGTGCCGTGAGTAGTTGCTGGTAGAATGATCGTGGAGCGCTTTACGACGCGGAAAAGGAACGGCGGTGCGCCGAACAATGCACTTAAGCCGACCTGCCGAATCAGGGCGAGTCAGAAAATCAGGAATCAGGAGGGGTAGAGAGTCTGATCGGGAACAGGGTGTAAAATGGCAGGCCAGCTTAGCGCAAGCGTTCGGCACTCGCTGGTTGGTGTTCGCGCACGAGCAAGGCTGGCAGGATCGGTGGCACTGGCCAGATTCGTGAATCTCCAGCCGAGCGGAGCGCACGCGTGACCTTGGGGTACATGCGGCATGCGATTGCTCGTGCCGCTCGGCACTAGTTGGCTTGTGGTAGGCGATCCCATGGTCGGACGGGCGAGCATGGTGGCCGTGGCGGATGGCGTCTCCAATGGGCTACGTGGCGGACGATTCCATGGTCGGACGGGCAACAACCGTGGCTGGTTGTGTCCGTGGCTGGCACGATCAGGCTGATCCAAAGGTGGAAGGAGTTGATTGAGGCTGCCGCCGCCAGTCGTACTGATCGGATTCGGCCACGTCCCGTAGTTATAGCCCCCCCAACGCAGCGTCCCGTTGTTGCCCGAATAATAGACCCGCGCATTGACGTCATCCGACCAGATCGCCAGCCAGTAGTATTGACCATTTGTTAGAGTTAACGACGATGACAGCGGGAAGGATCGCCAACCCGCGCTCGTATTGCTTATCTCGGTCGTACCGCCTAGAAGTTGGTTAGGCTGACTGCTGCTGTCGGTGTAAATGGCGCACTTATATTTGCCGGGAATGGCCCCCACTTTGGCCCGCAGCGTGGTGATCGTCATGTTCGCACCTGCTTGAAACCGGCCGGCGTTGATCCAGGCCCCGTTGGACCACACGTAATCTGTCAAAGTCCCCTCATTCGTATTACCCAGCGTGCTGGTGGCACTGGCGACGTTAAGGATGGCGATGCTCAACGCCTTGGTTGCGGTCTTGATCGGATTGCTCGCATCGCTCAATTGCACAGTAATATTGTTCGTTCCGGCGCTGGTCGGCGTCCCAGTAATCGCCCCACTTGTTGAATTGACCGTCAACCCCGCTGGCAAAGCTCCGCC
>JANLSE010000217.1:0-5831 GCA_031362265.1 Roseiflexaceae bacterium
GATTTGGTTGGTTAAATCGCGGATCGCCTGCTCGCCCATGAGTATACGGCCATCGAGAATCGGCAGATACTGACCACGCAGATTGAGTAGACCGCATAGAGTCGGTGGGGAGCCGGCTAATGGAACCAGTGCAGGCAACCGTACGACCTCCCGCACAACAGATAGTGGCAATGCGTAGTGTTGATACGCGATTTGAAATGTTACGAACACACTCTCGCGCTCCTGCGTGGCAGCTGCGCCAGATATTGTTCTTACTGCTTGTAATACGTCGTTCATTACGATCCCTTCAGGCTCAACGATTGAGCCACATTCGTAGAGTAAGGAGCGCACCATGGCTATCCGAAATGAGTGATGCTTCATCAACCAATGATCGTGTTGAATCAAACTGAATCACTTGTTCCAAGTGAGCCAAGTGTTCTGGTGTTCCATTGCTGGAAAGCGGCCAGGTTATATTGAGGGCCGGGCGTGCCGCACGCTCGTCGGCCTGTAAACTCAATGTTGTAGATCCCTGAGCGGTAATCAGTGCACGTGCAATCGTACTGACAGCAGTTGAAATCTTTGCTTGCGGGATTAAGCCCAGCCCTAGATCGCGTGCTAGCTGGCGCACTTCCTGACGCATAGTAACGACATCAAGGGCATTTTCCATCTTTAGTTGGCGAATAGATCGCTTAAGATGTGATTGCACGATCGTTTCTCACAATATTCCGAGTTGTCGCAATGCCTCGACAAGATTTTGCTCAGCGAATGCATCCTTGGGAATATAATCCTCCGCTCCGACATCAAGGCCAGCCAGTGCATCCTGTGCGGCATCGCGGTGAGTTAACATCACAATTGGGATATGTGCGGTCTTGGGGTCGCTTTTGAGGGTACGACATAGGGTGTAACCAGTAGTATCAGGCAGATCAACATCAAGAATAATCGCTGCTGGTGGGCTATTATGGACAGCAGCCAGCGTCCTCGTACCCGTGCTGGCAATCTCGACTTTCAGATCGTGGCGTAGTAACTCAAGCTGAATTCGCAGTGCTTGGGTCGGGCTATCTTCAACGAGAAGAACATGTAACGGCATCGGTTTTATCCTTTATTTCCTCCCCATAGATTGGAGGATCAAGAGTGGGTGATACATAAAGCGAACGGAAGTACTATTTTCTAGTTCGTCAAATGAGACGAGCAATCGTATCAAGCAGCGTCTGCTGTTCGAATTGGCGTTTAACAATATAGGCATCGGCCCCGGCTGCGATCCCACGCGCGCGATCTTCAGGCGCGTCTAGCGAGGTTACGAGTACAACCGGCAGATGTTGGAATCGTGTGTCAGCTCGCACACGTGCTGTCAGATCGAACCCATTCAATAGCGGCATGTCTACATCGCTGAGCAATAAATCACAGCCCCCATCAGCCGCTAGTTGGTTGAGGGTCTGCAAAGCCGCGGCCCCATCTGTTGCCAAGTGCACCCGATAGCCAGCAGCCTCCAGGATATTTTGCTCCAGTGTGCGGGTGGTGATCGAGTCATCGACTACCAATATGGTTGGTTGGCGGATCGCCCCGGTTGTATTTGTTGAGAGTTGGATTGTTCGGCGGGTGCTCAGCGCTGCTTGTAGTAGGTCAACAACATCGAGGATCGGAACGATCTTCCCATCGGCGAGAATCGTCGCACCAGCAATACACTGCACTTGCTGGATTGGTGCCGGTAGCCGATGCACGACCAGCTCCTGCTCGCCAAATACTGCATCGACCAAGCACACAACCTGTCGCTCCCCACTGCCAAGTAGTAAGCCATGCCAAGCTGAGTTGGTATTTCTGGAGCTTCCAGATGTCGCAGGTTCAAGCAGATCTGCGAGATGCACAACCGCTAATGGCCGGTCGTCCAGTAGAATTGCAGCATGCCCCTCGAGTGTTCGTAAATCACGGCCAGTGACAGGAATAATCCGCTGAATTGCGTCAAGCGGCAACACATAGGTTGTGGTACCAACACGCAATAGTAATCCATGCGAACTGGTGAGTGAGAGCGGCAAGTTGAGTGTGAAGACACAGCCCGCCTGCGGGGTGCTGCAAACACTTATGCGCCCCTGCATTCGCTCAACACGCGACCGAACGATATCTAGCCCCACGCCGCGCCCAGACAGGGTGTTGACCATCTGCTTGGTTGAAAAGCCGGGGATAAAGATCAGGTCAATCAATTCCGCCTCAGTCATTCGGGCAACATCGACGGTATTGATTTGGCTATACTCGCGTGCACGTTGGCGGATCGCAGCCAGATTCAGGCCAGTGCCATCATCGGCAAATGTTACTGTCAGCCGATCACCACTAACTTTTGCCTGTAGCGTGATCCGTCCTTCGGGAGTTTTGCCATTCGCAATGCGTACAGCAGATGGTTCGATACCATGGTCAATCGCATTACGTAGGAGATGCAGTAGAATTTCACCAAGTCGTTCCAGTATCTGACGATCAGCTTCCGCACCACCATCGTCCAGTTCTAATGTCACCTGTTTGCCAGCCGTACGCGCCATCTCGCGGAGCTGTAAGCGCAACGGACTAAAGATCGTTGTGAGCGGCAACATGCGCGTGCGGCGTACCTGTGTCTGTAGCTGATCGGTAACTGCCGATAAGCGTGCGTGATCGGTAGCGATCTGCTGCGCTTGCTGCGCTATCTGTTGCTCTAGCTCAGAGATGAGTGTATTGGCTTGAAGTAGTGCGTTGACTAGCACCATTGTATCATTGGCATTGCGGGAGGGCGTATTGCGTGACAATATGGTATCGCGATCATCGAGATAGTGAACAGTCGGCTGAAAGGTTAACCCAGATCCTTGGAGTCGCTGCACAGCTGAGGATGTCTGTCGCCAGATCCGGCGCCAGCGTGCAGGTGTACTCGACAGTTCACGCATGACGCGTGCCTGCTGTTGTGCGCCAACCGTACAGGTCGTGAGCTCACCGACCGCACCTAACAGGTTATCGAGTACGGTAATTGGTATTCGAATTGTTGAGCTATCCGTGTCCCAAGGCCCTTCACGATGAGCAGAACCGTTTGTAGAACCATTTGTGGAACCGTTTGACGTCGGCGCTTCATATACTGGCGTGAGTAGTTGGTCGCTGTCTTCTGATTGATGGCTAGCGACTCCTACTGCATGCCCATTGCTTAATACCTGTTGCTCACTGATGTTGACTCGCTCAGTCAGTTCTCGCTTTGCGCTGGATTGCCGCTGTATACGTTCGCGCTTTTTAGTTTGCTGTTTCTGAGACCCTTTTTGCTGTGTTAATGGGCTTGGGCTTTCGACGATCTGGGCTAAAACGTCTAGTAGTGGCTGGAACGGCCTGATGTCGGCTGGCTGCCCGGCATTTACTTGGTTCATCAGTGTGCCAATCGCGTCTAGCGTGGCGTAAACGGGGTCGCAGATTTCTGGCGTGAGCAGTAATCGACCCTCGCGAACTGCACTAAATAGATCTTCAACCCGGTGTGCGAGTTGTTCGATTTCTAACTGCCCTGCCGCGCGCGCCCCACCTTTCAGGCTGTGGGCTTCACGGAAAAGCTGATCTAGTAGTGCAGCCCGATTTGGGTGTTCTGGTGTACGCTCTAATTCGAGCAGCAATTCACCTGCTGCCTGCCGGTGCTCAGCCTGTTCCTCGCGAAACACGGCCAGCACCATAGCGAGAATTTGATCGTCGGTCTGCATTGTGTCGAGTCCTTGTTTCTATATCTACTGTGTTTATAGACTGAAATAGCATTAATAGTTAGTTCGAAGTGATATCGGACGCATCCAGTGTGTCACGCACAATATTACAAAGCGCATAAGGGGCATCGCCCTTGAAGAGATAGTTATTGACGCCCAGTGTAATTGCACGCTCAACATCACTCACATGCTCGCGATTGGTCAACATGATCACCGGGATTTTGGCCGTAGTAGCTGAGCGTTTGAGGCGTAGTAATACCTGAAACCCATCTAGAGATGGCAAATCGACATCTAGTAGGATAAGCCTAGGGTTCTCATCCCAAGCACTCTGCCATCCGGCGGCACCATTATTAACCGTCAGTACTGTATATCCTGCACGCTGAAGCAGTAGTTGGAAGTACATCGCCTGACTCGCGCTATCCTCAATGATTAAGATATCTAAACGCTGATTCATTAGCGAATATCTCCAGCGCGCGAAGAGTGTAGGGCCGTTGTTACACGGCTCCCATACTCAGGTATATTTCTGATAGTCATACGCTCTACAATCTAAAGCCGATATACGGCAATGGTTTGTTGTAGCGACTGGGCTAGGGTATGCAGATCTTGAGCAGCCCGTTCAGCTTGCCGTGTGCCCGCAAGTGCCTGTGTTGTCGCCTGTTGAATACTTCCCATCGCTTGCCCAATCTGCTCCATCCCAGCCGTCTGTTGCTGAGCAGCCGCGGCAATCTGCACACTCGCTTGTGCACCACCCTCTACCTCGCCAGCGATTTTATGGATCACTTGGCCAGCTTGTGCAGCCAGCTGACCACCAACTTCCACACCCTTGCTGCCTTCCTCTGTCACAAGTACCGCTGCGTTCGTTGCCTTCTGGATCTCACTCAGGATATCTTTTACCTGTGTAGTAGCACCTTTCGAGCGCTCGGCTAGGTCGCGCACATGCTGGGCAACTACCGCAAACGACTTGCCTTGTTCACCAGCACGGGCAGCCTCGATTGCTGCGTTAAGGGCAAGCAGATTCGATTGATCAGCTATCTCGCTGACGGTGGCAATAATCGTGCCGATCGCCTGGGTTTGTTCAGCCAACCCTAGGATCGTGCTGGCAATACTCTCGACCCGGTTGCGGATTTGGAGCATTCCAGCCACCGTTTCTTCGACTGCCTGGGTGCCCTGACGCGCGACAGCCAGTGCATTCTGGCTATCTCTGGCGACCTGCCCAGCCTGCTGGGCCGTTTGCATCGCAATTGCCTTGACCTCTTCGACAGTCGTTGTAGTCTGGGTAATTGCAGCCGATTGTTCGGCGGCAGAGGCTGCCTGTTGGGTTGTGGCGGCAAGGATCTCTGCGGCAGCGGCGGCCATAGAACTATTGGCCTGCTGTACCTTCGATGTGATGGTGTGTAGGTTCACAACCATCCCATTCAGTTCATCTCCAAGTTGGCCCAGCACACCGTTTTGTACGATCTGCAATCGCTGGGTCAAGTTGCCACGCGCTACTTGCTGGATAAACGCCAGATAGTCGGCGACCGTTCGTTCCAGGACCTGGCGGCCCTCAGCCTCCGCCTTCTGTAGCCGTTGTGCTTCTAACTGAGCTTCCTGTTCGGTAGCGATCCGAACTTCAAGCGAATCGGCCATGGTATTAAAACCGGATGCCAGAAGCCCAATCTCATCGCGCTGATTGAGTGCCACTCGGCGGCTAAGATCGCCACCTGCCATTTGTAATGCTGCAAGTGTGAGTCGCTTGATTGGTGCACTGACGGCCTGCGCAATAACAAAGGCGAGTAAGGCTGCCACAAGGAGTGCAGCTAAGCTGGCGAAGATTGTAACTTGTACAGCAGCATTTACTGGCTCGAATGCCTCTGCGGGATCTTGGCCTGCGATGAGTATCCAGCCTAATGCGGAGATCACAGAGGCATTATTCAACTCGCTTACCACAGGCGCTTGGCTCACAAGCCGTGGCAACCCGTTGTAGGTCATCTCGGTATAGTTAGCTGCGGTTTGCTGCTTGAGTGCTGCCAATTCACGTTCGTCTATAGCGGAAAGCTCGCCACTGGAACGCAGAACCTGACCGTCTGGTAGCAGCACATCACTGTCGCCGGTTCGCCCAAATCGTAATGCAGCAAGCTGATCCGTCAGCGGTTTTAGATTGTATGTGGCAAACAGAACGCCAATGAC
>JANLSE010000226.1:0-18729 GCA_031362265.1 Roseiflexaceae bacterium
CAGCTGGTCAAGCAGCACAATCCGCACTGCCGCAGGTTGATCTTGCGATGGCTCCGCGCCTTATGGCAGCCATGCACGCAACAATCGTGCAGGGCCTTGTGCGCGCCTGCCATGATTTGAGCGAGGGTGGCCTAGGAGTAGCAGCTGCCGAAATGGCATTTGCAGGCGAGCTTGGGATGCGCCTTGACTTACGCCGCATTGTGCGCGAAGATGCGGAAGACAATACAACACTTCTCTTTAGTGAGTCGGCAAGTCGATTCTTGGCTGAAGTACACCCGAGCAATGCAGCGGCATTTGAACAGGCAATGGCTGGCTTACCGCACGCATGGATTGGTGATGTCCAGACCGAAACGGTATTCGTCGTAACTGGCCTCGAAGGCAAAATCGCCCTGAATGCAGATGTGATTGAGCTCAAACAGGCATGGCAGGGGAAGCACTGAAGAATATGACCGAGACCCCCACACTACCAATGGATTCCGAGCGATTCGCCCAGTATCTAGAGCGGCGGCTCACATTATATGATGGGCAAATTCAGCTCATTGATCGCCAGGGTATGGAACTGCGCCTACTGGTTGGTGAGCGTGAAACAAATGTTGACCTGACAACCTATTTTCGGGCCTATCGCCAGAAACCAGACCAGATCGATGTGGTTGCACAGACACTTGTACGCGTGCTGCTCAATGAAATTTCTACTGAAACCGATACCGATTTTGAATCGCTCTCTGATCGTGTGTATCTGATGCTCAAACCGATCTCATTGCTCGCGGAAATTCGTGAGCGCGGTTTGACGATGTTGGTATATCGTCAGTTTCTAGCCGAGCTGATTATTGTCTATACAATTGCTGAAGAACGCAGCATTGCCTTTATTAATGAAGATCATCTAGAGCGTTGGCGGATTGCTGAGCATGAACTACACGAACAAGCATTGGCAAATCTACGGCGACGGACAGCGGATCTGCGCTATACCACGGTTGGTGAGGGCGAACAGCGCCTCTTTATCTTCAACAGCGCCGATGGGTATGATGCTAGCCGTTTACTGCTAACCGATACACTGACGCAATGGGCACGCATGCTACCAGGCCAAATCGTGATTGGCATTCCAAACCGCGATTTCCTGATTGCGTTTAGCGATGCCAATCAGGAAGTGCTTCAGGCCGTCGCGATGCAGATTCAAACAGATGCAGCGCAGCCTGGTGGCCTCACCGAGCAACTATTTACATTGGCGAAGGGTGCCATCCGCGAGTATGAGTGGGAGTAGGGAGCATACATGGAGCTGGGCGTTATCATCCTCACAGTAGGCATTTTTGGCCTTGCTGTGTTTCAGGGAATACGCGAACGAACGACATTATACGTTGTTGCGCTCTTGGCAGGGCAGCTCAGCACCCTGCCATCGCCACTCTGGCAATTACTCTATCGCTTTCAGTATCAACCAACCCTCGTGCCAGCTCTTGCCTTTTTTGAACATACCTTACCACGGGCAGTTCTTTTAGCGGGCTGGACGATCGTTTTCCCGCCGCTACTCACAATTGCGCTTTCACGGCGGCGTGCATGGTTTACAAGTTACTTAGCGGCGGTGCTGCTCTTCACGATCTTTCTGGTGTATCATATTGCGGTCGAGGCAATCGGTACACGCACTGGATGGTGGCAATATAGCGCCGCGCTACTCTCCTTAAACCTCTCCAGCACGATCCTTGCAGCCCTTATGAATGCAATTGTGTCGCTTGGCATTCTGGCTGCACTCCAAGTTACGCGCCATTACACATTTGCCAGCTTAATACTCTTCCTGCTCCCGGTACCACTATTATTGCGCGTACTGGTGCATGGCCTCCTGGGTGCGCCGGTCTTTACTGGGCTGCTGTTACGCACCTACATGCCAAGCCTTGTTACTGAATCCTGGGCAGATCTGATCGGTGTGCTTGGAACACTTGCCATGTTAGGCTGGGCAATTCATCTTGTTGCTAGCACGATCGCAAGGCAAGGCGAAGCAGGATTCGGTTAGTTCGATCAGGATACTGAATCACCTGGCCGCAGTGGAAGTACCTGAGTTTCAACACCAAACTCTTTACAGGCTTCAGTTAGTGCTTCTGGGGTACCGGTTAGGATTGGAAACGTTCCCCAATGCTCACCAATGGCATAGGCTGAGCGAATAAGTTTGAGCGCATACGCTGCTTGGCGTGGATCCATTGTAAACCAATCACCCATTGGAAGAATCGTTAGATCTGGTTTATACAGATCACCGATAATCTGCATGTCGTATGTGACACAGGTATCGCCGGTGTGGTAAATTGTAAACCCATTCGACATTCGCAGCACATATCCGGCTGGGCTACCAAGCGGCACAATCTTACCATCTTCGGTAATAGAACTGCTATGGAGAGCGTTTGTCATTGTTGCGCGGATCCCTGCTACCTCAATCGTACCACCCTTATTGAAGCCAACAATATGATCGCCTGCGACACCTTTGCTCTGCAACCATGGGGCAAGATCAAATTGGCAGACAATTTTAGCGCCGGTTGACTCTGCTAGGCTTGCGATGTCGGCCACATGATCCGCATGACCATGGGTGAGGAAGATAGCATCAATATTTGAATGAACATCAGCCTTCAATGCTTCCGGGCATGAGGGATTCGTGTCTACCCAAGCATCAATCAGTACGCGCTTACCTTCTGGTGTCACAATCAGAAACGTGCCGTGGCCAAGCCAGGTGATTGTGGTGTCCTTGCCAATCGTTGCCATCTGAATCCTCCTTCTGTGTCGGGGAAATCAGTATAGCATAAGTGCGTTGTGGCAGTTCCATTAGGGGTAGATCGAACGGTCGGGACGAACACAAGGTTCGCCCGTACAAGTGCTGCGGTCGAGGGCGAACGGCCGGGACGAACACAAGGTTCGCCCGTACAAGTGGTAATTGTTGTCGGGGCGAACCTCGCCCCCACAAGTTATGCCATCACACAGCGATACAGTTTGGTCTGCTCGCTGTGTGGCTCAGTTTCTATATTGCGGGCAATACCATGCAGAAGGTGCTACCTTCGCCAAGGATACTCTCAACCCATACACGCCCACCGAAGAGCTGTACAAGTGGGCGCACAAGCGAGAGCCCTAGGCCAGTTCCGCCTGCTTCAACTTTCAGCGGGTTCTCTGTACGATAAAAACGTTCGAAAATGCGCTCTAATTCATCCTTAGCAATACCTACGCCAGTATCGCGAATATCGATCTGTACATAACGACCCGGCTTGAGCCCTTCACGCAACGCTTCTGGTACAGCATCCTGCGTCACCTCATGCGCCTCAAGAGCAATTTGGCCACCACGATGAGTATATTTAACTGCATTTGAGAGGAGGTTATAGAGGATCTGATTGAAGCGCCGCTGGTCAGCACGCACCAATGGCAGGCCAGGTGGAATACTGATCGACAATTCGTGGGTGCGCTCCTGAATCTTAGGTTGAAGTTCCATCACGACATTACTGAGCGCCTCTGCAAGGTGGAGTGAACGGAGGTCCAATTCAACAGTGCCAGTTTCAATTTTGGTAATATCCAGTAGGTCATTAATGATCGCAATCATGCGTTCGGCATTGGTCTGAATGATCCCAAGGAACTCACGTTGGGTCTCATTGACCGGCCCGAGGCTACCCATAACCAGTAGCTGTGTGAAGCCCTTAATCGAGGTCATTGGAGTACGCAACTCATGTGAGACGGTGCCAATAAACTCTGTCTTCAGGCGATCAGATTCAACCTCGCGGGTGATATCGCGGAATACCGCCAATGCCCCCATGGGCGTATGTTTTTCGTTCGATAGCACCGGGTTAAGCGATATGCTCACAACACGGGTGCCGATCTGGATGGTTGCGCTAAAGAAGCGTGGATTCCCTTGGGCATCGCGCGGTTCACTGATCAAATCTTCGACTGGTAATTCCTCGGCACGGCGGGCTAGCAATCGGCGAAACAGCTCAGGCATGTTCCAGATCAGCAGTTCATCGATTGGCCGCTCCAGAATGCGCTCCGCAGCTGGATTTACGGTTAGCACACTTCCAAAACTATCGCAAACAATGACTCCATCCGAGAGGCTTTGCAGAATTGCTTGGCTTTGGCTAACCGCCTGTTGCTGGATCTGCTGCATTTCATAGCGTCGCAAGA
Source organism: Roseiflexaceae bacterium (assembly GCA_031362265.1). Classification (GTDB taxonomy): domain Bacteria; phylum Chloroflexota; class Chloroflexia; order Chloroflexales; family Roseiflexaceae; genus JANLSE01. Next base: position 4,132 of record JANLSE010000226.1, read on the forward strand.
GATCCTGTTCAAGCTGTTGATAAATCAGGGCGTTATAAATACCGGTTGCGATCTGGTTTGCGGCAGCTTCAACAAGACGCTGATGTTCCTCGTTAAAAAACCCAACCTGATCGTGCGAAAGGACAAGCACACCTTGCAACTCGTGGTGAGCAATAAGTGGCACTGCAATCAGTGCGCCGCCACGTTGTTTGCGCCCATGCTCTTCATCTTCGGGAAGCTCAACCCAACGGGGATCATGAGCTACATCGGGAGCTAACACGGCGCGGCGTTGTTGCGCGACCCACCCAATAATGCCACGTCCAATTGGGAATCGCGTATAACCGACACCCTCTGTGCGGCCAAGTACAGCACGATCAACGAGATGCTCCGTCTCACGTTCAAGCAGGCTGATTGAACCATGCTCCGCACCAACCAACCGTGCAATTGCACTCAGCGAATGCTGCATCAGAAGGTGTTCATCAAGTGTACTGCTAATTTCAAGCGCAATTGCATTCAGGGTTTCAAGAGTATCACGCTCAACTTGCAACTCGTGGGTACGCTCAGCAATACGCTGCTCAAGTACTGCATTGAAACTACGGACTTCCTCGTACAGACGCGCACTCTCAAAAGCAATCGCGGCCTGGCTGGCAGCCGAACGAATGAATTCCTGCTCTGCACGCGCATTCAGCACCTGGCCGTTTAGCTCTTGCAGTACAATCACTCCCTGAACACTTGCCTGGCTGATCAGCGGCATTGCTAACACAACAAATGGCTCGTGATACCACGGACCTTGTGCTTCTGGCGATACATGAGCATCAATCTGCATCTCACCAGTACGAAATGCACATGCAATCAGATCATCTGCCGCATCACTACGGATAATCCAATCTGGGATACTCATTTCGTCCGGTTGAACACTTGGCTCCCAGCGACCAACAATACGTAGACACCCTGCCGCTAAATCCGATTGCCAGATTGCAACACTGGCCGTTTCGAGTGCACGAAGCAACTTTTCGCCAACAATCTTGATCTGACTGGCACTGTCAAAGGTCGATGCTAAACCGCGGCTTATTTCATTAATCGTAGAGACATGCAGGGTTGTACGATCACTGGCTTCTGCATCACGTGTTAGACTCTCGACGAGCAGGCGCGTCTCAAGTAGTTCGCGCGTGGTGGTAGCGGCAAGAGATACCCACGATTCGGAGAGCTTCACCGTGGCATATTCGATGATGTGATCAAGTTCAACACCACGCGTATACCAATCGGGATCTTTAGTAGCTTGCTCTGTTGCCAAAACATCCCAAGAGATACGCCGAAATTGGGCAATCAGTGCCAAATGGCGCGGCAGTTCATCCTCACCACCATGGTTACGGAATACCCGCAGCAGGCGCAGGCTTTTGTCGAGTTGATCGCTACTACCATTGGCAGCATGAATGAAGCCGCTGTAGATTGCGTCCAGCATCACACGCTGCTCATCCGGGTGAACAGTTGCTCCATCTTCGCGTAATTCCTCATCGCTGCTGGAAACACTTCCAGCGGCGACGTGCTCAGGTTCGAGCAATGCGATCCAACGCTGAAGCAATTGCTTCTGCCGTTGTTTAAGCCAGCTTGCAAGGGGTTGGGTCATGCAATTCTCTTGAGTGAATGATGAATGCTGAGGATACTATGACCCCTGGTCTGCTAGGTCTTCACCACAAGGACGGTTGCATCATCGGTATGTTTACCATACAACTCGATGATTCGTTCCGCAAGTTGCTGCGGCGGTTGGGCGATATCCACTTTTACATCATGGGCAAATTGGCTTGAAATACCATCACTATAGAGCACAAATAGATCGCCTTGATCATAAGTATAATGGAGTTCGAGCAGATTGGGTAGCCGGAACCCAAGAATTCCGTTCTTCGAGATCGGTTTGATTGAGCGCCGACTGTAGACCTGCGCACCAATGTTGCCGACTCCAACATAACTCGCCTGACTCCCTTGGAGATCGAGCTTTAGTAACCCAACCACCGCGCCACGGGTAGCATGAAGATCAGTGTGTGCTAATTTAACTAGTTCTTGTAGTGGCAGCGATCGATGTCGCCGAAACGCATCTGCGGCCAGATTTGCTGCCCGCGCTGCTTCTTCACCACCACCAAGTCCATCGATCACCGATATGAGAATGCTGCTGCCAGTCTCTTCCACAATATAAACATCGCCGGAAACAGTTTGGCCTTGTTTCGCACGGCAGACACTACCCCATGTAAGCGTCATCGGCCACCTCCTACGCGCATCCGTGGAGTGCTTGCCAGCCATTTGATCGCGCGAACACGGGTGCTAACACCAACTGTCGACTCAATCGCAAAGACATCCATAAGCCGCTGGACACCTGGCAACCCAGCGCCAAGCGTATTAGCCGTACTAAACCCATCGCGCATTGCAAGTGCGATATCGGCAATACCAGGACCATTATCGCGGGCCTCGACAAGAACCCCTTGCTGTTGGCCTTCGTAAACGACCTCTAACAACAATTCACCACAGACGGCGTGAACCAGAATATTCCGCGAAAGTTCTAATACTGTAATTTCAATTCGTGTACGATCTGTTTGATCAAAACCAACCTGTTTCGCAATCTCACGTGCCCGCGACATTGCAACATACGCATCGACTTCACGGGTAATTGTGCAAACCACACGCATTGGAGTGTACTCCTGGTTGGGTATGGGAGCGAGACCCAAAGGGTTACAGAACGATAACATGCTTGTCCCTGTCGTAGAATGAGGTGGCTCTGCGATCAGGGCAGGGGCCAGGGTGCAGACAATGCGCGCCAAGTAGTATTATACCTGTGCCACAGTCATTCTACTAGCTCAGAACCACTGGTTTTGCGATCAGTTCGCTCACGGGATTGTAGCAGTTAGCTTGCAGCCGTTGCGCGCCACCCAATGAGTCGCTGTCGCAGTTGATCGGCGCGCCAGCTTGAGGGGAGATAGCGGCCCTCGGTAGTAACGACGACCGCACGGATATTGGCAGGAATCTTACCGTATGCCGAAAGAATACGCCGATCATAGGCAGGTTGATAAATCAGCACTGCAGCTATTTCGGCATACGGAATGCTTAGGTTATCGTAGCCAAGCCAGAGATCATTCATTTAATCGCCAAACTCAACACCTAAACCACGCGCCGTACGAATCAGGTCGCTATGCAGGCGAACTGTCTTGATATGGCCAGTAGCCTCTTCGAGTGGTACGGTTGTAATATCCTGCGCACGCAAGGCTACCATCTCGGACGTAATGCCATCGTGGATGGCATTCACAGCGGCGGCACCATAGCGCGTTGCAAGAATACGGTCGTAGGGAGTTGGCCCGCCACCGCGCTGGAGATGGCCCAATACCACACAACGCGCGTCCTTCCCTGTAAGCTTGCCGAGTTGTTCTGTAACCATATTCCCAATGCCACCTAAGCGGCCTTCCTGATAGCTTGCAGCGCCACCTTTAGGCATTGCACCTTCAGCAACGACAACAATACAGAATGAACTCCCGCTGTCGTAGCGCTCATTCACCTTAATAGCAATTTTGTTGATATCAAATGGAATCTCAGGAATCAGGATCACATCGGCACCACCTGCAATCCCAGAATGCAGTGCGATCCAACCAACATGGCGACCCATGACTTCAACAACCATGATTCGGTTATGGCTGGCCGCTGTTGTGTGCAAGCGATCAATTGCATCGGTAGCAACTTGCAGTGCGGTATCAAAGCCGAAGGTACGGTCTGTACCAGGCAAATCGTTATCAATTGTCTTTGGAACCCCAACAATCGGCGCGCCCATTCTGGCGATCTGCAAGGCGATCGCCTGAGTGCCCTCACCGCCAATGGTAATCAAGCCCTTCAAATTGAGCTTGCATATATTGTCGTAAGCGATTTCGTAGGGATCATCCGGCGTACCAGGTACACGTGGCCCATTAAAATGGCCTTTATTGGTAGTATGCAAAATGGTGCCACCCAAAGGGAGCAAACCACGAACATCTGCATTCGAAAGGATCCGATAGCGCGGTTCGCCAATCAGCCCTTCATAGCCATCTTCAATCCCGAGTACTTCATAACCACGGCTATGAGCTGTCTTCACAACTGCACGAATGACCGCGTTCAGTCCAGGGGCATCTCCGCCACTTGTAAGAACTCCAATACGTTGGGCGCTTTTCATGCCTTATCCCCTCTTCACATGCTGGCACTCCGTGAGCCTGATTATACCACTGGTTGGGCGGGAGACAAGGTGCCAAGATCAACGGATAACCAGTGACGAGGTGACCAGATAACGCAGCGACAGGATGAAAACCCTCGTTGAATATTCAATATTCAAACAAGAATCTATCATCCTGTCATCAGGCCACGCTAATGTCTTGTCACTTCAGCCGTTGGCGCACTTCTTCTGTCAGTAATGGAAGTATTTCGCTGGCATTGCCAACCACTCCATAGGTCGCAACGCGAAAGATTGGAGCCTCGGGATCTTTATTGATTGCAACAATCGTGCGTGAGGAGCGCATGCCAGCGAGATGTTGAATCGCACCAGAGATACCGCAGGCAACATAGAGTTTCGGGCTCACCGTTTTACCCGTTTGGCCCACCTGATGCTCATATGGAACCCAACCAGCATCGACAATTGCACGTGATGCACCATATGCTCCACCAAGCGCCTCGGCAAGCGCAGGAATCAGCTTATAGTAATTCTCAGCATTTTCTAGGCCACGCCCACCAGAAACAATAATCGCTGCATCCGCCAGGTTCACTGCGCCCTGTTTAGGAGCCGTGCCAACCACCGCCACGCGCTGAGTAATAGGAGGCATTGGTACCGTAACAACTTGGCCACTCCGGCCAGGTTGGGCCTGGGCTGCTACAAAACTTTGCTTGCGCACTGCAACGATCGCCGGGCGACCCGAACTAAATACCAGTGTATTAATCACATTCCCACCGTGCGATGGCCGAATCGCAGTGATCTGGCTATTCTCAATACTGAGGCTGGTGATGTCAATCGCAAGCCCCGCGGCTAAATCGGCGGCAAGCGCCGCACTAAAATCGCGCATTTGGAAGCTGGCACCAGTCATGATTAGCATTGGTGTATGTTCACGTGCAAGTGCCGCCGCTACACCAACATGCGCATCGGTAGTGTAGGGAGCCATTGAAGGATCATCGACCAGATAGACAACATCAGCACCATATTGGGTTGCTTCAGTGGCTTGTGTAGCGACACCCGAACCTAGCACAAGAGCCCCTAACTGTACACCAGCGGCGTCAGCCAACTCACGCCCTTTACTAAGTAATTCGCGCGAGATATTGGCGATACCCTCAGAACCAGATGATTCTATAACTACCCAGATTGCCTGAGGCATTGTATTTCTCCTTATTCGCTCTAGATAACCTGTGCTTCGAGCAATTTATCGACAAGCTTGCGGGCCTTCTCGGCAGCACTAGCACCTTCAATGATTTCGCCACTCGCACGCGCTGGTGGCGGCACACGCCCAGCGATTGTTACTGTAGGCATAAGGTCGGCAGCACTCAAACCCAAATCGGCAGCATTCCAGATTGGAATCTCAACCTTTGCCACCTTACGAATACGCAATAGCGAAGGATAACGCGGCTCATTCGTGCCTTTGATCATTGTCGTTACCACTGGTAGCTTGGCGGTAACCGTCTCAATCTGCTCTTCGAGATGTCGTTCGGCTGTAATGATGCCATCTGTTATGCCATTGAACTTGCCTACATAGGTGATCTGGGGCCAACCTAATACCCGTGCAAGCGAAGGGCCAAATGCACCACTCTCGTCATCAGTCGAATTTCGGCCACAGATAATCAGATCCACATTGGCGAGCTTACTGATCGCGGCGGCGGCGGCCCGTGCAGCACCAAGGGTGTCGAGCTGAGCAAACGCCGGGTCACTCAGCAAAACTGCATCGGTAGCACCCATTGCGAGCGCACGCCGAAGCTGTTCCTGCCATTCTTCTGTGCCAAGTGAAAGGATTGTAACCTGACCGCCATGGGTTTCATTAAGGAGTAATGCCTCTTCGAGCGCATACTCATCAAACAAATTGATGATTCGCTCAAGGCCATCGGCATTGATACTCAAATCTGAGTTGATTTTGACAGAATTCTGTTGCGGGACTTGCTTTACACAGACAACGATATGCATACTTCCTCCTGTGGATGACAATGATCCGCGGCTACGCTGCCGCCATGACGCGGTGCAGTATAGCATATCAACCCAGCAGCTCTGTCGCCTGCCAAACTTAATCACATAATCCGATATTACGATATACTATAGTAGATACTTTGCGTGTAGAATCACTTATGTGAAACTATTCATCGTCGGTAGTTGATGACAATTTGTTTACATCCAGCGTAGGAACCCATTTACGGTTCGTAAACGAATTGACAATCAGCGTGTCGCCCTCTACGATAGGTTGAGCAGCACAAGCGATTCAATAGAGGGCACAGCTAGGCCTGTGAGGCAGCGGAATGCGGCGCTTCCAACAGAAGTTGATTACACCAACCGCATCGCGTCCCCTGATTGAACGCAGCGATCTAATCGACCGTCTCGAACTGTCGGTTACGAGCATGCGGATTGTTGCGTTGGCTGCGCCAGCTGGTTGGGGCAAAACGACCTCGCTTGCACAATGGGTTGCAAACACAAAGCTGCCAGTTGCCTGGTATACCTTAGACGCTGCCGATGGCGACCCACTCCTGTTTCTCGATTACCTGCTTCACGCGATTGCTGATTATGTGCCTGGTACGCTCGAAATCATGACCCGATTGGCAAGTGCATCTGCCACAGAGCTTGCGCAGCTTTGCCATACGACGGCGTTAGCAATTGCCGCAGCACCTGAGCCATTCGCACTCGTCCTCGATGATTTTCATCTACTGAGCGATTCCGCCAGTACATCCGGGCTTCCGCTCATTCAGAGTTTGCTTTCTTCAATTGCAGAATATGCACCGGATTGCCATCTTGTGGTTGCATCACGTACACCACCAGCCTTATATGGTATGGTGCGGCTGATTGCCCAGCAGCGTGCTGCTGTCTTCGATTATACAGCGCTCCAATTTAGCACGGCAGATGTGCAGCGGCTGGCCAATACAAGTACTGGAATGATGCTTTCGGAAGCCAGCGCAAGCCGTTTGACCGACCAGTTAGGCGGTTGGGTAACGGGAATCGTGCTCTCATTAGACCAAGCCATTACTCGACGTGGCGAACCATCGCTGGATGTAACTATTGGACGCAGTGCTGAAGATCAGCAACCACTCGAAGCCGATACAACCCAAGTGTATGCGTTTCTAGCAGAACAGGTTATTGCGCCATTACCGGCAGCTGTACAGGCGTTTTTGGAAGCCACAAGTGTGCTGGATCACCTTTCGCCACGGCGGTGTGATACCTTGCGTGAGGCTAACGACTCAAGCGGACTCCTCGACGAAGTACGCCAATATGGCTTGTTTACAACCAGTCGCGCCGGTTGGTTGGCGTACCATAGCCTCTTGCGCGATTTTTTGCGGACACGCTTAGCACGTGATCCACAGCGTGAGCGGCGCTTATTGTTGCGTGCTGCCGCGATCTATGCGGAAGAGGATGATATTGAGGCTGCGGTTGGTTGTTACTTGGCCGCCCATGCCACCGACGAAGCGTATACGCTATTACGTACAGTTGCCTTACGGTTACGGCGCGCTTCGCGCCAAGGTACGCTATTAGCCTGTTTTGATCGAGTGATAGCGTCACAAGCTAGCCCGCTTCCAGCCGATCTACTGATTACACAAGCACAAACCTATTTTGATCTGGTTATCTGGGAGCGCGCCTACCTCGCAATTCAGTTGGCCGAAGCAATCGGTATGGGCGAGGTTATCTGGGAAGCACATATTGTTCACGCCGAGTTTTTGCGTGTTCAAGGCAATCAGCCAGCTGCACGTGCCATGTTGGCGAGTGTTCCATTTGAGAACCTTCCCGACCGACTGCGTATGCTGTACCTCATTCGGGCTGGCCAGATCAATATTATGGATGGACTGATTGATGAAGCAATCGAACAACTTGAGCTTGCACATACAATCACAATGAATAGCGATCTTGGTCGCAACCCCAGCATCTTGGCCGATATCTACGATAACCTGGGCTGGGCAAGTGGAACAAAGGGCGATCGTGCCAGCGCATTGCGCTATGCACAACGGGCCGATGCTTGTTGGCAGGCGATCGGAAATAGTGGCCGGCGTGCAATGACACTGAATAATATCGGTGTGCTCCAAATGGAAGAAGGGTTACTGGCCGATTCGCGTAAATCGTTTGAGAGCGGTATTTTAATTGCGCGTAACACTGGCCGCCGATTTGAGGAAACAACACTGCTCTGTAGCATTGCTGATCTTGATCTTATGGAAGGCAATATCGATCAAGCGCTCATACAATTCGGCGAGGCATATGCAATAGCTGAACGTACCGATATCTTCGACTTGACCGAATATGCCGCCGCAGGTGCCTGTTGGGTTGTAGCGCTTACCGATGATAGTGCCACATTGCAGCACTGGATGAATGTCACTGCTGAAATGACTGGTAGCGATGCAGTTGTGCGTTCAAGGCTGGCATTAGCGCGTATTCTCCAGCATGTGAAGCAAGGCCAAGTTGATAGTGTGCTCCTTACAGAAATGATAGAACGTGTAGCTCCGGATATGGGCATGTTGGCGAGCCCTGAGCAAAGCTACTTACAACTTGCTACCGCAACCCTGCACTATATAGAGGCTGGCTGGGATGCTGCTGCTGCCGATTGGCTGCGTTTTGAGGCCAGCGCAAGCGCGCTTCCAACAGCGATTCTGACAGGATTTATGACCGCCCACGATACCCTGCTAGCCGCTGCTGCACCACACACACCGCTTGCACGCCGCTGGATACATACCACCGGTCTGGCCAAAGGTCAGCGCTGGCAAGTGAGTGTGCTGGGCGGGTTTACATGCCGGATCGATGGCAAACCCTGTGATCTCTCGCCACTGCACCGCACCTTGCTGACACGTCTACTCGACGCAGGAGTGCGTGGGGTCGCCGTTGATCGCCTCTGGGAATCGATCTGGGGTGATGCAGATCTTTCGATGACAGCCCTACATCAAGCTATGCGCCGGTTGCGCCTACAAACAGGTTTGAGTACTGCTGTACGCGATGGCATATGTGCGATCTGGAGCCATTGGGAGGATATTGATTATGATGTTCGTCGACTCGAACAGATCCTTGAGTTCCCGCTAACACGAGAAAGCACCGAGCAGGCCCTGGCGTTATATCGCGGCGATTTCCTACCGAGTGCGCCCGATGGAGCCCTCTATTGGGCCGAAACCCGCCGCACTCATCTACGTGAACGAGTCCTTGATGCTCTTGAGCGCTACGCAGGGCTAAATGAGGCCGATCATCCGCAAGCTGCCATCCAACTCTACCAACGTATTTTGCAGATCGATGGTTGCCGTGAACAGACTGCCGTACGCCTTATGCAGCTAGCTGCACGGTTTGGCAATCGCTCCCTCGTCACCGCAACTTTCGAGCACTTGATAGGCGCCTTACGTACGCTAGGCGTTGCACCTGGTGCGGCAACATCAGCACTCTACCGCCAAACCCTAAAAGGCTAACATACTACCGAGTATCGATTGCGTATCGATCAGCCGATCGCATAGACAGAACTATGTCTATATCCAAGGATTACTACGCATCATAGTAGATAAGTCAACGAAAAGTCGACGGTGAGTCAACCAGCGCTGATATTGTTCGCAGCAGTGAAATAACTTGTTTCTAGCATACCCGAAGGAGATCACCAAAATGGCTAAGCGAATCACCCGCGCTCTGTTGGTCGCTGCCGTAGCTCTCGGAATTTTGGCGGCTGGAACCGCTCCTTTACGAATCGGCCCTGGTGGTGCAGCCGTTATTACTACTACTGCCCAGTAAACGATGGATCTGCTGACACTCTATATTGCTGGAGCCTGCATTTGTGGATTTGTCGCGATGATTCGCGAACCACGATTGCCACGTTATTGGTTATTGCTTCTCACCGCAGCTATTCCGCAGATTGGTCTGATCTATGGGATCGACATCCCAGGGATGTTTTTGGTCACTGCTGGTTGTGTCGCGCTGTGGGGGCTGAGCAATCGTGAGGTCGGCGGTATTTCAATAATTGCAACTGGCATGCTGCTTAATCTGCTGCCAATGGCAGCTCATGGTGGCCGCATGCCAATTCATGTCGATGCAATCGCTGCGCATAACGGTTACGCAGATGCGATAGGAACGGTAATCGCAGGTTCGAAAGATATTGTCGTAAGCGGCTCGCCGCTATTATTTCTTTCGGATCACATCCCGCTCGTCTTCAGCAATTTCACTCTGATCGCCAGCCCAGGTGACCTTATAGTTGTTATAGGGGTAATCTTGTGGTTGTTTGCCAGCTCTTCACCACAAAGGAGACGTGCTCATGCTCATTCAACGTCCAACTTACATCCCGAAAGCTCCGCGGCTACCATTTCTGCCGGGGGCTAGCAATCGGCCAGCGCTTACAAAGCTGGCATTGTTAGCTGCCGCTAACCCGGCTGTAGCCAATAGCTTACTCCGCGATCCAATCGACATGGTTGGATCATCACATCCCCATTATGCGCTCACACTTGATGCGCGTGATCATGCGACATTGGCAGCCATCCGAACTCGCGCCCGCACCGTGAGTGAGTTTCTGAATGAACTGGCTGAAATTGTCGATGGGGTGCCGACCTGATCGCAGTACAGAAAGCACAGTTGAGCGAGCGCTCCCCCATGACGCTGCCAAGTGGTCACACCGCTACGCTCATGCACCAGATTGCTACAGCACCAGGAGTCGATGCACTTCTGCGTGTGCTGCAAGCCTGGTTACCACGTTTGTTTCCTGAGGAGACACGTGTCGATCTCCTGGTTAATGATCATAAGGGCTCTCGCTTGATCTTTAGTACGGTTGGTACATTAGTGCCAAAATACCAATCGATCGAGCAAGTACAGTATTACCTAACAAATCGTAATTTTCGGACAATCCTCGATATTTCGCTGGATGGACTCCAATCTCATATTGGTTGGCTCGTATTCGCACATCCATTTGAGCAATTCGACCAACCGACAATTGATCTCGCACGGCAGATTGTTGCGCTCTTGGCACTACGCCTAGAGCATGAGCGCACACGCCAGGAAGTTGCTGCACGAGATGAAGAGATCGCGGCGCTCCACCAACGGTTACGAGCGACCGATGAAATGCGGTTACGTGCAACTCTCTCGGCTGGCGCGGCTCACGACATTGGCAATTTATTTGCCTCAGTCATGGGGCATACTCAACTGATCCAGCAATTTGCGCCAGAAGAGCTGATCGCGGATCTCCGCACTGTTGAACAAGCAGCGCGTGATGGGCATCACCTGTTACGGCGCGTGCTCTCAAGCAACATCCATATTGATGATTCAGCACTCATGGCACGTGCAAATGTAAGCCAAGTCATTAGTGATGCGATTCACCTAACGCAGCCATTCTGGATCGACCGGGCCGACATCACGATTCTGAGCGATGCTCCAGCGCTATCGCCAATTGCGATGCATCCAGTTGATGTTCGTGAGGTACTTGTCAACCTCATCATGAATGCGCTTGCAGCAATGCAGGATGGTGGTGTACTTGCAGTTCGTGCGCTAAGCCATGGCAACCAGATTGCAATTCATGTATCCGACACTGGTTCAGGGATCGATCTGAATCAGCAGAGTACAATCTTCCAGCCCTTTCGGACAACACGCACAAGTGGGATCGGTTTGGGGTTGAGTACTTCCCAGGCAATTGTAGAGGCCTACGGTGGCACTATCGAGGTTGCTAGTTCAGTTGGGCAGGGAACGACATTCACTGTCCTTCTACCTAGTTCCTAATGCAAGTACCTACTTATTTGCCGAACCCAATCGGAAGCAGCAAACCAAAGAATGGCTGTTAGCAGTGTGAGCATCAGCGTCATGCCAGCTTTCCCGCGCCGAGCCCACACTGCAAGGCTAACTCCTGCGGCAAGACAGATTGTCGGAAATAAGAAGTGCGCCCAACGCACCGGTTGATCGCTGTTGAGTAGTGTTCCAAATGAACCCAGGGTTCCAAGCACAGCTGCCACAAGCATAATCCGCAGCTGTGCTTTTTGGTGTGCGCCAAACAGTGCTGTGGCTGCTGCAATCACAAGCGGAACACTGAGCGTCCCACCAGACCCGAAACCAAGTGCAAGTGTTGCCAGCAGTTTATCGCCCAAAGCCCGGCCTGGCGGGCAGATTAGGCTTGGAGTACGCGTAGCAAGTTCTGCGCGTATCAATTGATTTTGCTGTGGTACATACATATAAGCACTATAGAAGAAGCTAATGGCAATTATTCCAGCTACGGCAAGCACTATGGTAAATGGAGCAAGCTGCGCACCTTGCTTTTGTACTATCTGGATCACGAGCCATGCGCCAACTAGGCATATCGCTGAAATTGTGACGCCAGTATGCGAAAGCATTAACAGCGCTAAAAGCATGGCCGCAAGAATTGCAGTTCGACCAACATTCGTCTGCGATGGCCAAAGGGCGAGTAATAGTAAGACATATGGAACCAGCGCTTGCCCAAAGAGATTAGCCATCTCGCCAACAGAATAGGCTCGCAGTAACGGCACAGGTAGGATATAGAGAAATGCAGCCAGTAATGCCGCATTGCGGCCTAAGCCGAGCCGCCGTAGCAAGAGCCATAATATTGCTGCACCGATGCTCTCGAATAATGCTACACTCCCTTGTATCAGGTAAATAATTTGAATAATCTGTTCATTGGCAGATCGGCTTGTATCGGCGAACAATAACTGGAGCGGCGCAATTGTCAGATATTGGGCAGGCGGATACGGTGCATTACCAGCGCCAGCATCACAGGGCAGCCCCGCAACGAGCAATAGTTCGCCACGTATAACGCGCAATAGATTGTTGGCATTAAAGCGCAAATCGCTAAACTGGGCGTATGGGTGGGTAATACCCGCCATTCGCACCCAAAACGCAAGCAGAACACTCCCAAGCGCTGCTCCGCGCTCGCCATGGGCTATATCCATCCTGAATTGGCGCAACACGACATCCAGAAATCCCTCAAGGATCGGCACCAATAACAGGCATGCCACCGCGATTAACGCAAGCCTTGGTGTTGCGATCGCCAGCCCAAGCCGATCGTATATCAACAGCCCAGCAAGAGTAAACCCGCTTACAATTCCCATCAGCAGCGCAATCCGATTTCCAAGACCAAGCCGCTGTGTAATGCCATACCCAAGTGCAGCAAGGATTACATGAAACAGTAACTGGCTCAATACAGGCAACTGCGGGAGAGAATCAAGCGGAGTAGCTACCAGTGAATAGGCGACCACACCAAGTTCGCGTGAATCATTCGGTGCAGTAAATGGATCTGTATGAATCGTTGTTAGGAGATTGCCATTCTGCGTATTACCCAATAAGCGGTAGCGCCGAATACCAGGCGCGACGATCACTTGTTGCGCTATGCCAGTGCCAGTTGTTATTTCAACGAGCACCTGGCTATTATCGGGCCGCCCACTTGCTAGAGTAAGTACAAGTTGCCAATGCTGACCACCAATTGCTGGCAGGTGAATATCTGCTTCGGGTGTACTCCAGCGATACGGTCGTTCTGCTAAAGCCCACCACTCCTGATCTTTAGGCGCAGGCTCCGATGCGTTAAAGCCATGCAGGAAAGGTGTATCATATTCGCGCAAGTGCGCCAGTGTATCACCGCCAATCGCCAAAACAAATGCAGGAGTATATTGGTATGCCAATATTGCCAGAAGGGCTGCGAATAGTATGCTAACCACAAGGCCTGGCGTATAAAGCCAGCCCCAAGTGCGCTGCTGTTCTTGGCGCAACCAGGTTGCGGCGCGATTCACGACATCGATGATGGTTACAAACATGAAGCTATTCTACCGCACAACCTAAGATGAACCAAGAATCGGGTGACAGCCGTTTACTAAACAGCAACCATCCACGAGTAACACTAGTAGAAGCAAGTCGTCTGGCCTCTCTTGTTACTAATAATGTGCGAGAACGTGCCTGAAACAGGAGGGAAACGGCATGACCCAACAGCAATATCAAAGTCACTACGAGCAGATCATACAAGATGGTCTGAACAGCTATGCTCGTGGCGATCATGTTCATGCGATAACTACATTGGGACATGCTATTGCGCTTGATCCCCAGCATCCTGATGGCTTCACGCAACGTGGTGCAATTTGGGCCGAATATGGCGATTATGTTCAAGCTGAGCGTGACCTCCGCACCGCACTTTCCATCCGTACAGGCGTGGAGGCGAGTTACCATTTGGCACTCATACTCAGCGATCAGCAGCGGCATAATGAGGCAATCGTACTGATTGAAAAAGCGCTTGCAATACACTCTGCCGATAGTGAGCTATGGCATTTATTTGGCATTGTACTTGATCGTGCAAATGAATCCGCGCGTGCGATCGAAGCGCTCACACATAGCAGGCATTTACGAGTGTGGGATTTGTAAGTTCTGCACGCGCGCGTTCAATTTGCACCCGTACATCCTGCGCACCATCTACAACGCCAGTTGGTAAGAAACCCGATGGCAGCATGCTATTCAGC
>JANLSE010000185.1:0-1965 GCA_031362265.1 Roseiflexaceae bacterium
GGTCAATAAAGGCATCATACACGCGATCCCAGAGCAGAACGATCGCGTCGTGGGGCATAGCTGGCAGCATGGTGGTCATGAGATTCCTCGATAAAAAAGTGATGATGCGAGCATACGTCACAACTTCTTTCGAATCAAGGATGATGCGATTGCCCTACGTACACAGCAGGTCGAGTAGCATAGGGCATGGTTCGCTCAACGCGAGCGATCAGAGAGGAGCGTTTGTGAGCACCAATTCCATCCCTGCCGAGGAGCGTGTACTACAGCCACGAACATTCAGTATGACAGATCTGGCCATGCTGTTTGTTGTGGTCATCTGGGGTGGTAATTTAACTATTTCACGGGCCATATTTGCATCGATCCCACCGCTCCCGTTTATTGCCATTCGTTTTGGTACGGCAGCGCTGCTCTTATTGATCATTTTACGCTTACGCGGAGAAGATCTATCGGCAGGACCGGGGCTCCGCTGGCGGTCGATCTGGGTTGGCTTAGCTGGCAATACGCTCTACCAGTGGTGTTTTATGTTTGGATTAAGCCTGACAACTGCTGGAAACACTGCGCTCCTCATTTCTACCACACCGCTTTGGATTGCATTAATTGGCACATTCCGCGGAACAGAACGTCTCACACGTACTGCCTGGGGTGGTGTCGGGCTATCCTTCGCAGGCATCGCGCTTGTGGTCGCGAGCCGCGGGCTCTCGCTCGATGCAACCACACTCCTTGGAGATGTGCTTGTGCTGATTAGTGCGGTTTGCTGGGCGATATATACCATCGGGGCCAAACCATTGCTCGCGCGCTATTCGGCACTGAAAACAACTACACTCACCATGATTGGTGGCACGCCATTACTCGTTCTAGCTGGCATACCCGGTATGCTGAACTTATCGTGGCCAAATGTACCCATCAGCGCTTGGGCAGGCGTGGGATACGCTTCGCTACTGTCGTTGGTGCTTGCGTATATTATCTGGTATAGCAGCGTCCAGCGGGTTGGCTCGGTACGCACCAGTTTATATGGCAACCTTGTGCCGGTTGTTGCTGTTCTTATTGCGTGGGGCTTTGGCGGGGAACAAATTACGCCAGCACAGATCGTAGGTGCCGTATCTATTCTCGGCGGGCTCTGGCTGACGCGACGCTGATTAGTGAATACGAACTAAGCGACGATTGGTGCTGACATAGCTCAAGCTAAGTTACCGATCTCTACCAGAAGCACTCTGGATCATCCGGCCTTAGCTACGCATCCCCAACAGCAGGTCTACGGTCAACTGATCGAGCCGTTCATAGCCAAGATTACGTGCGCCAAGGGTTTTGCGATCGAACTCCTGTGCCTTGAGTGTTGCGGCAGTTGCTTTGGAATAGGCGATAGGCGATTGATCACCGGCCATGATCTCGGCCAGCAAACTCTGAATCTCACTATCGGCATTATACTGGCGCGCTTTCTCCTTGAGCATGAGATAGGTACGCATACATCCACGTGCAAAATCTTTGACACCTTCATGGCCTTCGGTTCGATATGCATGGGCATCAAAATGGCGCATCCCCTGGTACCCGACATCCTCAAGAAACTTCACAAGAAAGAAGCAAGCGCGTAGATTAGCGGCCCCAAAGCGGAAATCCTGATCATAGCGACCAACCACTTGATCATTTAGATCGATATGAAATAGTTTGCCCGATTCCCAGGCCTGCGCTACACCATGTAAGAAATTAAGCCCCGCCATGGTTTCGTGCGCAACTTCTGGGTTCACCCCAACCATGGCGGGATCATCAAGGGTATTGATAAATGCTAATGCATGGCCCACTGTAGCAAGATAGATATCGCCGCGTGGCTCATTTGGCTTTGGTTCAAGCGCAAACCGCAGATCGTAGCCCTGATCCTTCACATATAAGCTAAGAAAGTTAAGCGCTTCACGAAACCGCTTGAGGCCATCGGTTGGGTTTTTCGTTGCGTCACTCTCGGTTCCTTCACGC
>JANLSE010000264.1:0-5478 GCA_031362265.1 Roseiflexaceae bacterium
CCCGCGCCCGCGGAAAGCCCGACTAGCAAGCCCTCTTCCTTTGCCAAGCGCCGACCAAGCTCAAATGCACTATCGTTTGAAACCTGAATAACCTCATCGTAGGATTGCGTATTGAGTACATCAGGCACAAACCCTGCACCAATGCCCTGAATCTTGTGTGGCCCTGGCTTGCCACCCGAGAGAATCGGCGAGGCCTCGGGCTCAACCGCAACGACCTTGAACGAAGGCCGGCGTGGCTTAATGACTTCGGATACGCCAGTGATCGTACCGCCGGTACCAACACCAGCAACCAAGATATCGATCTTGCCATCGGTATCGGCCCATAGCTCCTCGGCTGTTGTCTTTCGGTGAATCTCAGGGTTAGCCGGGTTCTTGAACTGCTGAGGTATCCATGCGTTTGGTAGCTCGGCAGCAATTGCCTCGGCCTGCGCAATTGCGCCACGCATCCCCTCTGGGCCAGGGGTTAACACAAGATCGGCACCATAGCCACGCAGCAATTTGCGTCGCTCGACGCTCATCGTTTCAGGCATGGTTAGAATGATCTTATAGCCTTTGGCTGCCGCTACAAAGGCAAGGCCAATACCAGTATTACCGCTGGTAGGCTCAACAATAACCGTCTCACCTGGGGTAATTTTCCCCTCGCGCTCAGCGGCTTCGATCATCGCTAACCCAATACGATCCTTAACACTGCCAGCTGGGTTGAACCATTCAAGCTTTGCAACGATCGTGGCAGCAGTATCATTCACCTTAGTCAGCTTCACAAGTGGCGTACCACCAACAAGCTCGGTAATGCTGTTATAAATGCGCGCCATATTACATTCTCCATAGTTATGTTTGTTGCGTATCTTAAATAATTATAACGACGTTGTGCAGGATAGTCAACTAGCAAAAGGAGTGGGTCAATGCGTACGCAGGCTTGCGAGCACGCCACGCTGAGGGGCAAAAACGAGTGTTAGCAGGAAGAGGACAGTGCTGATTAACACCACTGCGCCGCCTGATGCAATTGAGAGATAGTAGGATGCATACAACCCGATGAATGCGGCTCCAGTGCCAAGGAGTGCCGCCAGCAGGATCATCACATGCAGACGATCGGTGAGCAACCGCGCAGTGGCCGCTGGCGTAACCAGTAACGCTGCAATCAGAACGACACCAACCGCTTGGATTCCAGCGACAATCGTGAGCGCGAGTAAGGCCATCAGGCCGAGGTGGAGCCAATTCAACCGCAGGCCAATCGCCTGGCCATGGGTTGGGTCAAATGTCATGATCAGCAGATCACGATACCAGAGTGCCACACAGGTAAGGACAACCAGAGCAATAATAGTTGTTGTCCAGAGATCAATTGGTGCAATGCCGAGGATATTACCAAACAGGAAGTGGCTGAGATCGCGCATGTAGCCCTGCACCCGGCTGATAAGTACAATTCCTAGCGCAAATGCCCCAGTGAATACGATTCCGATTGCGGTATCTTCGCGCACCTGGCTTGTTCGGCTGATCGCACTTATCAGCACAGCAGTGATCAGCCCAGCGATAAATGCGCCAACAAAGATACTACTGCCAAGGAGATACGCAATCACGATGCCTGGGAGCACTGCATGCGCCATTGCGTCGCCAATAAACGCCATACCACGCAGCACCACAAAACAGCCAAGCACGCCACAAATAACGCCCAAGAGCATTCCCACGGTGAGACCGCGAGTAAAGAAATCGTAGCGTAGTGGTTCGAGGAGTAGTTCCAATGGATGGTTTCCTTTAAGCATAAAGCGCCAAGCGTACTGCTGCACCCAGAGGGCACCCGGCTTCGCCCAGAGGGCACCCGGCTTCGCCCAGAGGGCACCCGGCTTCATTGCTTCATTGCTTCATTGCTATAAAATAGTGCCAATGGCCCGCCATATGCTTTGGCCAGCAGATCTGGTCGCATCACAGATGTTGGTGTGCCACAGGCTACCACTTGTTTCTGCATCAAAACAACTTCATCAAAATGGTTGCCAATTGTTGCTAGATCATGGGTTGCTACAATTGCTGTTTTGCCTTGTTCGCAAAATTGATTGATCAGGCTGAAGATGATCTGCTGTGTAGTAGTATCCACACCAGTGAATGGCTCATCCAGCAAAAGCAGATCGGCCTGCTGTGCAATGGCGCGCGCCAGGAAGATTCGCTGTTGCTGGCCACCAGAGAGGTTTGCAATATGAGTATTCGCATAAGCGGCCATATCCACAGTGGCAAGCGCAGCACTAACAATCTGTTGGTCGTTTTTACGTGGCCAGCGCGGCCAGCGTAAATGCACATCGCGACCCATCAGAACCACACCACTTGCGGTAATCGGGAAACGCCAGTCAACATCACGACGCTGTGGTACATAGGCGATGCGTGCACGCTCGGCACCTACTGGATGGCCAAGTACTTGAATCTGGCCCTTCGCCAGGGTTACTAAGCCAATCAGTGCCTTAAGCAGGCTCGATTTACCAGCCCCATTCGGACCAATCAGCGCAGTACGTTGCCCACAAAGTAAGCGTAGGCTGTCGATCACAAGTGCTGGAGCAGCCGCGCTTGGGTAGCGTACCACAACATCGGCTAATTCTACTGCTGCCTCACTGCCAATTTGCAAACTCGTGCTCCATCACCTTAGGGCAGCCGCGATTTTATCCACATTTGCGCGGAAGAATTTGAGATAGGTTCCAGCCTCACCACCGCGATCACCAAGTGAGTCGATATACAAATCCGGAACAATGTTGACCTGTGCCTCGTTTGCAACCTGCTCAATAAATTTCGGGTTAACACTCACTTCCGCAAAGATCGCAGGTATCTTCTCCGCGCGAATCTTTTCCACTAAAATGGCCAGTTCTTTCGGTGTGGTTTCAGCTGCATCGGTTGAAACACTCGGAATAAGTGCACCAACAAGCTTGAAATGGTAGCGTGCTGCAAAGTATCCCATGGCATCATGCGCTGTCACTAGCTTACGCCGCTCACTTGGAATCGCACGTAATGTTTGCTCGGCATATGCATCTAATTCAAGAAGTTTAGCCTTATAGATCGCTGCATTTGTATCATACGTGGGAGTACCTGCTGGGTCAAGTTGCTTCAGACCAAGCACCATATTGTCAACAACCAGGAGCATGTTTAGTGGGTTCATCCAAAGATGTGGATCGGCTTCGCCTGCCTCTGCAAAGGAATGATCGATCGTGCCAAGCTCAATACCTTGCGAGAGATCAAAAATTGGTCGCTGCCCACCTGCATTCTCAATCAGCTTGTCCAGCCAACCCTCAAGACCAACTCCATTCTTGAAGACTGCTTGAGACGTGGCGATCGTTTTGACATCATCAGGGGTTGGCTCAAACTCATGCGGATCCCCATTGCGTGGCACGAGGCCAATAACAACCATGCGATCGCCAACAAGATTGGTGAGAATATCTTCGATCTGCGTTGTTGTTGCAATAACTGTAGGCTTCTGTGAAGTTCCAGTAACTCGTGGTGCAGAGCCTGGAGTAGCTGAACTGCTACAAGCATTGAGTAAGGCGGCAAGCAGCACAACGAAGAGGCCTTTGATACGGTTCAATTTCATCAGCATCCCCCAGCGCCCGGCCTGTTGATCGCTATCCAATGTGGTAGTGTTCATGCTCTCAATGAGTTTCACTATCAATACCAAAAGTATACCCGTATTGAGAGTTAGTGTCAAATATGGTATCGAGGCAGGGGAGTGGTTGGTTGCAGTGCCAATTCTAGTCTGCAATCGCCAATAGACGCTTGACAAGTAGTTTGGGCAGCCTATACTACAGCATCGCAACATATGAGCATACCGCCATGGATTTAGAATGGGCTTAGAAACTGATCCAGTCATCGCACTACATGCTGTCTGTAAAGCGTATGTCCCGAATAGTTATGCGCTAGATGCGGTATCGCTTACTGTTGAGCGTGGGCAGTTTGTTGCGTTGCTAGGCCCAAGCGGATGTGGCAAGACAACTACGTTGCGGCTGATTGCTGGTCTAGAACAGCCTGATACTGGCACAATCTGGTTAGCAGGGCGGCAAGTTGCTGGCGATCAGATCTGGGTTCCACCAGAAGCGCGCCGAATCGGTATGGTATTCCAGGATTATGCGCTCTTCCCACATCTGACAGTAGCGGAAAATATTGCCTTTGCACGCATGCGCCGGCCTAAGGCGGAACAGCGACAGCGTGTACAAGCATTGCTCGATCTCGTTGAGCTGAATGAACTAGGCCAGCGCTACCCCCACCAGCTCTCTGGCGGACAGCAGCAGCGTGTGGCACTGGCTCGAGCACTTGCGGCAGATCCAACGGTTGTGTTGCTCGATGAACCATTCTCAAATTTGGATTCTGCGCTACGAATCCATATGCGCGAACAAGTTCAACAAATAGTTGAGCAGGCTCAGGCAACCACGGTTCTCGTAACCCATGATCAGGAGGAGGCGTTAAGCCTTGCGGATGTGGTGATAGTTATGTTTGCGGGATGTGTTGCTCAGGTTGGCACGCCTCAACAAATCTATCGCACTCCAGTAAGCAAGCAAGTTGCTGAATTTGTTGGTGAGGCGAATTGGCTATCAGGTGAAGCGCATGGTCATAGCGCGTTGTGTAGTCTTGGCGAAATCCAATTGCAGCACTCAGTCGTTGGCCCGATTGATCTCTTGATTCGCCCAGAGGCGGTGCAAATTATTCCAGATTCAGCTGGCGTTGTATCAATCTCCAAAGTGCGTTATGTTGGTCACTCCCAATATGTCGAATTGCGGTTACCTGATGGCGGGTATTTAGGCGCGCGTGGTAGCCCAGATGCCGATTATATGCCAGGCATGCAGGTGAATGTGCGTATTGTTGGGCCGCTTATGGCCTATTCTGTCTGATTCGTAGTGCGTGCTTGAGATGTTTATTTCGCTACAATCAGCGTCCAATAATGCTGGTTGCCAGTAGGATCGTCGCTACGTTGGCAATATCCCACACCGGCTGCAACATAATCGGCATCAAGGATATTACGGCGGTGCCAGCCGTCGGGTGGCTCATCCATCCAGAGCGCCACAATCACCGCTGGGTCTGCGCTACCTGCTGCGACACTCTCGCTGAACCATTGCCAGGGTAAATCGGCAGGCACTCGTTTGGTAACGTTGCGGCCCTGTGCATCCTCATGTCCAATATAGCTATTGATAGCCATATCGCAGCTATGCTCGCGTGCAGTTGTGTTGAGTCGATCATCCTGCGAATAGAGTGGAACCTGCGCTTCAGTACGGAAAGCATTGACAAGTACAAGCAACTGTTGTTCGCGTGCTTGGTCATCGCTTGGCAATAAAGTTGGCAGAGAATCTGACACTGCGCTTGGCTGAATTGTTGGTACAACTATTGCTGTTGGGACGATTGTGGGAATGAGGGTTGGCGCTAACACAACCGTTGCCGTTGGGGCGATCGTGGGAATGGATGTTGGTAGTAACACAACCAGTGTGGGTATAACTACAGTAGCTGCTGGTTGAGTTGGCGTAG
>JANLSE010000266.1:0-32652 GCA_031362265.1 Roseiflexaceae bacterium
ATGGAATACTATCTGCTTGTTGGTGGTGCATATGTGATTCTGCTACTCCTGGTTGTGTTCCGTTTCACCCCATGGCCTACCCTAATCACATTCATAACTCTACCACTTGCCCTGCGTACTAGTCGCATCGCCGCAACCGAAATCGAGCCACGCCTACTCCAGCCAGTACTCCGCCAAACCGCAAAACTCCACATGCAATTCGGCATGCTCTTTGTGCTTGGCTGGGCAATCGCACTCTTTCTATAAGGTGCAAGGGCACAACAACATATTTGCGTCATTGCGTCTTTGCGTTTCCGTATAAAGGTGCAACAATCCGTAGCAATCTGGGTTTTATCGCAGCCAAGATCTTTATGTCATTGTATCTTTGCGCCTTTGCATCTTTGCGTCTTTGCGTTTCCGGACTCTGTGTCTCTGCACCCAAAGGGTACCCGCTGTGGTGAAACGCACACGCTATACACTCTTCAGATATTCACGAATCATCAGCGCGGCTGTCGCCCCTTCACCTGCGGCACTGGCCGCCTGCTTCGTGCTGCCCCGCCGTACATCTCCAGCTGCAAACACACCAGGGATGCTCGTCTCAAGTGTTGGGCTCGTCACCAGGAATCCAGCCGGGTCACGCTCGATCTCTTTTGGTAGCCAATCCACATTCGGCGAAAGCCCAATAAACACAAACAGGCCAGCTGGCTCAATCTGTTCGGTAGCGCCACTCTTCCGATCGCGAATCGTCAGGCCGGTTAGTTTCCCCTCACCAAGCAATTCTGCGATCTCCGTGTTATAGCGCACCTCAATCTTTGCGCTATCCTCGATCTTATCGATTACCACTTTACTGGCGCTCAACTGTGTCCCACGAACAAGCAGAGTGACTTTATCGACAAAACGGGTCAGGAACAGGCTTTCCTCACCAGCACTATTGCCCCCACCCACAACCGCAACATGCCGACCCTTATAAAACGGCCCATCACATGTCGCACAAAAATGCACTCCCGAGCCAATCAAATCATCCTCGCCAGGCACACCAAGCCGTCGGTAGGTGGATCCTGTGCTCACCAGAATCGCCTCAGCGCCATATTCCACACCATCACTCGTCTGAATATAGCGTGATTCTCCCTCAACCCGCAGCCTAATGACATCCTGGGCCTGAAGCATTTCCACCCCAAATCGGCGTGCCTGCAACGCCAACCGATCCGCAAATTCAGCGCCACCAATCCCATCAGGGAAACCTGGGAAGTTATCAAGCCGCTCAGTAACGCCAGCTTGGCCGCCCAAGCCCGCGCGCTCAATCACAAGCACATCCAAGCCCTCGCGTGCGGCATACAACGCAGCGGTTAGCCCAGAAGGTCCGCCACCAACAACAATCAGATCATAGTAACTCATGTTCGCACGCGTCTGTAGCCCAAGCTTCGCTGCCAATTCAGCATTCGAAGGCTCAATAAGTGTGGTTCCATCCCCAAACACAATCGTTGGAATGATTCGCTTGCCAGCATTAACGCGCTCAACCAGCGCCAACGCCTCATCATCATGTTCAACATCCACCCAGGTATAATGAACACGCTGCTCACCAAGGAATTTTTTTGCTCGTTTGCAATCGCTACACCATGTCGCGCCATATACCGTCAGTTGTGTATCTGTCATCAAATTGCCTCCTTCAACAATCACCTCATCACACTATTGTCATCGAGATATAGAAGAGCGTTACAACCAAACTCTGAACAAGAGAACAAGAACCAAGAACCATCGTACCGGCGAACCTTGTGTTCGCTCGCTAAGAACCAGAACAAGAGAACAAAGCCGCTCACATCCAGTAACGCTCCAATGCTTGGCCCAGAGGGCACCCCGCTTCAATGCTTCAATGCTCCATCGCTCCATCGTTCCATCGTTCCAGCGCTCTGCGCTCTGCGCTCTGCGTTCTTGCGCTGCACTGCTCCTAACGACCGATAGACAGCAATAATTCCACATGGTACGATCATCTTGCAACATTTCACAACAACGTATCGTCATGCATACCATGGGGCAGGTAATAACCCGCATAGAGCGCGAAACCTCGCGCTGAGGAGTTGTAACGGTGGCTGAGCCATCTGCTGAACTGATCCGGCGCGCTCAGGAGAATGATCCCGAGGCGCTTAGCCAGCTGGTACTGACCCAGCAACATTATGTCTACAGCATTGCAATGAGTGTGCTGAAGAACCCTGAGGATGCTGCAGATCTGACCCAGGAAGCCTTTATGCGGCTGTTCAGAGCACTTTCGCAATACAATGGCGAAAGCCGCTTCACCACATGGCTCTATCGTCTCGTCGTTAACCTCGGTCGGGATGAATTGCGTCGTCGTGGGCGTCAGGTGCAGATAGCGGTTGCTGCACCCGATGATGAAGAGCAGGATCTGCTCACCACTGTTGCAGATGATGATCGCTGGGCAACCCCAGAACTGGCGCTCGACTCGCGCGAATTGCGTGGGGATGTACGCCGTGCCATGGCAGAGCTCGAAGAGCATTATCGCGTTGTGTTAACGATGTACTACTTCGATGATATGAAGTACACAGACATCTCAGAGGTGTTGAACTTACCATTGAATACAATTAAGAGTCATATCCGGCGTGGTAAAGAGCGTCTCGCTGCTATTCTAGAGGCTCAGGAGCAGCCGCCATCGCCACACCCTGTGCCACAACTCATCCTGGAACGCGAACGTGGGAAGCCACCTGTAATCGCGCCATTCGCACCAATGCTTCCATTCGGGGGGAGGTAGAATCTATGTTCAACTGCAACGAAACCCGTGATCTCCTCGCACTTGACCCGCTAATCGATGATCCTGAAATCCAGGATCACCTCAGCAATTGCGAAGCATGCACCATCTACCAACGTGGCAGCGAGGCACTCGATGCGTTTGTGCGCCCAGCATTCCGTTGGGAAGCCCCAACCGAACTGACTGCGTCGTTACTGGCATTAGCTGCCAATCCATCGCTTAACATCCGTATCATACGCCCAAGCCGTTGGTATGTTTCACTCGTGTATGTCCTTACGATCGCAGTTGTAGCACTCTCACTTGCGGTCGCTTGGCAGTTCATCAGTGCAATGGCACACCAACTTGGCGTAGCCGATATGCTTACGGAGATCGTGGCAATCCCTGGCCGTGCGGTTCTACAACTCACCGAGACAATGCCAGAATCACGCTATGCAGTGGATCTATTTCTGCGTGCACGTGATCAACTCCTCTGGCTCCTACTCGTTGCTCTATTGTGGGCTACATTTGATCGCTGGAATATTCCAGTGCTATCCCGCCAGCGCCCATTAGCATAAAGAAAGGCTGAAAGGCTAACACTCGTTTAGCCCATCAGCCTTAACCCCACCTGCTATCTCTAGCGCTTCACATTGAACGCTGCCCAACCAGCATAACGTGCCGCGTCACCCAACTCCTGCTCAATGCGTAGAAGTTGATTGTATTTCGCAATTCGGTCAGTACGCGCTGGAGCGCCAGTCTTGATCTGGCCCGCATTCGTCGCCACGGCCAGATCGGCAATCGTGACATCCTCAGTCTCGCCAGAGCGATGCGAGATCACCGCAGTGAAACCTGCCCGTTGTGCCATCTGAATCGCACTCAGCGTTTCGGTCAGTGAGCCAATCTGGTTTAATTTCACAAGAATCGAATTCGCTGCCTGCTCGGCAATCGCCCGCTCAAGGCGCTTCACATTTGTCACCAGGAGATCATCACCAACCAATTGCACCCGATCACCGATCCTGGCGCGCAACATCTTCCAGCCATCCCAATCGTCTTCCGATAGGCCATCTTCGAGTGAGATCAGTGGGTAGCGGCTAGCGATGTCGGCCCAGTAATCGACCATTTCCGCACTGGTTAGTGCCCGCTTCTCTTTGGCCAAATGATATTTACCGCCCTCATAAAGCTCAGTACAGGCTGGATCCATCGCCAACATAATCTCTTCACCAGCACGATAGCCAGCCTTCTCGATCGCTTCCATAATCACTTGCAGGGCAGCCTCATTCGTCTCTAGGCTCGGTGCGAAACCGCCCTCATCGCCAACATTGGTGCCCTCGCCACGATCATGGAGTACCTTCTTGAGACTCTGATAGATTTCGCTACCCCAGCGCAATGCCTCACGAAAGCTTGAAGCTCCGACTGGCATAACCATAAATTCCTGGAAATCAGTGCTATCCTGTGCATGCTTGCCACCATTCAGGATATTCAGCATAGGCACTGGCAGCATATGTGCAAAGGCCCCACCCACATAGCGGTAGAGCGGCAAACCATGTGCAGATGCAGCGGCCTTTGCACAGGCCAGCGAAACACCTAGGATCGCATTTGCACCCAACTTACTCTTGTGCTCGGTACCATCCAACTGCAGAAGCACCTGGTCAATCCCAATCTGATCGGCTGCATCGAGCCCAATGAGCGCCTCACCAATCGCACCATTCACATTCTCAACAGCCTGGAGTACGCCCTTACCACCATAGCGCTTCTTATCGCCATCACGTAGCTCAAGGGCTTCATGTGCACCAGTTGATGCACCTGAAGGCACCAGAGCACGCCCTAGATCACCACCCTCAAGCCGAACATCTACCTCAACCGTTGGGTTTCCGCGCGAGTCAAGCATTTCGCGCCCAACAATTTCCACAATTGTCGTCGACATGGTTCTCATCTCCTATTCACACTTTAGTCTTAATTGCTCGGTAACCCAAGCTTATCGTACAAACGCTCAAAATCAAAGCGTTGGTCGAGAAGCTCAGTAAATCGCTGAATTTTCGCGACCTGCTTAAAGCGAATGTGCCCAAATATCTTCTCCGCGCGATCTACGGTAACCATTGTATCATCGGCCACGAGAATGATTGGCACTTGTCCTTCTTCTGCACGATCAACAACTGCATCCGCTGGCCGTAAATTGCCCGTCAATACCAACGCAGATGTCGAAGTCTGGAGGGCTGCCATTTGGATATCTGTGCGATCACCACCAGTAATAACCGCCTTATGCATAACTCTGCGAAAGTGGGAGAGTGCCGATTCTGGCCCCATTGCACCAATCACCAAACGCTCAATCAATTTACTACCCCATTCAACTGGCCCAATCAGTTGCCCGCCCAAAAACTCATGCAAATCTGCTACCGTCACACCTGCTAGCTGTGCGTCGGCAGGCAACACAGCAAATACCGCAACGCCATGCTGTTCTAGAAATGGCGCAACCCGCGACCGCACAAACTCTAGCTTTGCTTCCTCCACATGGTTAATCAGCACACCGATGAGCCGATCACCAAGGTAGCGTTGCGCAGCTAAAATCGCATCCAGCACCAACACCGAACGGTAATGAACAATCATCAACACTGGGGCCTGGAGCATATCCGAAACCTGATCGGCCGAGAGATTCACAATCGACCCCTCAGCCCAGGTATTTGCGCCTTCCAAGACAATCAGATCTTTACCACGAGCAACCTTGGTATAGGCATCCCGTAATCGCTTCGTATAGTCGATCTTGGTTCCACGCATGATTTGTTCAACTACGCTCTGGCTTACAATAACCGGCGCAATCTGTTGGAGTGATTCTGAAAGCCCGACATACTGTCGAATAAATGCGGCATCCTCATCAATAACGCTCGTTTCGGTCTGCACGACAGCCACGCTCACCGGTTTCATGTAGCCTACACGAAGCCCATCACGTCTCGCGTGATCGAGCAAGCCCAAGCACATTGCACTCTTACCCACGAACGTCTCAGTTGAGGCAATATACAATGTAGCCATCCACCTCTCCTTCAAGCATCCGCTGCATCAAGGCATTGGGCGAGATTCAGCGAGCATACAGACCAACCACACCTAAACTATATTACTCGATAGCAATCATAGCAGCAAGTGAAGCAGCGCATCCTGGCCACGAAAATAAAGAGGCGACAATGCAGGTCTGCTGCACCGTCGCCTCATACACCGCTAGTTATACCATAGGTTTACCGAATCACTTGATAAACAACCACATCACCCTGCCTAAAGGCTTCACGATAGCGCGATTCACCAGCCCATGGTGCGGCACCACTCCCCTGGTATACAAGGTATGTCACAGCGTACTGATCGATCAGCTTCTCACGTGTGCTTACGGGCATTGTGCCAGCCATCATCTGCTCGGCCTGCTCCTTTTTGGCAAAGAAGTCGAGCGTGTTCGCCCAATGCGCAACAAATGAACGTGCATCCGTCCACATCGGCACAAACTGTCCCATCGAAAGATCGGCGAGCACCACATCCGCCTGTGTTGTGTGCGCTTCTAGCCAATCGAGTGCCGATGTCTGGCTAGTAGTCAGAAAATATGGATTCTCATGGCGACCCAAATCCAGCACACGCCAACCAATCACATAGAGGTTTGTCACAAGCGCAGCACCCAGAACGACCACAAGTATCAGATTGGCTGGCATCCGAACCTTCGCGACCGCCCAAGGCTCAATAATCTTCACCAATGTAGCACTCGCGAGAATTGCCATTGGCACCTGCCACCCAAGCAACATATGAATCTGGAAATCCGTTGGCATATAGGCCAGGGCAAAATGAGCAACAAACCAGGTTGCCACAAACAGCTCAGCATCACTCTTGCTTTGTAGCATCTTTGGTCGGAACGCTGCCAGCGCCAGCCAGAACGGAATACCAAGCAGCAGTAACAAATGTGGCAGTGAGGGTGTGAAAACCCCAGCATTATCAAACTGTGCCAGTACCGCACCCCAGATTGGGTTCAGCTTCACCAGGAGGAACATATACAGTGCCGGTGGTGCCGACATGCCAACAACAATCAGGCCACACCAGAACAGGAACAGCGGGAAGCGCCGATCCCGATACCACAGCAGGCCGCCAAACATGCCAACAACTAAGTATATTGTTAGAAGATCATAGGTATGCTGTACCCCTAACAAAACAGCTGCAAGACCGCCCACCACTGCCCAACGCAGTTTCCGCGTGCGCATCGCCTGAAGAACACCGGCAAATGTGGCTGTCAGTAGCGCTGTTGCCAGCGTAAAGTGCGGGAAAGCCAAGGCATTAAAAAATGTATTCGCTTCAGATGTATAGACATCATCAGGGAAAGGCACATCCGCGAGACGCAAGGCATATTTCGCAATCACCCACACGATTCCTAGTCCACCACCCAGCGCAAATATCAGAAATGCCACACGCCGCTGCCGAAGATCAGCAATTATCTGTGAAAAGAACGCATAGCCAACACTGAGGCATAATGCGACCGCACAAACTCTCAGCAGCGCATATAATCCGCCCAACTCGATCCTGGTTGCCAAACCAATACGCCCAACAGCCCACCACAGAAAATTGAAAAAGGCTGGCTCATTTGGCTCAGCTGTAAGGCGGTTTGAGGCTAATGATTGGTGAGCAAGATCGCGCATCCAGCTAAAATACTGAAGATGGTCAGGAACCCCAAGCATCAAACCCGTGTAGTACACACCTTGTGGTGCTGTCGCATACGCATACACATACGGAACAGCTGTCATTGCTAAGACGCCAATTATCGTAAACGCCACAATTCGCCACTCCATCAGGATGTCAAAGAGTTGGTTCGATATTGAACGCGGTTGGTCTGCAGCTATTGCGGTCGGTCGACTATCAATCATACCTTCACATTATCCCTATCAAAACGCCAGGATGCAGAAGCACTGTCTTATCAGCCTTCAGCACCCTGGCGCACGTATCAGTGAACTATATCAACCCTACACAGCGTTCTCGGCAGGCACATGCCCATTGCTAACAATTGTGGCTGGCGGCCAGGTGAACTCATGGCCAGCATCGAGCTGGAGTGGTGTGCCAATCGTACCCGACTCAATCAACTTCTGGGCAACGGCCAGTGCCAAGAGCGCATCGTCGCCAGAGACTGGTGCTGGGCCATTATTGCGCACTGCTCGCCCAAAGGCCTCTAGCTCTTCACGCAATGGCTCACGCTTATTCACCTTATAGCGAATCATGCGCCCTTCTGAGACACCAAGCACCGAAAGATGCCAATCATTCCCCTGAGGCGCGGAGTCATTTTCGTACAGAACGAGATCTTGGGTCAGGTAATTGGCAACAAACATGCCGCGCTCACCAACCACCGAAAGCTCACGTACTTTGGTAGGCGAAAGCCAATTGATGTCTAAAATGCCAATGACATCATTTTCATATCGCAATAATGCAGAAAGCAAATCTTCATGGGCGGTATGCAACCTGCGGCCAAGTTCTGCATGCAGTTTGATCACATTCGACTCAGTCAGATAATGCATAATGTCGAGGTCGTGGGTCGCCAGATCGACAACCACACCAACATCCTTAATGCGCTCCGGGAATGGACCAATTCGGCGGACATGGATTTGGTATACTCGCCCAAGTGTACCTTGCGTAAGTTGCTCTTTTAGTGCGATGACAGCTGGGTTAAATCGCTCAATATGCCCAATTGTGAGCATCACCCCTAGTTCCTGGGATAATGCAACAAGTGCGGCTCCCTCTTCAACCGTCGCTGCAATCGGTTTTTCAACCAGAGTCGGAATACCTGCTAACAATGCCTCACGTGCCACTGCAAAATGCATCTCGGTAGGAACAACAATCGAAACCATATCGAGTTGCTCGCGGTCAAACATTGTACGGTAATCGGTGTATGTTCGGACATGCAGTCGCTGACCGATACGGTTAAGTGCAGCCTGTTCTGGATCCGAAACTGCCACAAGCTCTACATCTTCCATCTCAGAATAAACGCGGCAGTGATTACGCCCCATGCTCCCAGCACCAATCACCGCAGCGCGAAGTAATTTCGTCATTACAAACTCCTCAACCTATTAGTATGCTCCACGGCCAAAAAGTAATACCGGAATAGTGCGGAACAGAATCTGAAGATCAAGCCAGATCGAGTGGTTACGGATGTAATACATATCCAGCCGCACGCGATCTTCATAGGACAAGTCGCTACGCCCACTAACCTGCCATAGGCCTGTTAATCCTGGTTGAACAGTCGCTAGATTATGTTGCCACTTGCCAAACTTTTCGAGTTCCTTACGAGTAATCATGCGTGGCCCGATCAGGCTCATTTCGCCACGCAGTACGTTAATCAATTGTGGCAATTCATCAACACTATATTTTCGAATCAACGCCCCAATCTTGGTCACTCGCGGATCTTCCTTCAGTTTTCCATAACTCTCTAGCTCATAGCGTAGCTCTGGGGTCATGCGCCGATCACCATCAATATACATGGTTCGAAACTTAAATGCATCAAACTCTGTCCGGCCCTGGCCAATCACACGTCGCCGGTAAATGATCGGTCCAGGTGAGTCCTTCCTAATCAGCAGTATCAGAACAATAAAGATCGGTAACCCCAACAGCAACGCTACCAACGCAATCGTTATATCCATAACACGTTTAGCCCAATAATGCGCGCCTGTGATACGCGTCTTATTGAGTACAACCATCGGAACAAAGCCTTCTTCACGCACACGTACACCTGTGGTGAGAAGCTCAAATAGGCCAGATGCCAGCCGCACTTCAATATCAGGCAATGCATCTAATGAACTATAAATGCTCAAAAGGCGCTCGCGGCTTATTGCGGAGTTAGCAATCACAACAACATCAATATCCTGCATCTCCACAAGAATATTAAATGAGGTCGAATTCCCCAGAACCGGCAACCCAGGCAATGGTTCGCTACCGACTGGCATAAAGTCATCGATAAAGCCTACCATTTGCGCGCCAGAGGTTTTTGCTTGCAGAAGTTGCTCCGCAACTGCCATGCCTTCAGGATTCGCACCAACGATCAGCGTTCGATCAACATAGCGCCCGATTTTGCGTTGAGCGTACACAATCCGCCGAATCAAGAAGCGCGTTGTGATCCCAGCGGATATCATTACTCCCCAGGCAAACAACGTCCATCCACGCGCAATAACAAAATCTGGAAGAATGAAGCTTAGCGTAAAGATCACCACTAAACCAGCTGTAATTGCATTGAACCAGCGTGCGTATTCAGTTGTCCCGCCCAGAAGATTCAGCGGCTGATAAAGCCCATAGAGATGAAACAGTATCAGGTAGGCTGGAATTAGGCCCGCGATAACCATCGCATAGAATTCGGGCTTGATTGTGCCTGTGTCAAAAACAAGCCATCCCGTCCAAAAGCGGATGACATAGGACAATGCAAAGCTTGCTCCCAAAACAAGCACATCACCGAGTATGAGCAGCAAATAGAGTTGTCGCCACTCTTGCTGACGAACAGCCCGGCGCGTTCGTACATTTGCTAGAAACCCTTCGAAGACACCCATATAAGACTCCTACCTGGTCTACACATCAGTGAGTGGTGGGTCGTAGTCCTCGATTTCACGCATGTACCGGTGCCAATTGCTGCGTGGCAATATGGCTTTGCTTTTCTGCAATCAAGGCGGCAGATGATGATGCATAGGCAACAGCAGCTTCCCCATTGGTCAACTGTGGGTAAATCTGGCTGCTGTTCACAAGATATAACCCTGCTACATCGGAAAGAATCGGAGGAATATCATCCGTCTGGCCAACTGGGTGAAGTGGCTCGACATAGCGCTCACGCCCAATCCGCATGGCTGCAATATCCTCATCGCGGAAATCAGGGAACATCTTGCGCAAGTAATCGATGAACGAACGCGTCAACTCCGCATCATTCATTCGAGCAAACGGATTGTTTGGAGAGATATACTTGGGCAAATACACAAGGTGGTAACCACCTGAGTACTTACGATCAATCAGGTTGGTGGTCTCAATCACGCCGGTAAAAGGAATACTCTCATCTGTAATATTCAGTGTATAGTATGGTGTCAATGATCGCTTCAGAACAAGCAGCATACATACAATCCCAAGGTATCCATCGAGTTTCCCCCAACTTGCATTGAGAGCAGGGACATTGGGTGGAAGTAAACGCCTGGCGACCGGGGTTTGCATGGTAATAACAACACCCTCGCTCGGTTCAATTCGATCAGCAAATTCCAAGCCTGTCACTTGGCCATCATCAACACATACTTGTTGTACGGTTGTACCAAGATGTATTTGACCACCGCGCTCGGTTATTGCCTTTGCCAATGCATTGATGAGCATGATGTAGCCACCACTCAAGAAGCACATTTGCTCTGTGGCACCACTCTTACCGCGTGCATCGGTAACACGCACCAACCGCGACCAGATATAGGTTGCTGGCACCTTCTCAAAGCCACCATCAAATTTCGCGCGTAGCAGTGGCTTCCAAATATGCTCTACCGTGCGCTTGCCGCCTAGCTTTGTAAGCCATTCGAGCACTGGTATTACCTCAAGATCACGCCAATTTTTCACCGCGCGTGCGCCCAAGATTGTGAGCCCAAGCCGGAAGCGATCAACCATGGAGAGGGGGGGGAACTTCAGGAAATCAACGGGATTGGACATTGGGAACATCTTGCCATCGTGGTAGAAGCCCATCTTAGTGGTAACGCCATGCAACTCTGATTTCAGCCCAAGCTCATCAATCAGTTGCATGAGTGTTTGATCGCTACTCAATATTGCATGATAGTAGCGTTCGGCTTCTAGTCCATCGAGCTCAGGAAATGTCGAGCGCCCCATAAGGCCACCGAGCTCAGTTGCCCTCTCCCAGATTCGCACCTGGAAACCGCGCTTCTGGAGATCGTATCCCATTGCCAAACCCAGAATGCCGCCGCCAATAATATCAATGGTTTTCATAGCTTCCTTACTTGTTGAATGAGCCTGCTCACAACAAGGCTGCCTCTCTTATTGTGAGCAGGACTCTCGCCCGCAATACTACTGTACCAAGATGTGCTGACATGCCAATGAAAAGTGATGAGGAAGCGATGAATGTTTCTTCAGGCTATTCAGCAATTTCGTGATTAGAAAGCGTTAGGACTCACGCATTCAATGAATCAATAAGCCCTGCACTTTCTGATCGTGCAGGGCTAAAAGTTTGGTGCCTTTTGTGTTTAACTCCGCGCAACCAATGCAACACCCACACATATAACGAGTAATCCAGCCCAACGCATACCGGGAATTTGTTCGTGCAAAAATGCCCATGCAGCAATAGTAATCAGAACGTAACTCAAGCTAGCAAACGGATACAGAAAACTTAAGTCGAGCCGATTCAAACCAATCAACCAAAAGAAAACGCCTGCCATATAGATCGCAAGACCAAAAATGACCATCGGTGACGTTGCGATCTTGAGCACAAGTGCTGGCAGACCAGCCATGCTCAAATCCAGTACCCCCATTTGAGTCATACCCACTTTTAACATCAGCTGACCAATCACACCCGCGATGGTCGGAATGAGAATAATGATAATTGTCGTCCACATATTCTGAGCTCCTCGAGTCGTTACTTCTGCAGATGTTTCGTTCGCCGGTACAACCGGTGTTGTGCTACGTTTCATCATAAACTTAGATATTCCTCCATTGCAGCAAGTGATCGCTCACTCGCGCCAGGCCAAACGGGTGCTTGAGCCGATCGCAGCTGCCGCACGGCATCGTTTCCTAGCCATTGTTCAGCCCCAGATCGAATCGATTCATATGTGTTACCAACTAACACATGCATTCCAGCATCGACTAGGTATCGCCATTCCGTCTCGTTCCGTAGTACCAGAGCAGGGGTTCCCAATGCTCCAGCTTCTTCCTGCAAACCACCCGAATCGGTAAGTAATGCATAAGCGTTTTCAACTAATGTGAGTGTATCCAGATACCCTAGCGGATCACAAACACGGATCGCCGCTGGCATGATGATTCCTTGCTGTTTCATCACAGCTGCCGTGCGTGGATGCAGTGCAAAAACGATTGGCATCTGCTCGGCAATTTCACCTAATGCCTTTAACATCCCAGGCAATCGTTCAGGAGTGGTATTCTCACTTCGATGAAGTGTTAACGCAAGATATTTGCCGCGCTCAAGCTCTAATCGCGAAAGAATTGTTGATTGCGAAGCAGCATGCTGCCGGTTACGTTGTACAGAATCAATCACACTTGATCCAACCACTCGAATCGAAGAATCTGGCAGCCCTTCAGCTAACAAATTACTCTTCGCATCCGAATCGGCTGCGAGCAGAAGCGCTGAAATATGATCAACCATGACTCGATTAAGTTCTTCTGGCATCTGTCGATTAAATGATCGCCCACCTGCCTCAAGATGAACAACCGGAATCCCTAGTTTGGCTGCACATAACGCGCCTGCTAGTGTTGTATTTGTGTCGCCCTGAACCAAAACCATATCCGGTTTTTCATTAAGAATGATCGGCTCAAGCCGTGCTAGCATTCGTGCGGTTTGCTCACCATGTGTAGCCGATCCAACCGCCAATGCATAATCTGGCGCTGGTAGGCCCAATTCTTGGAAGAAGAGCGCATCCATATCAAATGAATAGTGCTGCCCAGAATGAACCAAAATATGTCGGAAGCGATTTTGTAATAATGGAATGAGTGGAGAAAGCTTGATAATCTCTGGCCGTGTCCCCATCAATGTAAGCACTGTTTTCATACGCTTAGGCCCTTCCAAACCGACGCCGTGACTCAGTAATTCGTCGCCAAATCACTCCTGCTTGAAAACGCAAATGCTGGCGTGTAATTTTCCACACTTTAGCTTTTGATTGACCATACTGCCGTACTCGCAGAACTGTAGGGTATTCTGCAACATGATACCCTGCGAGCAGCGCATCAACTAACAATTGCGCCATCACAAGATACCCTTCAGTTGTAATGGGCAAACTCTCAATAACTTTACGTCGGTATGCACGATACATTGCTGTGTATGTATGTACACGCCAATCCACAATCAAGCGATAAATCAACGATGCGCCCTGGCTAAAAAGCAATCGATACGCGGGAACTCCATCTACCCCACCCTGCGGATGGTATGCTGATGAAGTCACAATATCAATATCTGGAGACATGCAATCCAATAATTCTGGAATAGTTGTAAATGGATACGTTCCATCGCTATCGGTGACAACAACAATATCACCTGTGGCATGTGCAAAGCCTGTTCGTAACCCGGCAGCCAGGCCGCGATTATGATCATGACGCACAATGCGAACATTATCCCAATCGGCAAATGTACTACTTAGGCGTTCGAATGTATCATCGAGGCTGCCGTCATCAATAAACAGCAACTCCCATGTACCACGTTGATCAAACGCTGGCCGTGCCGCTTCCAGTTGCGTTCGCATCTGGCTGACTCCGTCCGATTCATTAAAGCAGGGGATGATGAGCGAGAGATCCATACGCGCCTTCCTTCACTGCGAGCTGAAATTCATTCCATACATAGTGGCTGTGCATGTGCGAAATAGCCTTGCACATACACATCTGTTATGTTCCATTATGATTCGTGGGATGAAGGAACGATGAACTGTTGGATAGACAGGTTGTGACAATCCCGTCAATCTTGGTTAGCGCCGCTGATAGAGTTTGTATGGCCCGATCTGTTGCATAAGCAGAAAGTCCTTATCGAGCTTAGGGCTATTGAACACTGCGGTATAATCACCGAATGGCCCAATGGCAATATACGCAGGCTGTGCAGATTCCCAATCATATGTAGCATGCTCACCACCAAACCATTGCCGTCGTACCGCATCGGCCAGCGCCGATTGTGGTGGATACTGATACCGGTGGTTTGTTAAGAAACCGAGCTCTTGTTCCCACGTTGCGATTAAAGCATTTTGAGGGACATGCTCATCCATGTATGCAGCAAATTGTTGGGCCGAATCATCTGGATGAAGTACAGCATTTGCTGTAAGTGTGATTGGAATAACAATCGCAGCACTGGCATAGACAGCAAGTGCCAACGCAAGCCAACGCCGCTTGGGGCGAAGTAGCTGCCAGGCATCAACGACCAAGCGTGCGACCCCAATTGCTCCAAATGCAACGGCCGGGAAGGCATAGCGCGGCCAACCAAGCGATGCACCAACAAACCATGTGAGCCAAAGAGCGATGAGTATTCCGACAACTCCCTCCATTAAGCCTTTTGCATTACGTTGGAGTGAGCGCCAAAGTGTATAACCTAGCCCTAAGATCAGGAAACCGCCATAGAGATCAGGGCGCAAGAGGTAGTAACCGGCGCGCAATGTAGCACGAATATCAAAAACGAAAATTGCCCCGCTTGCTGCCTTGCGTGTCTCTTCGATCGTTTTCGCAAAAGTCCCAGCACCCAGAAATTGGTATTGTAAGAAGGTAAGCACGCCAAAACAGCTACAAGCGACCACAAGCGGTATAATGCGTAAGCGCCAATCTCCAGCACGATAATAAACCCAATCGAGTAGTGCAATAAGTGCAAAGGCAGCAGGCATGATGAGCACAAACTGATTCTTGGTTAGCAGTGCCAAGCCAAATCCAAGCCCAGAAAGTATACATACCCATAGCGAAGATTTGCTGGTGGAATCCTGTTCACGTCGGGCCTGCAACTGTTGGAGCGCCATGACCCAGGCGAGCATTCCAAGCGTCAGAAAGGCAAATCCCGGTACTTCACCTAAAACCTGGCGACCATATTCGATAGCACCATCGTAGCTGAACGTCCGCGATGCAATTAAAAAGGCGATTGCCAGAACTGCAACTATGCGTCCTTGCAGCCTTTCTGCAAGAATATACAACGTTATCAGCGCCAGGAATAGATAGATCACAATGACTGCGCGGCCTTGGGTCAAACCGATCCCGAAAAGCTTGAACACCCCAGCAATTGGCAGCATGACGGTTGGCCCAACGCCAACGGTAGGGCCATGAAATCGATACCCCTCAGCGCTCTTATCTGCATATACACCATCCTGAACGAATGTTTTGGGAACGTGCAGATGAGAACCCTCATCATACCAAGTTCTTGGCGAATATGGCAGGTTAATCAATGCCAGAATGGCTGCTATCACCAATAGAACAGCTATCCAAAAACGTGGCATAGAACGAGCATGTTGTAGTGATAGTCGATCCCGATACGCAAACAAAGAAAGCTTCACGTCTAGCTCCTCATCATAATTAAGCCGTGCTGCTCACGCAATCAATCTATGTGCGCCTACGTGCCACAAGCAGCACACCAATTACTAACCCAATGATAATTATTGTTGGCAATATCGCGAGTAGCATTAAGGGAATAGCCTCGGACTCCCACGCCGGAGGGCGATCAAGCACTGGCGCAGCAAGAACAGCTGTTGGCAAAGAGGTTGGTGAGGGGAGAAGAGTAGGTTCTACTGTTGCCGTTGGTTCAATAACCGGTACTGGTGTAAAGAGTGGGATCTGCGCAAGAGCAGCACCACTTAGCTGCCGACTTGTATACCAAACCCGGTAGCGGGCGTGGTCGCTTGTAAAACGATCCTCAGCACTACGGGTATACCATACAAGATGAAGTGTATTTCCTGATATGACTGCACTTGGGTATTCAGGATATAGCTCATTACTTACCACAGTCTCTGGCCGCGACCATGAGCTACCATTCCACATGAGATGTAGAAGGGAGGGCGCTGGCAGATTTGTGATATTTGCTATCTCGGCTTTGTTATATCCCACCATGAGCAGATGAAGATTACCAGCTCCATCAGTTACCATACTATACTTGTCTAGGTAATCGCCTTGAGTATCGCGAGCCCGAATAGTCGAGATCAAGCGTGGGGAGCCCCAGGAAGTACCCCCGTTTGATGAGGTCGTAAAATAAACAGCGCCACTAACGGTTCGAAAGACTATAACTGGGTTTCCGTCTAACCGCACAGCGAGTGTGGTCTGTTGGGGAGCATCAGGATGAGCGTTTGGCTTACCATCTAGATCAAATGTATCGGGGGTTCGCTTGGGCAACGAAAAATTATGCGGCGCTGTCCAGGTCTTCCCATCATCATCTGATCGCCGATAGACGCCATATTTTGGCACTCCTGCACCAGCGTACCAATCGCGGCCCTGGTCCCATGCGATGTGAATTCGATCTCGGCTATCAATCACGATCTGGGGACGGTTATCACCATCGAGTGAATTCGATAGATTGATGGGCGGTGACCATGTGCGACCATCATCAATTGAAGATCGGTAATAGAGATTCGCACAGTTTGTACACTGCCGCACTGGGCCATTGGGATTCTCCAGAACTGCTTCCGACCAAACCACGTGGAGACGATTTCGGCTATCAACCGCTAACGATGTATAGTAGGCACCATTAGCTTGGTTGCTCACTGGATACGGCTCTTGCCAAGACTGAGCTGACCAAGCAGCTTGCCAGGGCGCACTAGTATATTTAATGGTGGTAAAGCTCCGCAACGTGACATGTAGTCGCCCATCACGACCCATTGCTATCCCATTACGAACTGTATAGCCACCGGAAGCAGTGGAAATGATACTATTTGCTTGCGACCATCGGCCACCACGAAATACCCGATACATAAGCAAGTCAATCGAGCTACCAGTTCTATCTAAAGGCTGAATACCGCTATACCAGATCACATGGACACTCCCATCAGGAGCGATTGCAATATTGGGAAACCAGGAGGAAGGATAGAGGTTAGACGATATTCCACCAGCTATAGAAGTATCGGGTTTCGACACTTCAAAGGGATCTTGCCAAGTTGGTTCTTGAGCTGCGGTTGGCAATACGTAAACCCACAATGACCCAATCAAGAGTGCGATAACACATAGCCAATGAGAGGATTTCATATTCGTTGCTCGTTCGCAGATAAGGCTTGCCGTGAAGAGAGGATCGCGCGGATTGCAATCAATGTGCCAAGAAAGATCCAACTATAGACAGTAAATTTAAAACCAGTTACGGTCTGATTATATGCAAATGGGAGTATCCAATCACCAAGTATCATTGAGGCTTGGCCCGCGATCCAGCCACTTGTAGCTGTGTATGCTAGAACTTGCAGAAACCCTGGTGGTGCCTCTTTGATCAAGCGAATCCCTTCAATGAGGCTTGCAATCACAAACCAGAGCCACGCGATCATACCAATTATTCCAAACTGAGCCACGATGTCGAGGTAGTTATTGTGGGTTGATCGCGCATCTTCTGGGTAGTAGGTCATATAATAAACTGCATACCCGGCGGGGCCAGTGCCAAACAACCAGTGATCACCAATCACACGCAGATTGATTTCCCACATACCAAGCCGTTGATCAGCACCTTCTTCTTCTTCTGCTTGTGTAATCTGTGCTATTTCTGCACGGCCTACATAGGCGCCTATAACAGTTGCAATCAAAAGAATGGCAAACCATTTTTTGGAGCGAAAGAGTACTGCTACATACATCCCAACCAGCGTTGGTATCCAACCAGATTTCCATTGCAGGTTAACAATAATCGTCTGATAAAGGTTCGCAGCAATGAGTGTAATCAAAAACACTCTTGTATGCCAAGATACATTCCGTTGCAATATAAGATAGCAGAAACTTGGTAAAACTACCCATAGCCCCCACAAACCATTAATATTCAATAAACCTTGAGTTTCTATTTTTAATAACTCTGTAACCGTCATTATCGCGCCAACAAAAATAAAAGCCCAGAAAATATACTTCAGGCGTTTTTCTGATTGAGCAAAATTGCCTATCAGTAGCGCTGCGCCAAACGAGGCATAGAATGTGAGCAACGATGCCACCTGTACGATAGCAAAGCTGCTAAAAAGACTCATGTTGATAATTGGATCGCGCCAAATACTACTCCAACCATAAGAGACCAGGCATGCAGCACAGAAGAAAAACGCTGGCCGATTCATACGCGAAGGCGAAAACTTCCACTCTTTTCGAACCATCATGGTCGTAAACCAAACCGCACACAGACCAAGCGTTACCAACAAGGCGATTGGGATTTTGCTATATGTTCCTGTTGGGATATCGATAGGCGCGATTAGAGCGGTTATTGGCAATGCTAGTACCATTAGTTCAAATTTATACGTTGCGAGCACCCATACAAGCAGTGCTAATGTCGGCAATCCAAATACAAGCGCAAGTAACATTCGCCCAGATCCAATCGTGATGCCAGCACCAATCGAGAGAATCACCGCAAGCAGAACGATACCAGCCCGAAGAACGATGCGGCGGGTTTCTTCTGAACCTTGCCTGTACCATGGTTGTATGAAATTCTTCATAAGCGATACTCGACGCCTGAATGCTGCAGATCGCCCCGATCAATCATCGGGCCAACAATACTATTGGGCTTTATCCAGGCCTTTAACACTTGCCCATAATGCTTGAGACGTAAGATAGCGAGGAGCATTGTACAGAACCAATCCGCCGAGTTCTGACCATAATGCTTTGCAAAAAAACGTACTTTGCTTCGGTATAGCGCAACCACCATCTCATGGCGACGTTGGCGGGTGCTCTGCCCACCATAATGAACAATCCGCGCTGCTGGCGTATACCAAATCTGCCATCCCGCTTGGGCCATACGTAAACACCAATCAGGCTCCTCACTGTACATGAAATAACCCTCGTCCATAAGCCCAATCTGATTTACTGCATCGCTGCGGACAAGCATACATGCACCCTGGATATATCCTGTTTCTTGTGCATGTTTCGCCTGCTTTGGGTTTGCATTGGGAAACCAACGCCCGAATACCCGAACCCCTATTCCAGAGGCACTCAGCAATTCACTTATGATCGTTGGCTGCCAGGCAAATGAACCTTGATATGACCCATCGGGATTAAGTAGCATTGGGCCAACCATACCTGCTTGAGGATGTTGATCTGCGAAGTCGATCAGTGCTGCGATTGAATCAGGCTGAGCCAGTGTATCGGTATTGAGCAGTAAGACATAACGGCTACGACTCTCACGCATTGCCTGATTGTTCGCCGCCGCAAAACCGACATTAGCAGCATTGGCAATAATTTGTACTGCAGGTGCGTGTCTACGAATTGCCTCTACACTCCCATCATTCGAAGCATTGTCAACAACCCAGATACAAGCTCGATATTCACCACATGCAGTATATAGTGAATCGATACATTGTAGTGTGAGGTCACGGGTATTCCAACTCACCAGAATGATTGTGACATCAGGCAACATATGATCCATGATACCTCTCTCGTGAGTGGGCAACCTGTTCAATAAGGTTATTCAGTTGCTCACCAATCACGCGCCAATCATACCGTTGTTGCACTATTCGTCTACCCTGCTCAGCGAGCATGGTGCGGAGAGCAGGATTCTCGAGTAGTTGCAGGGTTGCTTTTGCGAAAGCCTCTGGATTATCCGCTATCAGCAGATCACGACCATCGATAAGCTCCAATCCTTCCGCTCCTTTAGACGTTGAAACAACGGGGGTTCCCAGCGAGAGCGCTTCTAGTATTTTGAGGCGCGTGCCGCCACCCTCGCGCAACGGTACTACCTCGCAATAGGCTTCGGCGACAGCTGAGCGAATGTCTGCAACATAACCTGTTAACTCTACTCCATCGAGTGATGGGAGTGTAGCAAGTTGCGCAGTTGTTGTTTTTCCGGTAATACGCAAACACGTCTCAGGTCGCGATTCGCGAATCCGTGGCAAGATATCACCTATGAAATAGCGCATAGCATCCAAGTTTGCACTATAAGAAAGTGCTCCAGGGTATATCAATGTATTTGGGCTCGGTATAGCTGGTTGGGTAAGCGGTGTAAGTGTCGCACCATTTGGAATAACCTCAATTGGCATCTCCTGATTCGCAATTTGCCGTGCAAACACACGCTCCCGCTCAGAAACAACGGTACAAGCGTCAAAACTACGGAGCAAGCGTTGAACATAAGCTTGATGCTTTGACCACGTCAACCATGCCCGTAAGC
Organism: Roseiflexaceae bacterium; assembly: GCA_031362265.1. Taxonomy (GTDB): domain Bacteria; phylum Chloroflexota; class Chloroflexia; order Chloroflexales; family Roseiflexaceae; genus JANLSE01. Next base: position 20,670 of record JANLSE010000266.1, read on the forward strand.
GCCGGTGAGGAGGCGAATTGCGATACTGATCGAAGATATTGGTTATTTCAAGCTCTTCCAAAACACGCGGGATCTTATCAACTTGAGCAGCATATGGCGCGACTGCCAATTGAAACGCCAGGATAGCATCTGGTTGAATAGCAGATGCCCGTTCATGAACGAGCTTGGCAAATGGGAGATTATATGTTGCACGCGCCGATGCAGTTTCACGATGCCATAGGCTAGCAATTTGCTCAAATCGGTGTGGTTCCCAGACACGCTCGCGAACTTCATATGCTGAGGCACATAATCGGTGTGCGACCTGCAGCTGTTCATCATTCACCATCTCTTGGCTCATCGCAACAAGGTGAACCTCGTGACGACTGGTGAGCGCCTCCAAAAGACTGGCTATACGTAGACGTGAACCATTATCAGCGGGGAATGGCCACCAAGTCGAAAGTGCAAGGATACGCATCGCTGCTCCATACAATGATTCGCTTTATGCTCAATGTAGATCTATCTTGATCCATTGGGTTATTGCAGGTATATCTCGTCTGCACCTGCAATGACCATCAATCGGTACCCCTGTTGGGTCAGAAAGTTTTGAATGGATTTTGATCCATAGTTATTCTCAACACATATGACCCGGATAGGAACACGCTTGTAGTCCAATGTCGCAAGAATCGAGAGCTCACTGCCTTCGGTATCAATACTCAGAAAATCTATATTGCGAATATTGTGTTCCTGGAGAATTGTATTGAGGGTGAAACATGGCACTTGAATGAGTTCCTTGGTACCACCATGCAGACTCTGCTCTCGCTCAATCCGCGCCTTTTGATGACTACTCATACTCTCCACCATGCCGCTGTACATTTCAGTATATCCGCTCAGCTGCATAAAACTTGCAACACCATCATAATCAGCAACACAGCCATTGATGGCAGTACATGTTCGTGCTGCTGTGAGTTTCTGAAATACTGGTAGCATAGGTTCAATTGCAATTCCCGACCAGCCTAGCTCACGCTCGAAATAACAGGTATTGCTATATGTCTCGCCATCATGTGCCCCTATGTCTATGAAAACACCACCTCGTAGATTGCCTAGCAGATCTGCTACAAAACGATCCTGGCCATGCTGGCTAAAATATCCAGGCTTAGTGACCTTCTGCGTTGCCAGATGACGCAGCCTGTAGGTACCCCGCGACCACTTCCTTTTGAGCATGAGCAAATCCATCAGAAGTCCCCCTATATGAGCCACAAGACCCATCTAACGCTCGCACAGAATTCCACTGTCCACATGGTACGTTGTGCTGATGAACGGCCTACTACTGGAAACAAAACGGCTCTTGAAATTTTTGTAAGCTCATGATGAGCGACATGTGGTGACGTCATGCGGCAGGAATAGGTTTTGTAGCTGATACTGACAACTCATAGCAAGCCATAATAGCGGCTGCGGTATGTTCCCAAGAAAACTCAGCTGCACGCAGATACCCACGCTGCCGCATGCTTACACTAGTAGATGGATCGGTTAGCACGTTCTGGATATGCTCCGAGAGTGCCTGATCATCTTCAGCATCAGCAATTAGCCCGGCATTGCCCAATACTTCTGGGATAGAGCCACGATCCGAAGCAATTATTGGTGCACCGCAGGTCATGGCTTCTAGTAATGGAATGCCAAACCCCTCGATCCAGGAAGGGAAAACAAACGATTCAGCCATACTGAATAGGCATATTAAATCTTCACGCGATGGCCGAATCAGAAGTTGGACGATACCCTCTGCAACTGCATCTACCACGACCTGAGGTGGATCCGGCCGGCGTGAGAAAAGTACAATTGTACGGCTGGTGCGCAGCGCTTCGGGCAATTTTCGCCAAGCACGTAAGGTTGCAGCGGGATTCTTGAGTGCATCGCCTAGAATGAAGGAGCGATCCAGATTGTAGCGGCGGCGAACTGTCTCTAGAAGCTTCGGTTCCTCAACACGGTATAAATCAGAAGCGCGCCCAAGGTGAATTGGAATGATACGATCTGGGCTAATTGAACTATAATGCGTGATTTGGCCCTTGGAATATGCCGAATCAGTAATGATAAGGTCGGCACGCTTTATAGCAGCTGTCGAACAAAGATGTAGGTAGGTCATCATGGCTACGGTACGTGGGTCTTTACGATGCCCTTTGAATATTTTGCGTAGTGGCATGATATTGATTTCATCGTGGAGAGAAATGATCAACTTCGCATCGCGAGGTCCAAAGCCGTAGTTTGCAGGGAAGTGTGCTACATCAATATGATCAAGCTCCATATGGCGGCGCATCGTTAGATCCAGCGAGAAGCTTGATAATGGACTTCTGTATGGTAACAATCGTAGCTTTGTATTTGCTGGCAGATTGTGTAATTCGAAGGGTCGCTTGGTGTCAGCATACAGAATAATCTCGTGACTTTCTGCCTGCCGCAACAATTCTGGGACAAAGCTTTTCACATAGGCATGCACACCCCCAACAAGTCCGTGTGAAAGATAGCGGACATCAATTCCGATACGCATATCTATATTCCCGTCTATTGCTCTACGCTTGACCCCAACGCCGACGCAAGAAATCGACTATACCACGCCACTGCGCGTCGCGATTAGCGCGTAGTGAGCGCCATTTGGGATGAACCGAATAAGTAATCAATGTTCGTAAGGTCTGTGTCCACGCGCCTAACTGAATACGCAATGGAGCATTCATTTTTTCGAGCATCAGAAAGCGATTACGGGTGGTATAGTAAGCCACGGATGGCTTTGGAGCATAGTTACGCTGCACTCCCTTATGCCATAACTTCGCGCTGGGAACGTGTTGAATCCGCCATCCTGCGCGCCCAATTCGTAAACACCACTCGACTTCCTCCCAATAGTAGAAGAAGCGCTCATCCAGCATGCCACACTGCTCGATCGTTGTGCGCCGTACCAGGATTGCGCAGCCTGATACCCACTCAACTGCTCGCGGTAGAGCAAATTGCCCAGTATCATCTTCATTCTGCCCAATATGGCGGGCTTCCCAATTCGGCCCAAGTTCACCACCTGCCGATTGAATAACCGTTGGCTCATTATGATGAAAGACTAATGGCCCAACCATCCCAATCCTGGAATCACTTTCTCCAGCAGCTACAAGGCCAGCAATGCACTCGGGATCAAGGACTGTGTCTTCATTCAGTACCAATACCCAATCGGCACCTTGCTCGATTGCAGCCTGAATGCCAACATTGTTATTGCCTGCGTATCCCGTATTGCTTTTGAGGCGCAGGATTTCCACCAGGGGAAATGCAGCCTGGATCGCCTCAACCGAACCATCAGTTGAGGCGTTGTCCAATACAATAGTTTTCTGATGAGCATAACTGCTACGCGCGAGTGAACTCAAGCACTCTAGAGTATCGTCACGGCGGTTGGTATTCAGGATAACTATAACAACATACGGCTGCTGCATACCGATCTCCATTGTGTGATTCTCAAGAGACAAACTAAATCAACCAGGCCTTTGGGAAGTTCTTCATAACCTCGATGCCCTCGAATTTGGTGCTTGAGCGTGCGCCATGTTGTTTGACCCAAGCAGCCATTCGGCTCAGACCTTCTTCCAGCGTGTGCTGAGGCCGATCGCCAAACACCTGGTGTACCTTGGCATGTGAGGAATATGCATTGAGAACCTCATTACGTGCTGGCAAATAAGCAATATTTGGCTCGACACCCATTGCAGCAGCGATCGCATGCGCAAGCTCATTGATTGTATAGGGATGATCGGCACCGACATTAAAGATCTGATTATATGCCGCAGGTATTTCGATCGCTTCAGCCATCATGGGGGCCATGTCACCAACATAGCTAAATGCTCGCGACTGCGAACCGTCGCCAAATGCCGTCATTGGCTTGCCTTGAAGAATGTTATTCATGAAGATGCCAACCACATTGCGGTATTTGTCGGCAATATTTTGGCGCTCACCATACACATTGTGTGGTCGGAAAATAATGTAATCGAGATCGAACATCGCCTTGGAGACGATCAAATCCTGTTCAACCGCTAATTTTGCAATGCCATATGGATCTTCAGGATGCGGTGTTGTTTTCTCAGTCATTGGCAGTTCGGGGCTTGAACCATAGACTGCAATTGACGATGTGAATACAAAACACTTGACAGCGTTATTGACAGCGGCATTAATCAGGTTAATACTGCCAATCAGATTATTGTTATAGTTAAAGCGTTTGATAAATGGGCTTAACCCCTCGGCAGCATAAGCAGCTAGATGATAGACATATTCAAATGATTTAGATTCAAATAGCGTATTAACAAGCTCAATGTCATTGATACTGCCTTTTACGAACTCAGCCCCCTCAACCACATTGTCAAGGAAACCGCCGCTCAAATCATCGAGCACAACCACTTGATGGCCGCGCTTCAATAGTTCTTCGGTAACATGCGAGCCAACAAAACCAGCGCCGCCTGTGACAAGAATGGAACTCATCATGTTCTCCTTATGTGTACTAAATAGTTTAAGGTAGTGACGTTACCGCAATCGCTCGCTCATAAAGAGATACGAGCGTATGAGCCTCATCATCAATACTGGGTGGAAGAGTAATCCCCTGGCAGAGTTGCCCGATCAACTTGGGATCATCCACGATTGTTTGTATTACACGCGCGAGATCTGCCGAATCATCAGGCGTAAAGTGCAGGCCATCCACATGATCGCGCACCAGTTCGGCCATACCCCCCAATCGGGCGGTGATCACCGGAGTTCCCGCAGCATGCGCCTCAGAGATAGCGAGCGGGCTATTTTCATACCAAACTGATGGAACAACTGCAATATCAAGCTCAGCCAGAATTGTTGGTGCCTGGCTATTCTCAAACCGGCCATGGAAATGAATCTGCGTATCACCACCCGCTAGAGCTCGTAGCGTTTCGACATAATCTGGCCGTGCTTCTAACCCACCATAGATATGCAATTCAACTGGCCGCTTACCAGGCCGTAGGCGACGAAACGCCTCCACAAGCAGATGAACGCCTTTATGCGGTGCGATCTGGCCAGTGAAACCAATCCGTATTGGGCCATCCGATCGATGCTGAGGAAGATGTTGGAACCGCGTAAGATCCAGTCCATAGCGCAATACAGTCATCTTGCTCTCTGGCAGCATTGCCGTATAGCGATTTGCAAGAAATTGGGATGGGGCGATAGCTGTATCGACCAGAGCAAGCGCCGCAGCCAATGTTGCACGACGTTCTTCAATTACGTTAGCCTGTTTACGCAATACTGTCTGGCGGGCCATTGCACCAACCAGGCCAATACTATAGCGATCTGCGAGATCAAAGCGACGTTGTTCTGTGCAGCGGCACCACGCGCACCCAGCTGGATCAACGGGAATAGTTTCACAGAGCGAGCCATCGCCGCGTTGTAAGGTAATTCTTGGGCAGAGGAACCAATAGTCGTGGAGCGTCAGAATGATCGGCACACGCGCTTGTGCAGCAGCCCTAAATGGGGCAGCACTGAGCAAATAGCCAGCTTGAAAATGGGCAACATCGGGCTGTTGCTTCGCAAGATAATCGGCAAACCAGGTTCCGATTAACGGGTTATCGAAGTTCCAGCGCTGGCGCTCGGGGGCATCCATAATATTATAGGAAAGCCGCCAAGTAGGAACATTCTGATACTCATCACGGACCGCACTGATCTGCCCAACCTGCCCCTTATCAATTGATTCAACACAAACCACCTCGACTGTGTGACCCTGTGAGAGTAACCAGCGCGCAAGCCGAAAGGTGTATAGCTCGGCACCAGCGGTATATTGAGGAGGAAAATGATGAACTGGAAGCACTATCTTCATTGGGCAGCCCCTGCCGATGATGGCGAACGCAAATTACGCACAAAAGCTAATTCATCACGCCCAATCACATTAAACAGAAGCAGCGCTGGTAGATACACAATGCCACCGAGTAAGACACTGACAGCAAGCGGAACATACTGATGCGCAAGTAGCACCAACCCACCCATAATTGCAACTGCAATAAGTGGTTGTATGACCGTTTGCATCCGATTGAAATGGACAGTAGAGCGCAACATAAGCGCATATTGAATAACTAGCACAATTTCTGTTATGACAGTAATAACGGCTGCGGCTATCATCCCATAGCGAGGAATAAAGATGATATTAGCAAGCACATTCACACTGGTACTTATTAATACCGAGCGCGCCGCCTTCTTCTCATTGCCTTGGATGAGCACAATGTAGCCCAAATACTCGGAAACGAACATCAGTGGTGACACAAGGATCAAAATCCGAAACACATCAATGGCCCCGCGGTACGCTTCCCCACCGATCAGCAAAATGATCTGATCGGCAAGGATACTACCGCCTACAGCGATCGGGAGACCAGTAATGAGCAAGTAGCGCAAAATACGGTCATACACCAGATTCAGTGATTCTGGATCGCGGCTCGCCTGGCGGCTAAGTGAAGGGTAAAGCGATGTATTGATAATATTCGAGAGCATTGCCGCCGAGAAGACCAAGTTATACGAAGCTGTATATAGGCCATTCTCGACATCACCGCGAAAGTGATACAGCAAGATACTGTCGAATTTATACGAAAGGCCTAATGTCAGCCCAATAACGCCAAATGGAAAGCAGATGCGCAATAATTCAAACCAGCGGCGTGGATCGATTTTGCCAGGGCGAACACCCAAGCTCGCCAGACCCCGCCAACACGACACCATCAAGAGTACAATACCACATAAGCTGGCGCCAATCAGACCAAAAAAGCCAGCGTGAAGGAATAGCGCGCCTGTGCCCAATGCCACAAATAGCAACTGCTGAAACACCTTTGTGCGTGCCGTAATATCAAGGCGCTCATACCCCTGAAGCACCGCATCAGTGGCGCCTTGAATACTATACATGAGTAAGCCAATGGTATTAATAGCCACAGCAAGAATAATTAATGCCGTTTCACCTGTGGCCCAGGCTGTTGCAATCTGGAGAAACGCTGTCAGCACCGTGAGTAGAACTCTGATGGCAAGCACATTGCCATACAAATCACTTATTTGCGCTGTATGATCAGGTTCATTCCGTAGCTTTGCGACCTCACGAACAGTATATGGGCTCAGGCCGAGATCGGAGAGCACCATGAAGACAGCGCCAATCGCCAGGATCGCCCCATATTGGCCAAATTCTGCCGGCCCAAGTCGACGAATGACGAGTACCGAAAAACCAAACGAGATTATCTTGATAACGATCTGTGCAACGGCACTAAAGAGTGAATTTCGAACAACAATCCGAGAGAGTTGATACATACGGCTCCGCTCAATCCAATTCACAAGGCGTGGCGCCCATGATCTGGTTTATCTTCAGCACCATCACAAGTGTAGGGTGAATGGCTAACAATCGGATGTCTCCACGATCAGGAGGCAATGAAGAAATCGCAATCGCTAGCGTGTGCGAAACGACTATGACGTTGGGGCGTGATTAATGAACTGACAGGTATCGCGTAACCCTGAATTGATCGTAATGCCAACTACGATTGTATTCTATTGCTGCTGAATTATGGATCACAATTGCGCGCAAATGAGAGAAGAAATTGAAACGAAACAGAGATCAGGGAAATTCCTGATCTCTGTCGCTACTAGGCATATTCGTGAAGAATATTTCCTAGGACTCGTTTCGTCCGAAGCTACCACTCATCCATTTGATATGATTGGTACCAATCTTCCACAGTTGGCCCAGGGTCTCTGGGTTGGCCGCGCCCTTCAAGAAGGTCAGCATTGGGCCAGGGCGCAAACTCCACTCACGTGCAGCGCGCTTCGCCCAGTACTCTAGATCCTTTGAGCTTAGGTGTGGGTAATTCAGCACTGTATGGGAGTACATATCGTAATCCTCCCAGCGGTTCATCTGAATCCACCCATTCTCAACGGCCTCATAGTAGAACGGTGTCCCTGGATATGGAGTCGCAATATGGAAGAGCGCAATATCGACTGGGATTGTCTTCGAGAGGGCAATTGTCTCCTGGATGGTTTCGACTGTCTCACCCGGTAAGCCAATGATGAAATAGCCCCAGTTCTTGATCCCAACACGATTGCTAGCGGCAATTGTCTCGCGAATACGCGTGACAGTCGTGCCCTTGCGTGCGCGCTTGAGAACTGCCTCACTACCGCTCTCCAAGCCCCAAGCAATCATGAAACAGCCAGCCTGCTTCATCAGCTTCAATTCAGGCTCATCAACGAAGTCGACACGGCTGTTGCAGCTCCAGCGAATCTTGATACCATCTTTGATAATTGCGTTACAGAGATCGTATACAAATTCCTTCTTCACCGTAAACAAATCGGCTTCGAAGTGAACATGATGCATACCCATCTCTTTGAGCATATACAGTTCTTTGAGCACATGTTCTGGGCTGCGATGGCGAACACTGGCCTGATACGTGACATGCTTGATGCAATAGCGGCATCCTGCCGGGCAGCCACGGCTTGTCAGCACGAATGTATAGGGGCCGCCAACGATTGGCACTTTATACTTCTGCCAGGGCAACTTGTGGTGTAGCGGCACAGGTAGGCTATCCAGATCCTCAATAAATGGACGATCTGGGTTAATCTGGACCTCCATGTGCTCATTTCGGAACGCAACACCTTTGGTCTCGCGCAACGCATTTGCCACGAGTACAGGCGAGACACCAGAAAATCGTCCACGGGTTGTCAGGTACGAAGCATCTGGAAATGGCAATTTACGCCATGGAGCAGTTAGATCGGTATTACCGACTGAGATTGTGTCAGTATGCTTTTCAGCGTCGACAAAACGATCAATGGTTTTGATAACATCCATAATCGTCATCTCAGGCTCGCCACGTACCACAATATCAAGCGTAGGGTAGCTCTCAAGTGTCTCACGACTCATTGGGGTAACGTGTGTACCAATCGCCATACTAATTGTGCCAACAGCCTTACCAATAAAGGTTGTTCGCATATCATTCGTTAGGGTTGGTGCTGTTGCATGAATGACCATGTAGCGCGGCTTATGCTTCCACATGTAGCGCTCAAAATCCTCCCAGGTCATTCCAAGGCCAATGGCATCGATCACATCGACGCTAAAACCACCCTCTTGAACGACGGCACCAATTTGGGCCAGGGCTGTCTGTGGCCAGATGATACCATCACGCGTTCTACGGCCCACACGCGCAATATCGCGCAGGAACAAATCCCCATCTGGCGACGGTGGATTAAGTACCAGAACATCAAGACGCTCGCTCTTTTCGCGTGGCATCTCAACAAACCGGATCTCTGAAGCTCGCTCATCAGCCTTTCCTGGTGCAACAAGCTTAATACCCGTCTTCTTGTCACCTGGGGCAATGTGCTTACCCCCCGTCGGTTGCGTCTCGTTCTCACTCATTTCAAAACTTCCTTTGTTCGCAGCACTTTGTCGTTATGCACTGCGCTTACCAACCGGCGTTAACACGACCCAATTCCAGTATGGGGAGGTCTTCTGTCCTCAAACACTGGATCCACCCAGGTCACGACGACTTGGGTTTGTGGCCATTGAACACGATGGGGTCTGCCTCCATCGTCGTTGACGCGTATGTTCCGTTTGGTATCCTGTTATGTATGCAGGCCATTACAGATACAATAGATGATACTTATGAAAGCGCGCTTAATTCATACAGAGCCTAGTGATGACGATTTCGCCATTCGATGAATACGTGCTCACATTATGGCCCAGTAACACGCGGCAAATATGTCTTGATACGCGATGGAGTGAGCGTACGAGTTGGCGTTGCAGTACGAGTTGGTGTTGCTGTCGCTGTCGCTGTGTTTGTTGCAGTGATTGTACCTGTGCTTGTTGCAGTTGCTGTGCTTGTTGCAGTTGCTGTCGCAGTAGCAGTAGAGGTGTTGGTTGGCGTATTTGTAGGCGAGGTAGCAAGGTAGTTCAGGGTTAACGAATCGAGGCGTGGTGTAAGCGCGGTGTTGCTGGTAGTTAATGTAAGCCGATACTCAAGATAGCGTTGGTTCGTACCAATCGATCCACCATTAGATAGTGCTGCCCAATCACCCCAGGTTGTTGCATCTGAAGATGTGCGCACCTCAATTGTTAATGCAGTTGTTGGTGCCGAAGTTGATGCCACCCAGCTTGCAGTATCCCAATAGTTGCCAACACCAGCATCTTGAGTGCAGCTTTGGTAGGTGCCAGTTGCTGCAAAGGGTGGGGTTTTGTCGATCGCATCAACAAGAATTGTTGATGCGGCTGCTGAATCGTTCGAGATAAATATATTCGCGTTTCCAATCGGTGGTGCAAAACCTCCTGATATTGCACCAAATTCTTTTACCATACTTCCATCGATAAAGAATAGAATCTGATCATTGGCAATACTATCTGGATTCCAAGTAATACGGTAGGAGTGGTAACCTGTTGGGATCGGGCCAAGATTAGCATTCTGCTCGCCACTTGAATTATGAACGCGGGCGTATAGATTTCCATCGCCGACAGTATTAGTACTAAAGATTAGGTAGTTAGCATCCAAATCAGCATTGCCAAACCCAATATGTTGCTTTTCGGCACTCCCGAATTGGGCAATGAAATTGATCGAGCCGTAATGGTAGGTGTCCTGAGAGCGAAGCCGCCCATTAGGCGGAACAGTAATAATACCAGCATTGATCGTTGGATTAAATGGATTGACCCCCCATGGGGCGCTATCCCATAGGGTTGCGTTGATGGAGGCACCATCAAAGTAACCTACAAAAGCGCCTGCAAGATCTACACTGCCAGCAGTCACTCCACCAGTTGGCAATGCATCATTTGCTGTGACCATTGTACCATTCTGAATCGCACATGCCTGATTAAATTCACTTACCGTTGTGAATGTCTGTGAGCCTCCAGCAGCATGGACAACAGTAGAACCACGCGTATCGCGGCCTGCAACCAAGACGACAGTAATAATAATGCCAATCGCTAGACTAGCATTGCGATATTGATTCCACATATCTTTCTCCTTTTGGCTTTAGGGATTCTTAACCTGGCTCGATTTTAGAACAAAGCCAAAACCGCAGAATGCCAAGGTATCGAAGAGAGTTGAACGTACATTCATTACGGTGATTTAACAAGCGGAAGATTAACGCGATTCCTTGGCGTACTGGTTGGATTAACGATAGTGCCTGTTGGCGTCTTTGTAGGAGTACGTGTGGGTGTGTTAGTTGCTGTACCTGTTGGTGTGTTGGTTACTGTATGTGTTGGTGTGTTGGTTGCTGTATGTGTTGGTGTGTTGGTTGCCGTATATGTGGGCGTATTGGTACCTACCACCGCACCATAATGTGCAACGATCGAATGAGCACCTGGTGTCACCTGAAAGAGCGCATATCGACGACCTTTAATCGTTCTAAGGGTAAATGGTGTTGATTGCGAATCTACATGCAAGGCACCAAGCGCAGCTCCACCAACTGTCGCAGGAACCATGAGTGTCAGATTTGCACCAGTAACACCTGAAGGTACAGGGTTAAGCACAGTTGAGAAACTCAAATTACTGGTTGTGCTATCCCAGTTAACCGTCTGAAGTTTAGAATTTGCACGCGTTTCAACAAAATCGAGCCATTGATCGGCATTCCAGATTGGCACACCACGGCTAAAGGCATAGTCGAGTGTACCTTCGGCCCATTCTTGCGGTGACCCTAACCCATAATAGTCGGTATGAAATTGGGTCATGATTGCGGCATAATTGCCATTCAGGCTTGCATCAATAAGCCCCTGAGAAACAGTAATTGCATCTAGGGCATCAAGACCCTGATAGCCACTCCCACTAATCACAGCAAGTAGATGCTCATCGACAAGTTCTGTCAATTGTTGATAATAGGGCAGGATGGTGCCATTCGACTTAATAAATCGCATTGGTTGGCCGCTACCAGTAATATACCCTATTGGCCAAGAGCTGTCGGCTTGCTGAATCCAAGATCCCCAATGATAGAAGTTCGTGTCAAGCTTTAAGCCATGGCTCACGGCAATCTCAGCAGCTGTTGTCCAGCCTTC